>JAISOX010000023.1 GCA_031275325.1 Treponema sp.
CAGGGGCTCGGTGACCATGAACATACTGCAGGTCCCGTTCCGCCGGTATTCGGTATCGACTTTTCGGTGTGTCCCGGCTTTGCCGGCAACGACTCCCGCTCATGGTCAAGCAGTTGAGAAGGTTTCTCGTCCATACAGACCACGGGGCGCTTTTCGTCATACGGCCGGGCATAGACGGCCAGCACTCCTTCCCTGGCGGCCGCAAACGCTCCGTTGTGTTGCGGGGGAATACACCAGCAGTCCTTCAGAGGGGGGTAAGCCGTGTTTTAAAGGCGGCTTACCGTCATAGGGGATAGGGAATCGATATACGGTAATTCCACCCAGGTATCAGCGCATAATCGCAAGGTCCACCCGGCGTATCCCTCAGACGGCGCACTACAGGCCAGGGCAATGATACGGGCTTCCCGTTCACCGGTTACTTGGGGGGAACCGGCGGGGTTTCCCGCTTGGTACGTTGTAAAAAGGCGTTGAGGTTTGCCGCCCTTTCAAAATCCTTGTTCACCTTCTGGAGGGTCTGGCGGCTTACCCCGATATGGTGTGCGTTGTCCGCTTCGGTCTCCGGTTTCCGTCCGCCTGCGGTATCCAGGGCAAGGACGATGGCTGCCCGTTTCACTCATTTGACACTCCGTTTCCCGGTGTGCGTAAATACTCCCGTTCATGATGTTCTTCCGGGGGAGTGTTATGTTCCGTTTGGTTCGTATCATTGGTACTATTCTCCCGCGAGAATACTCCCGCTTCTTTCATTATTTGTAAAGTTTTAATTGTTATGATGTACTAGGTCAGTCGCTTCGGCAACTTCGTTGCCGTCGTTCCTTCCCACAGCTCACTCCACTTACAGTTTATCGGCCCTGGAATACTCCGCCTTTCCTTATCCGGGCTTATAACAGGCAAAAATCACCCTGGCTCTTAGACCGCTTGTTTTTTTCGGAAAATTCTTACATAAAAAGAGTTACATACCATGAGTTCGACAAAATCATGAACGGCCTTATGGAGATAATTTCCCTCCTTTCGTATCCGGGCCTTTTCTTTTGGTCGAATGCACTTTACCTAAGCATGGCGAAAGGAGGATATCCAGGTTAAGGGAAAGGAAAGGCCCTATCCTCCCCGAGTTTCTGTTGTATGAACCCGGTCATCCGCGGCCCCGCCTGTTCCCTTAGCAAGTACGGCAGAGCTCGCTGCTTGGGAGCCGCAGAAACGGGTTTAACAGTGAGCAGACCGGTTTTATGAGGGCCCCCCTTTAGCGCGTCTGTTAGAGGTTTACGAGATGAGGCGGTACAAGGTACTACCGGCATCAATATTAAAGGAGTAAATCACAGCTATGGCCCATATAGCGATCATGCCCCGGCAGGGGAACACGGTGGAATCCTGTATCATCGTGGATTGGAAGGTACAGGAAGGGGATAGGGTGGCCCCAGATACCCCCCTGTGCGATGTGGAAACCGATAAGGCCACTTTTGAAGTCCCTGCAGGAGCGGAAGGTACGGTTTTGAAGCTCCTCAGCGCGAGGGGAGATGATGTTCCGGTTTTGAAGCCTATCGCGGTGATTGGCAGCCCCGGGGAGGATTGGAAGGCCGCGCTGGACAAGACCGCGCCCGGACCAGGAGAGGAAGCGCTGCGCCTCCCGGAAGAGCCGATTCATGAGGCTCTGTCTGGGTTTACCCCTGTTCAAGAAGGGAGGCCCGAAGCCGCATCTCCCCGGGCGCGACAGAAGGCGGAAAAAGAAGGGCTTCCCCTTACGGGTCTTACCGGCTCAGGTCCGGGGGGCCGGATCCTGGAAAGGGATGTAGAAGAGGCTTTCAAGGAACGTCCCCGATGTACTGCTGCGGCCCGGGAAGCCTTGCGTGCAGGAGCGGTCATGCCCCATGCCCCCGGATCCGGGCTTGCAGGCAGGCTTACCCTGGGGGACCTGACCGCTGGAGTAAGCCCCGCCCCTGTAGGCACCATACCATCAGTACCAGGGGGTGAAGAGACCGGGCCGGAAGGAGAAGGAAAGAGCGCTGAAACCCCGGTTAAGGGTATCCGCAAGATCATCTCAGATCGGATGCTCCTTTCCCTGAGGGAAAACGCTCCTTGTACCCTGCATAGCAGCGCATCTGCGGTACGGCTCAAGGAAATGCGGGAACGGCTTAAGGCTGCGGATGCAAGCCTCGGACTGGCGAATACCAGTATCAATGATCTCATTTTGACCGCGGTTTCCCGGATACTCCCCCGGTTCCCCTACATGAACGCCCATAAAATTCAGGATCCTCGGACCGGAGAAACCTTGGTGCGAACCTTTGAACGGGTACACCTGGGGGTGGCAGTGGATACCCCACGGGGACTCATGGTCCCGGTTATTCGGAACGCGGATCTCCGGTCTTTGCGGCAGATTTCCGCTGAAGCCAAATGGCTGGCCGCGGCCTGTAACCAGGGGGGAATAGGGCCTGAGGCCCTCTCAGGGTCCACCTTTACCGTTACCAACCTGGGCAGCCTGGGCATAAGCAGCTTTACCCCCATACTCAACCCCCCAGAGGTGGCCATCCTGGGGGTCTGCGGGATAGAGCTTAACCCCCTGTCCATAGGGGGGGATATGAGGTTTGAGCCGACGATTGGTTTCAGCCTCACCTTCAACCACCAGGTAGTGGATGGCGCTCCAGCAGCGCGGTTCCTCAAAGCCTTAGGAGAAGCGGTGGCGGATATCGATCTATGGCTGCTCTAAGAACGCTCACGTGCTCCGGGCAAGCCTTTCTATAGAAAGCAAACAAGGAGATGTACCATGTATGATACCATAATTATTGGCGGCGGCCCAGGAGGGTATCTCGCTGCGGAACGCCTGGGTCAGGCAAAGAAAAAGGTCCTCTTGATAGAAGCGGCATACTTGGGAGGGACCTGCCTCAACGCGGGCTGCATCCCTACCAAAACCCTGCTCAACTCTGCCAAGCGTTATGTCCATGCTCAGGAAGCCCATAAGTACGGCCTTACCTTTACCGGCGTCTCCTTTGACTGGGCTGGAATCCAGCGCTGGAAGACCGAGGTGGTGGAAAAACTGCGGGGAGGTCTGGTCAGCCAAATGAAACGATACGGCGTAACCTTAGTGGCAGGCCGTGGAGCAATTCAGGAAGCCCCTTCAGGGGACCGGCCCGGAACCGTACAGGTCGCTTTGAACGGGGGAGGTAAAGAAGAACATACCTGCCGGACGATTCTGGTCTCCGCGGGGTCCGTTCCAGCGCTGCCCCCTATACCAGGGATCCAGGACAACCCGGCAGTGGTGGATTCTACCGGGCTTTTGGCCATTGCAAGGATACCGAAACGGCTGGCAATTATCGGCGGCGGGGTCATCGGCGTGGAATTCGCCGGACTCTTCGCAAGCCTGGGAACCCAGGTTCAGGTTGTGGAAATGATGGAAGAGATCATTCCCTTCATGGACCAGGAGCAGGCCCCCTTGCTCCGGGGGACCATGAAAAACGTACAGTTTACGCTGGGATCCAGGGTTGAAGAAATCCGCCAGGGTACGGTCTATCTGGTAACCAAGGAAGGAAAAAGGGAGTCCCTGGAGGCGGATCAGGTGCTTATAGCTGCGGGCCGCCGGGCGGTCCTGGATACCTGGGGCGCCAAAGCCGGAGGAGTCGATTTGGGGCCTAAGGGGATTATTGTGGATGATCGGATGCGGACCAATGTGCCGGGGATCTGGGCTGCCGGGGATGTAACCGGGAAGAGCCTCCTGGCCCATTCCGCGTACCGCATGGCAGAGGTTGCTGCAGCGGACATCCTCGGGTATTTGGACGGAATCCCTTCAAAGCGTAACCGGATGCGGTATGATGCTGTGCCCTGGGCAGTGTACGGCATCACCGAAGCCGCAGGGGTAGGGATCACCGAGCAAGAGGCCGGGGCGAAGGGTATCCCTATCCTTAAAGCCACGGTACCTATGCGGCTCTCAGGCCGTTTTGTGGCGGAAAACACCTTCGCAGGCCAGGGCGCGGTGAAGGTCATCGCGGACGCCGGTTCCCGGCGGATCCTGGGGGTCCACGGAGTGGGGGCCTACGCCTCAGAGTTTATCTGGGGCGGGGCGGTCCTCATCGAACAGGAACTTTCTATTGAGGAAGTAAAACAGCTCATATTCCCCCATCCTACGGTGAGTGAACTGATCCGGGACGCTGTGTGGGACTTTGCATAAAATATCCTAGATGAAACTAGTGGGTTCTTCTGAAACAAGGGGGAGAACCCTCATAGGACGTGCCGATTGCTCAGTACGGGCCATAAGATGTAAGGAAAAAGAAAGGAAAAAGGGAAGCGGCTGCAGAGAGGATCGATTGTGCAGGAACAACTCTAAGGGGCCTTGCATAAAATATCCTAGATGGAACAAGCGGGTTCTTCTGAAACAAGGGGGAGAACCCTCATAGGACGTGCCGATTGCTCAGTACGGGCCATAAGATGTAAGGAAAAAGAAAGAAAAAAGAGAGCGACAGCGGGGAGGAATTGCAGGAACAACTCTAAGGGGCCTTGCATAAGGTATCCTAGATGGAACAAGCGGGTTCTTCCGAAACAAGGGGGAGAATCCTCATAGGACGTGCCGATTGCTCAGTACGGGCCATAAGATGTAAGGAAAAAGAAAGGAAAAAGGGAAGCGGCTGCGGAAAGGATCGATTGCGCGGAACAACTCTAAGGGGCCTTGTATAAGGTATCCTAGATGGAACAAGCGGGTTCTTCCGAAACAAGGGGGAGAACCCTCATAGGACGTGCCGATTGCTCAGTACAGGCCATAAGAAGTAAGGAAAAAAAGAAAAAAGGAAAAAGGAAGGAAAAGATATGCCTAAATCACTTGTCGTATACCCGCAGGAGGTACGGAAACCGGCGATGCTTGCCATCAAGAGCATACCGGTTAATCAGTATACCGGGGATTTTCAAACAGAAGCCGCCCGGTACGGAAAAGAAAGGCTCATCCGAATATGGTACGATATGCTCACCATCCGGGAATTTGAAACCATGCTGAATACCTTTAAGACCCAGGGGACCTGGAAGGGTATTACCTATAACCATAAAGGGCCGGCTCATCTTTCCATGGGGCAAGAGGCTTCCTCAGTGGGGCAGTGCGTCAATCTAAGCCTAGAGGATTGTATCTTTGGGAGCCACCGGAGCCACGGGGAGATCCTGGCCAAATGTTATTCCGCCCTATGGCAGCTTACCGGCTCTGCTGGGGGACCTAATCCTGGAGGGGAACAGCAGCTTGAAGCCATTATGAAGGACTTCCTCCAGGGAGAAACCTTGGCAGTGGCGGAAAAGATCCCCTATACCAGTATCAGGGATCTGGGGGAAAATTTCGTCCTCTACGGCACTTTGGCGGAGATCTTCGCCCGGAAGCCGGGGTTTAACCGGGGCTTGGGCGGTTCCATGCACGCCTTCTTTACCCCCTTGGGGTCCATGCCCAACAACGCCATCGTGGGAGGTTCTGCGGATATTGCCGTGGGAGCGGCCCTCTACAAGCGGATCAACCGTAAGACCGGTATAGTCATCGCCAATATCGGGGACGCTTCTATGGGCTGCGGTCCTGTATGGGAGGCTATGATGCTCGCTGCCATGGACCAGTACCGGACCCTCTGGCCTCAAGAGGCAGGAGGGGCGCCGCCTATACTCTTCAACTTCTTTAATAACTTCTACGGTATGGGAGGACAGACCGCGGGGGAAACCATGGGGTATGGGATTATGGCCCGGGTCGGCGCGGGGGTGAATCCTGAAAACATGCACGCTGAACGGGTGGACGGGTACAATCCTCTGGCAGTGGCAGATGCAGTGGCCCGGAAAAAAGAAATCCTCCTGGCAGGGAAGGGGCCGGTTCTCCTGGATACCTTGACCTACCGGATCTCCGGCCATTCCCCTTCGGATGCGTCTAGCTACCGTACCCCTGAAGAGATCAAGCTCTGGCAGGAGATGGATTCCCTGGAAAGGTACGGGAACTACCTGGTGGAACATGAACTCATCTCCCAGGAGGGCTTGAAGGCGCTGCAGGAACAGGTGAGCGCCAAACTCCAGGCAGTGGTGAGACTGGCGGTTGATGATGAGGTTTCTCCCCGTGCAGGAGGGGCTTTCATCGAATCGGTGATGTTCTCTTCCGGCAGGGTTGAAAAGCTGGAAGACCGGGAACCGGAATTGTCCCAGCCGCTGAGGGAAAACCCCCGGGTGAAGGCCCTGGCAGGGAAGAGTCGCTATGGCTTTGATGCACAGGGAAAGGAGGTATCCAAGAACAAGGCGTTCCAGTACCGGGACGGCCTATTTGAGGCGATGGTTCACCGGTTCGCGATTGACCCCACTATGGCGGCCTGGGGGGAAGAAAACCGGGACTGGGGAGGGGCTTTTGCGGTGTACCGGGGACTCACGGAACTGCTGCCTTATACGCGGCTCTTCAACAGCCCCATCTCCGAAGGGGCCATAGTAGGGGCCGGCGTGGGGTACGCGTTATCCGGGGGCAGGGCAGTGGTGGAACTCATGTACTGCGATTTTCTGGGCCGGGCAGGAGATGAGATTTTCAACCAAGCCGCTAAATGGCAGGCCATGTCCGCAGGGCTGCTCAAAATGCCCCTGGTGGTCCGGGTTTCGGTGGGGAACAAGTACGGCGCGCAGCATAGCCAGGATTGGTCCGCTCTGGTGGCCCACATTCCTGGGCTTAAGGCCATGTTCCCCGCTACCCCTTACGACGCCAAGGGTATGCTCAACCTGGCCCTTCGGGGGACGGATCCGGTTATCTTCTTTGAGAGCCAGCTCCTCTACGATATGAGCGAACACTTTGAAAGCACGGGCGTCCCCGAAGGGTACTACGAAGTGCCTGAAGGAGAACCGGTCATAAGGAGACCAGGCAAGGACCTTACCATCGCTACCCTGGGGGCGACCTTGTACAAGGCCCTGGACGCAGCGGAAAAGCTGGAAAAGGTATATGGGCTGCATACGGAAGTGATGGACCTGCGTTTCATTAACCCGCTGAACTACCAGAGCATCATCGAATCAGTGCAGAAGACCGGACGGCTGCTGCTGGCGAGCGACGCAGCGGAACGGGGTTCTTTTCTGCACACCGTGGCTAGTAATGTGCAGACCTTTGCCTTTGATTACCTGGATGCGCCAGTAACCGTGGTGGGAAGCCGGAACTGGATAACCCCGGCAGCGGAGATGGAACAACTCTACTTTCCCCAGGCGGACTGGATCATTGACGCGATCCATGAACGGATCCTGCCCCTCAAGGGACACCGGCCCTGCACCATACAGACCACCCTGGATCTAATCCGGCGGAACCGGCTCGGAGTCTAATACCGGGGGGACCGGGGGCTGATGGGTTTGAGGGTGAGGCGCACGTCCCTTCGTTCCTACATCCTGCTGGGCGCGCCTGCGGCGGGCGTTATGGGGCGTGGAGGAGTGCTGGAGATGTGAGGGATATGGATGTAAAGCTGATCAGGGGAGGACGCGTCCGGCAGGTCAAACCTCAGGCTCTATGAAAAAGGCCCCCTCTTTGCAAGGGGGCCTGTGGAACTGAATCCAGGGGTTCCGGTTAAGGCGCACCTTTTCTAATACGCTTCTGATGCCATAGCCACTATTTCCGCAGTTTTAACGTCCAGGGCTTTCAAGCGCAAGCGCCGGGTAGACCCCGTACCGCTGATGCTTCCGGTGATGACGATATTGGCCCCCAACAATTTCCCGATGGACACCGCAGAATCATCATCCACATCCCCGGATAACTGAAAATTCTGTTCACTCCGGATTGCGTCAAGACTCTTCCGGTCAACCACCTTGAAGTTCCCCGAACTCACTATCACATAGGCCAGCTCGTCAAGCACGAATTCCGCGGATTCCGCATCCCGGGACGCAATGCTCACCACCGCGATGGTCGTTTTCGGCTGGAGGCGGGCGATGATCACATCCCCAGCCCGATAGAGCGCGGTTTCTAACGTGGATTGACCGCTATGGGTTGCCGGCGGCGGCGTAACCGGAGCCGCAGGTCTTGCCGCTGCCGGCGCAGGCTGGGGTATCGCCGGAATCGCCGGTCTGGTAAAAACCGGAGCCGCCGCAGCCGGAGCGCCGCTGTCCACCATGATAACAAAGTCGTTTACCGAATTGGCCATCACGCTGATCATAACGATTCCCCCGGACGCGTTGAAAGTTACCTCCTCTGTCTTCATCGTATACAGTTCCGCATATATCCGGTGAACCCCGTCAGAAACCCGGACCACCCCGGATTTCCCATTGGTCAGGGTCAGCCGGTTTTTGCCGTCAATATA
>JAISOX010000047.1 GCA_031275325.1 Treponema sp.
TACATGAGGACTGTGGCAAGGGGAACCCTTGATTGCTATAGTTATTAACATCGTTCTATAGTATTTCTTTGTGTCCCTGTTGTCTTTACCCTTCCATCATACTTTGTAGATCACCACCCGATTATGATAGGAGGTACCAGCGGCGCCCACATTACCAGTTTTTCTCTGGTTGATATTGCATCTCACGGAAGGGCCTGTGGCATTATAAACCCTTACTATGTGGTTTTTTACAGCACTGCCATAGAAAAACAGCTTCAAGTAGTGGGGAGGGTCTTGGTCAAACAGGGGCATATTACCAAGCCCCTTGAACCTTTGCGGGGCCGTGACCTGGCACTGACTTTTGCCGAAGGGATGATCCGCTTTGCCCAATCCATCCATGCGCCAGCCAAGCTCAAGGACCTGCCAGGCTTTACCGAAGCCCATCTCACCCGGGCTTTGCAGGCGGCAAAGGATCCACACCTTGAGATGAAACTCAAGAATATGCCTGTTCCCCTGACTGCAGCGGACGTGGATACCTATATGGAACCGGTTCTCCGTGCCGGGGCTACCGGAGATCTGTCCCTCATCAAGACCCTAGACGATTGAAACACCTTCTGGATGATCCGCTGAACATGAAGCTCCTTTGTGATAGGAGGCTTAGGCAGCCTGAAAAGCTCTGCTCATTCCCCTAAAAGGAACGGGCTGCTGGCTTCATTGCACCGCAAGGCCTCTAAACCCCGGAATTTTTCTATTCCCGATGTAACTATAAATTAAGGCCAGTACTTTATAGTAGTAATACGAAGTTTTTAAAAACTCCGGTGGTTTTGAAACAGCCTCATGTGATTACATACGTGTAGAGGAGCGGAGATGGTACTAGGGATGTTCCTTAAAAGGGTCCTGGTATGGGGAATTCTTTGTTTTTTTTGCCCTTTGGTCCCCGGGATAGCAGAGGAAGCAGTTCCGATATTGATCCTATCCCTGGACAAGGCAGTGGAAGCAGCGACAGCACAAAGTTTAAACCTGCAAAAAAGCGCCATAGACCTAAGTACCGCTCAATACGCGGCGACTCATCTGTGGTCGGAACTCTTTCCTTCTATAAGCGCCAGTGCAGGCTTGAGTTACGGTACACCCTGGTTTACCGGCCAGGGGTTTCAACTGGAGCAAAGCGGTTTGGGGTATAGCGTTTCTGCAGGGCTGAACCTGAGTTTACAGGGGGGACTGCCCAGCGCCATGAAAATAATCCAATTAGCCTACCAGACGGAGCTGCTCAATTATGACCAGGCCCAGCGGCAGCTTGCAATCCAGGTTACTAAGACTTTTTACACCTTGTTGACCGATAAGAACCGGCTGGCTTTTCTTCAAGAAACCCTGGATCTCGCGGAAAAGCAGCGGGAAAAAAGCAGGATAGCCTTTGAGTATGGGCTTACCGGGGAGCTGAGTTATTTGCAAACCCAGCTCAGCGTGGAAACCGCTAAACTGGAGTTAAGTAAGGCCCAGACTGCCTATAATACCGCGCTGGGAGCGTTTCTTCTTCTCTTAGGGTATGAGCAAACCGGGGAAACCGGGCAGGTGGCGCTGGAAGGATCCCTGGTGATCCGGCCCTGGAAGGCTGACCCGGAAACCCTGATTCACCAATACCTTGCCCAACGGCCGGATATTCTGAGTATGCGCCAGCAGATTGAACGGGTCCGTTCCGAGGAAACTCGAACCATCTTGAATGCCCGGGCTCCTTCCTTGAGCCTTTCCGTCCAATGGCGGGGAAATGGGGATGGGTCAGGGGATTTTTCCGATACCCTCAGCGGAAACCTGAGCATCTCCATCCCTCTGGATCCTTGGATTCCAGGTACCAAAAACAGTCAAGCCATTACTGCAGCGGGCGCTGCGGTCGAAAAGGCCCGGTTAGACCTGAAAAATACCGAACATACCGCCATGTCTCAGATTCGTTCCCTTACCGCGAATCTCCGGAGTTCCTGGGACAGCCTTGAAATAGCCCGGCTTCGGGCGGAGATTGCCGAACGGACCTATACCTTGACGGAACAAGGGTTCCAGCAGGGTACAGTGGAATTCCTTGAACTGGAAGATACCCGCAGTAAATGGGCTGAGTCCCGGCAGCAGCTCGTGGACGGGGAATTAGCCTATGTCCTCATGATCTTGGACCTCGCTGCTGCCCTGAACCTAGACTGGAGGAGCATGGATCAAAATGGCAACTAACCCTCAGACCCGAAGCAAGGCAAGCCGGTTCGTAACTGGAGGAATCATCGGGCTTATCCTGGTGTTCGCCGGATTGATCGGGTTTTCTTATATGGCCAAGCAGAACGCTGCCTCAGGCAACAGGTCTCCTTCCCCTGGAACCGGACAGCCCCCTGTGCAAGGCCGCGGCGGTCCAGAACAGCGACAGACCGGGAACATCGCTCCTGGAAATACCCCCGGGGCACGGAACGCCATTGCGGTTCGAGTCCAGGATGTCCGGTTGGGTACTATTGAGACCAAAGTGGTGATCAACGGTGATGTCATCCCCCGGACCCAGGTGGCCATTTATCCCACGGTTGCGGGAAAACTCATCGAAGCCCGCTTGCAGGTAGGGGATACAGTACGACAGGGAGATATAGTGGCTATGGTGGATCCTTCCCGGCCCGGGGAGATCTATGCTCAAAACCCGGTGCTGTCTCCTATTTCAGGCACGATCCTGCAAGCCCCGGTATCTCCTGGGGATACGCTGACAAGCCAAACCGTAGTATATCTGGTGGGAGAGCTTTCCCGGCTTTTAGTGGAGACTTTTGTGCCGGAACGGTTTTCCAATGTCGCGCGGAAGGGACTTTCCGCGGTGGTTTCTCTGGAAGCCCTAGCGGGTGAGACCTTTGACGCGGTGGTGGATGAGGTGAGTCCGGTCTTGGATCCTGCAAGCCGAACCCTCAAGATCCGGCTCCGGTTTACCAAGCAGGATCCCCGGATCCGGTCGGGGATGTTTGCCCAGGTAAACCTGATAACCCAAACCCGGAAGGATGTCCCTGTCATCCCCCGGGAAGCGGTGATCAATACTTACGGTTCCTGGATTGCCTTTGTAGTTACCGATGAGCAGCGGGCAGAACGCCGGGAATTACGCCTGGGACTGGAAAGTGAAGAGGCCATGGAGGTTCTCAGCGGTTTGGAGCCAGGAGAACAGGTGGTTACGGGGGGACAAAATTTTCTTTCCGATGCCGATCTAGTCCGGGTGGTACCTTAACGTGTATAACTCCATGAGTATTTCCGCATACTCAGTTAAACGGCCTGTAACGATTGTGGTACTATACGCGCTCGCTATGGGCATCGCGGCCACCCTGATTCCCCATATTGCGGTGGATCTCTATCCCTCCACTGCCCGGCCGGTTTTGTCCATATATACCAGTTTTCCTGGAGCAGGGCCTAGTGATGTGGAACAGAATATCACCATACCCTTGGAACGGGCCTTGGCCTCCTCCAGGGGCTTGACGGAACTGACCAGTAACTCTTCCTTTGAATACAGTTTTATCAACCTCAACTTCGCCTACGGTACGGATATGGACAAGGCCATGACCGACGCCCAAACCCTGGTGAACCGCTTGGCCAACTCCCTTCCCGACGATGCAGGAACTCCCACGGTGCGGCGCTTTGATATGTCCGCTATGCCTATCATGCGCCTGGTAGTCCGCGGCAATTACCCGCCGGATCAGCTCAGGCTCTTTGCGGAAAATGAAATCCAGGCAAGTATTGAGCGGATCCAGGGGGTGGCTTCTGCAGAGGTTACCGGGGGCACTACCCAGATCATCCAGGTGGCGGTTTCCTTAAACCGCCTGGGGGCATTCAACCTCACCTTGCAGGACATCAGCGCCGCGCTCAAAGGCCAGAATGTTCTTTCCAGCGGAGGCAGCCTTACCCGGGGGGTGCGGGAATATCAGCTCCTCACCAGGCAAGAGTTGACAACTCTGGACCAGATAAAACGGCTGGTGGTGAAAACCTTAACCCTCCCGGCGTCAGGAACAGGGATAAGCCAACTGAACCGCTCTCAGGTGGTACGCCTTGAAGATATTGCTGAGGTGAGCCTCGCCTATAACGATAACGCCACCCGGGTCTCGGTGAACGGTCAGAGCGGGGTATACATCCAGGTTACCAGCGAAAGCGACAGTAACCAAGTACAGGTTGCCAGCCGGGTTCGGGCCGCGTTGGAGGGCGTCAATGCAGCGCTGCCTCAGGGGATCACCCTGGAAGTGCTCTCCGACAACACCTCGCTCATCAGCGCCACCTTGAACCAGGTCTACTCCAACGCCCTGCAGGGGGCCCTCTTATCCATGGTCATCCTCTTCATATTTCTGCGGAACATCAAGGGAACCCTCATCATCGGACTTTCCATTCCTATATCCATCCTCCTCACCCTGATGTTCATGGCGATTTTCGGTTTTACCTTGAATCTTCTCACCATGACCGGTCTTATTCTGGGCTTGGGCATGACCGTGGATGCTTCCATCGTGATTCTGGACAATGTATACAATTACCGGGAGCGGGGGGCCAAAGCGGAAATCGCCGCAATCCTGGGCAGCCAGGAGATGACCAGGGCCATCATCACCTCCACTTCCACCACCTTGTGTGTGTTTATACCCCTGATCATTTATAAAAACGACCTGGAGATGATGGGCCAGCTTTTTAGCGACCTTATCTTTACGGTGGTGATTTCCCTTATTTGTTCCCTGGTGGTGGCCCTGACCCTAGTACCGAGTCTGTGCGGTTCCATCCTGCGGCTTGATACCCGGAAGCAGAAGCCCCTAAAACTCCGGTTTCTGCGGATCCTCGACCAGGGAATGGAAGGGTTTTTCCAAAGCCTGGATGAGGGGTATCGTTTTGCCATCCGTTATTGCTTGGATCATCGGCTTTTGGTACTACTCTTGGTAGCCCTCATCTTGGTCTTTTCTCTTATGCAGTTTGGAGGTATCGGGATGAATCTCTTTATCCGAGCCAGAACCGATGATTCTATAAGCCTCAACGTTACTTTGCCTCAAGGCACTCCCATAGAAATCACCGAGGGGGTATTACAGGAGCTTGCAGGGATCATCCGGGAAGAGATCCAGGGTTTCAGAAACATCATCCTCACTGC
Organism: Treponema sp.; assembly: GCA_031275325.1. Taxonomy (GTDB): domain Bacteria; phylum Spirochaetota; class Spirochaetia; order Treponematales; family Breznakiellaceae; genus JAIRLU01. The sequence continues at coordinate 5,084 of JAISOX010000047.1, forward strand.
CCGGCGGAGCGGGAACACCCAGGGGACCATTCAGATAACCCTGCCTCCTCCCGCGGAACAGATCGATACCCCTGACCGAATCATCGCGAAACTTAGCCCCTATACCGCTGCAATTCCGGGGATTCAAGTGGCTTTTCGGGCAGGCCGTTCCATGGGTACCACTCAAGCAGTGGAGATCGCCATCTCCTCCCGGGATGCGGATGCGATTATGGAAGTGGCCAATGAAATAAAAGGTATCATGGTTCGGTATCTACCGGAAATCGAGAATCCCGAAGTGAATCTGGACGAAGGAGCTCCCCAACTGTCCATTGAGATTGACCGGGACCGGGCCGCAGCCTTGGGGGTCTCTTTATCCGCTATTGCTGCGGAGATCCGGACCGCCATGGATGGTACCACGGCCACAACTATCAGCCGGGGGGACCGGTTCATCAATGTGAACGTGATGCTCCGGGATGCGGATCGTACAGGGCTTCCCAATCTGGATGCGATCTTTGTGTTGAGCCGAACCGGCGCGCGAATATCCCTCTCCAACCTGGCCGCTATTACCGAAGGCCGTTCCCCCAGCTCTATACGCCGGGAAAATCAGGAGCGGGTGCTCCGGATCACCGGGGATCTCCCCCAAGGCATCGCTGCCACGGAGATGCAGCGGCGGCTGGAAGAAACAGTGCAGCAGTACCTGGTTCCCCATGAGGGGGTAACGGTCCGTTACCTTGGGGAAGCCCAGGAAATTCAAGCCTATAACCGCCGGTTCATCTTTATCATTGCGGCCGCGGTATTCCTGGTTTTCGGCCTTATGGCCAGTCAATTTGAATCCTTTGTGGACCCTTTGATCATCTTTTTCTCGATTCCCCTGTTGTTTATCGGGGTAATTTGGATATACAAGATCGGTAACGAAGCCATGTCGGTGTTCTCTGCAGTGGGGATCGTGGCCTTGGTAGGGGTGGTGGTCAATAACGGTATCGTTCTGGTAGACTACACCAATACCCTCCGGGCCAGGGGGCTGCGAGTCCGGGATGCCTGCCTTGAGGCCGGGAGGAACCGCCTGCGGCCCATCCTCATGACCAGCCTCACCACTATTCTGGGGATGGTCCCCATCGCCTTTTTTCCCGGTCCTGGGGCAGATACGATCCAGCCTATTGGAAAAACCTTTGTGGGGGGCCTCACGGTGAGTTCTTTTATGACCTTACTGCTAACTCCAGTGATGTATTCCATCCTCAACAGCCGGCACGATAAGAGAGGCAGTTTCAAAACGTGAAGTTTTGAACAGGCTCAAGTATGAACAGGCCCTATAAATACGACAAGATACTTGCACAAATTGCTTGTTCTGGCTTATACTTATGAAATTGAAACTACCGAAGGCAAACGAGGAAACAACACCGTATGAGCCAAAAACCTACCAACCCCGATGATACGAAAGAACAGGAAGCATGGATACAAAGGATCCGGAATGCAGGTATTGTTGCAACCGCTGCGGAGCCGATCCAACGGTATGGTTCGGCAATTAAAGAACATCTGGTTTTCTATAGTGGAGTTGATAGGGAAGCGGGTACAACTTTAAAGCGGAGTTTAAAAAGTATTGAGGAAAGTAAGGTTCATCCTGACCATAGATACGCCAATATCAAACAGCAGGCAGGGTTTTCTGCAGAAGTAAAAGAGGTCGCTAGGGAAAATGCTGAACGGATAATCAAAGGTGATAAAAGTCGGGTGGTTCGTACTGATGATATTGGCCGGGTCAATGATCCGCTCTATGATCATGTAGAAATAGATTCCACGGGGAATATCATCCCGAATTCCGGGGCACAGATGAAATTCGTCGGAAAGAATCCCAAGGAAACCGTGGATAAGCTTGTATCTCATCAATATGAAAAGTACCGTGAAACGAATACACCAATAGAAGTGCCCTCAGATGCTTACGATGAGATAAAGCGGAATATCCAAGAAGAAATTACGGAGTGTGAGAAGCAAGTAAGTGCCTTGCGTCAGCAGGGTAAGTATGACTTGGCCGAAAAGTACCAAAAAAAGATTGGGCAATATAAAAAAAGCGGGAATCTCCTCAGAAAAAGTCATGTATCCAACCAAGAGGCGGTGGAAGCCCGGCTTCACCTAGGACTTTCTACAGCCCAGGATATAGCTGGGATAGGTCACCGCGCTGGAATGGAACAGGTTGGACGGGAAGCAGTCATAGGCGGGGGCTTGGCTCTTATCAGTAATCTGATGGAGGTCGTGCAAGGGGACAAAACACCGGAAGAAGCAGCGTGTGCCATAGTAAAAGAAACCGGCAAGGGTGCCTTGGTATCGTATACCACCGCATTTGCGGGATCTACCATAAAATCGTTTATGCAAAACGCAGAATCAAAGGTATTGCAGGGACTTGCAAAAAAAACAAATCTTCCAGGAATGATAGTGACGGCAACGCTGGAAATTGGTAAAACCTTGACCAAATATTGTAAAGGCGAAATTGATGGGCTTACTTGTCTTGAGGAACTCGGAGAGAAAGGAAGTGGCATTACCGCGTCCGCTGTATTTAGTGTTCTCGGTCAAATTGCTCTCCCGGTTCCGGTGATAGGAGGCTTACTGGGTGGTATGTTGGGTTATGCTTTAAATAGCGCCTTTTATGGACAGCTTGTGAGCGCTCTTAAATCCGCAAATTTGGCAAAGCAGGAACGGATACGGATTGAGGCTGAATGTAAAAAAACAATTCGCATGATTCAGGAATACCGGGTTGACATGGAAGCCCGTATTGACGCATATCTATCGGATCATATACAGACCTTTCAAACGGCTTTTGATGGTATAAAGACCGCCCTGCAGCTTGGAGATATTGACGGCTTCATTACCGGAGCCAATTCCATCACTGAGAAACTGGGTGGGAACGTGCAATTTAGAACGTTTACTGAATTTGATGCGTTTATGCAGAGTTCGGAAACGTTCATATTATAGCTATTAGGAGGTACTATGAAATGGTATTATTGGGGTATAGGCTCGATGTCTAATGCGGATGCACAAATAATGAGCTTGGTATATCTTTTTTTGTCATCCGAATCCCGGATATCAGATGGGTCATACAGCGCATTTGAGAAAATTGGCAACCGCTATGAAGGATTTGCCGCGGCAAAAGGAGAAATTATCAGGATGTGTGAGGAAGCGCTGGCCGAGGTAAACCCGAATAAGAGCAGGTTTACGGTGGTCAGCGAAGCCTTTGCTGAAATTGCCAAACCGCAGGGGTTCTTCTCGTTATCTGGATTGGATCCGGTACAGCAACGTTCAGCCATGTGGGTGTTGGTATCCTTAGTTCGTTCTAACGGCAAGGTTTCATCGACTGAGACAGACCTGGTTGAAATATGGCGGTGTACCTGTCGTATCGACCAATCAGTACTGGATGAGATGCGAGATACCGCACAAACTTTTAGAGCGTTGAAGGGGTATAAACAATGGGCCAATGTGAATAAGGCTCAGATCGAGCAAGACTGGAATGATACCACTGAAAGTATCAACCAGCTTATTAAATTGGGATAAATAAGGAGGAACAAAGTATGCCATTACCATTAATACCGCTCATTATCGGTGTGGGAGCCGGAGCACTTGGAATTGGGAAAGGGATAAAAGCGGCGATAGATAACGACGATGCAAAGGAGTTAAACGCTAAAGCACACAATACTATCGATAAAGCGAAAAATCATCTCGAAGTATGTCGGGATGCAAGCAAAAAAGCCCTTGAGGTTCTGGGAAGAAAGAAGGCATTGGTGCTTCACCAGAGCATCAGCCCATTCGTGAGGGCCTTTGAAAAGTTGCAGAATGTTGACTTTTCAGTCGTAAGTGATGAGGAAAAAAGCATTAACGAACAATTCATTAGTGATTTAAGGCAAATGGGGGATTATGCATCCTCATTACTGGGTGGATTGGCAGGAGGTACGATTGGAGGCGCCTTGGTTGCCTTCGGTGCATACAGCGGGGCTATGGCCTTTGGCGCTGCATCCACAGGAACCGCAATCGCTACATTTTTCGCTTGCCGGGAAACCTGCATCCACCGGTGCAATACGGTGTCGCTGATACCCAAATCCGTGCGACCTGGATAACCGATTTTTCCCGCTTCTCTGCCAGGGCTACCGCCTCGGCTTTGCATTCCTTCGGGTACACACGCCGTTTTTTCTCTGCTTTACCGATCTGCTTCTCTCTTTCTGTTGTCTTACTCGCTTATCTTTCTATCTACTATACTCAAGTACGATAACATTTGCCATTTTGTATGTGAAAAGTACGTAAAAACAAGTCCATATTGCGGTATTTGTTGGCAAATCTTTACGGTCACGAGTATAGATGGGGTAAGGTACATCCTGAGTTGATCGGTGATGGAGTTGAGTGTACGGTGATAGCGGAGTGAGGGTATGAGAACAAGGAGTTTCCGCGAGAATTGGAGGGGAACCATAACAGGGCGGTACTACCTGGACGAAAGAACAGGAAAGAAGAAAGAGCCTATGACAAAGAGATCTATAAGGAACGAGGGTTGATAGAGCGGATATTGGGGAAGCTGAAAGAGAACCGCCGACTGGACGGTACGGTATGAAAAATCCGGAGGTGATCCAGAAAGTATGGTGAGTTCTCAAACAAAACCATAATTGAGGTAAAAGAAAGCCGGAGGTGATCCACAAAGTATGATAGACCTCAATGCAGCCGTAATTGATGTAAAAAAATGCCGGAGGTGATCCACAAAGTATGATAGGCCTCAAACGAAACCATAATTGATGTAAAAGAAAGCCATGTCAAAGGCTTTCAGGTGGTTGAACAGTTCCTTTGAAAAACAGCAGGTCTTCCGA
>JAISOX010000098.1 GCA_031275325.1 Treponema sp.
CCCTATAGCCCCCTTCAGGTAGTACGGATGATACGAAGCACTATCTCCGCCGAATGTTTAGCCGCAACCGGGAGAAATTCTGCGAAGGTCCAGGGCGATTCAGCCCCTGCAATATCCGAAAGGGCACGGATGATCAGGGCAGGCACCTGGAACAAGAAACAGCTATGAGCCACCGCGGCTCCTTCCATTTCTACGGCCTTCATATCCGGGAAAAGGGCGCGTACCGCAGCAATCCGATCCGGTTCATGCATAAAGACATCCCCTGATCCGATAAGTCCCCGCACATGGTTAAACCCCGGAGGAAGTTTACCCTCCTGTTTCAACGCCTCCACTGCCTGGGTTGCCCGGTTGATAAGATCCTCAGGAACCGGAAATACCGCAGGCAGACCAGGAAGCTGGCCAGGAGCGTAATTAAAGGCAGTAACATCCACGTCATGGTACACCACCCCATCGGAAATAATGGCGTCCCCAAAGTTGAGCATAGGATCGATACCTCCGGCAGAACCGGTGTTGATGACGAAATCTGGTTGATAGGCGGTAATGAGCAAAGCGCAGCCTATCGCGGCGTTTACCTTACCCACTCCGGATCGCAATAAGACCGCGGGCTTGCCTTCCAGTTCGCCCCTAAAAAAGTCAAAACCCCCTATGGTTTTGACCTGCTGATTTAGTAAGGCCGAACGGAGCAGCATAATTTCATCCTCCATGGCTCCAATGATTCCAATCATACGCGCTCCATCTCGTAACGTCGTGTTTTTCCCGAAACGTTCTACCGGTACATGCCAAATTCAAGCCCTGGTTCCCATATGGTCGTGCAATTTCTGCCCCGGCTTTTTGACGCATACAGGGCTTTATCCGCCCGGTTAAGAATTTCAGTAGCCATAATATCCGTCTGGCTATCAAAGGTGAAAATACCAAGGCTAATGGTAATTCTCGGCAAGGGTATTTCCCAGGGAACCTTTAACTGCGCAATCGCAATGCGCAGCCGTTCCGCCACATACCATGCTGATTCTGTATTGGTATCCGGCAACAGCACGGTGAATTCCTCTCCCCCAAAACGGGAGGGCACGTCTTCAAGGCGTATTCCCCCTTTAATGAGAAAGGCGATATGTTCAAGCACCCGGTCTCCCGCTATATGGCCATAGATATCATTAAAGGACTTAAAAAAATCCACGTCAATGACAATAATCGAAGAGGTATAATCATTACGCCGGACCCGGGATATTTCTTCTTCAAGGCGGGTCATAAAAAATCCGTAATTGTAGAGGCCGGTTTTTACATCCTGCAGGGAATAATTATAGTGAAGGTGATTTTGGATGGCCAAGGAAACAAAGAACATGAGATTCCGAATAAAGCTCATTTCTTCCGGCTGGAACCGGTCCCCCTGCAGTTTAGGACCCACCAGTATCAGCCCATAAAACCCGTAGGGTCCCAGAATGGGGATTATCAGTTCCGGTTCCATCTCTTGTAAGGCATGGGTCGCGGTATTATATCCCATCTGTTTCAGCAGATCCCTATAGGTTAAAGGTTCAGGGTGCTGTTGAAAAAAGACCTCAAAAAGGGCCAAACTCTCAATCGCAGGTCCTCTATCCGTCGGGTTATGGCCCTCGTATCCCTTGATGCGGATTTCGTTTTTATTCTGGAAAGGCTTCCATAAAAACACCACAAACGATAACACGGTCCGGGTGGAAAGTTGAGCCACTGCAGTGTCCAACATAGCGTCTATAGAAGTATGATGAAAAATAGCTAAAACACCGCCGAAAAGGGTTTTATAGGTATCCAGTTCCTGTTTCAGACGGTCAAGGTATAGAGCGTGCAATCCATAGGGTTCTTGCGAGCAGGGGTCCGGTACGAAATCATCCGGTGTTTTAGGGGGAACTTCCCGGCTGGATACAAAGGAGGGAACCTCCCCTGTAGCTACTATCCCAGGGTTTGCGCTGGAAGATGATACTATCCTCGGCGGTACTATCGAAACTGTTTTTGGCGTCTCGGAATGGTCAAGCGTATGCTTACTTATATCGCTCATTATGTTGTAGAATACCGATCGCTCATGGTTTTCCGCCATGGCGCCCGTTGTTCCCTATCCTCCCATTCTACCACTTTTTTAATGGTAAACCCCGGGGTATTGTGGGAACCGGTAAACTTCAGGATGCCAAAACAACCGCCCCCAATATAGGCAAGGGAATCTTCCTTTTCCAAGGTTTCGCTTTCGGCAATTTTGGCGATGATACAATCAAAATGAACCGGTCTATCTGAATGTTTATCTGCTACTGCTGTAGCGAGATCCTTAATGGGTTTACCGCAATAGGGACAATCCGGTACAGGAAGCGGTTCAGTAACCACTACCGGAGGAGTCCACCGAAGCCGCTCATAGATACTTCCCCGTCCTCGATCAGATCGGGAATTTTCCGGGGTTTTTCTGCCAGGTTTGGTATATTCCGGCTCCGTATCAGTCCGCTCCCGCCGCCGATACCCTCTGCGCCTGGCGCCTCCTCTCCCACTCATGGTCTCCTCCTTGACGTATATTCAGAATCTCATTACTCAATATCATGGCTAAACAATTGATTGCATCATACAGATACCTTTGATCGTTAATTTTGAGTTTCAACGATTCTAATTCAGCAGGCTTTCGATGGTGATCCCCTTGAACCTCTCTCTGAATTGGTATCATATACACTCCATAAAGGCAGATACAAGATGTGTAATAAGCTCAAGTCCAATAAATATAACATCAAAACGAACAGCCATACCACTATATTCTCGATGGGAAAAAAGGAAATACTTAGCAGTTTCAATGATACGGCGCTGTTTTTTCTCATCAATTCCGTAGTGTAACTCCTCAATAGCGTAAGCAGACCAAGCCTTAACTTCAACGAATACAATGGTCTCTCCATCCAGGGCAACCACATCGATCTCACCCACAGGGGAACGCACATTCCGGGCAATGATACCCATTCCCGCGGCTTCCAAAAATGCAACTGCCCTGGCTTCACCTTCCCTGCCCCTCTGGGACGTATTCACCTCATCCCTGCCCCATACCAGACACCGGAGTATTCAGGAACCTGCTCGGGTCAGCCTTGCGGGGCTGCTGTATGCCCTTGGGGCTGCTTTTTTTTCTTGATGATAAGCTCCTTGATTTTAGCAGCCTTACCGATTTTACTCCTGATATAATAGAGCTTTGCCCTGCGGACTTTACCCGGACGGATCAGTTCAACCCGGGCGATCCGCGGGGAATGGAGGGGGAACACCCGTTCAACCCCGACCCCATAGGAAGTCTTCCGCACCGTAAAAGTCTTGCTCAGTTGGGCATTTTTGATAGCGATTACCAAGCCCTCATATACCTGAATCCGCTCGTTTTTGCCTTCAACGATCTTAAAATGGACTTTTACGGTATCCCCTACCTTAAATTGGTCCAGTTCACTTTTCATTTGGGAGGCTACAATTTCTCTGATACCTGCCTTTATTTCACTCATTTCTCCCCCTTGGAATGGCCGCGTTTATCCTGCGCCGCTATTCCGTAGTTCTGCTATAATGGTACGGGTTTCCCTGTCAAATAGGCCCGCTTCCTCTCCCTGGCGGATAAGATCCGGCCGCAGGGCAAGGGTTTTTTCGATTCGTTTCCGAAGGCGCCACCGCCGTATGTTTTCATGGTGCCCTGAAAGTAATACCTCCGGAACCTGAAGCATACCATACCACTCTGGCCGCGTATACTGGGGGTACTCCAACAGGCCCCCAGAAAAACTTTCCTCTTCCAGGGATGCCGGTGTGATCACCGCTTCTACTAAACGGGAGGTGGCATCAATGATCACCAGGGCCGCCACTTCCCCTGAGGAAAGCACATAGTCCCCAATGGAAATCTCCTCATCCACATACCCGTCAATAATACGCTGATCCAATCCCTCATACCGTCCGCACAAAAGGATAAGTTCGGTTTCCTCAGCGAGGACCTTTGCCTTCTCCTGGGTAAAAGGCCGTCCAGCAGGAGAAAGGTAGATCACCCGGGGTTTGGGACCCGGGCCCGTTGCCGCCTGCGGATCCAAACGATTAGGTATCCCCAGGGAAGCCAATGCCCGTCCCACTGGCTCGGCCATCATAAGCATCCCGGCCCCTCCTCCGTAAGGAGCGTCATCACAGGTTTTGTGCTTATCCAGCGCAAAGTCCCGGATATTCACCGAGCGGTACTGCAGGACCCCCCGATTTACCGCCTTTCCCAGAATAGAAAGGGCAAAAAAAGCATCAATCAGTTCTGGAAACAAAGAAAGGACCGTATACGTCATGTGAGGATCCATTGTTCCAAGAGGACAGCCGTACCCTGCTCAAGACATATAGCTCCGAAAAATTCCTTCCTAAAGGGAACCAGTTTTAATTCCCCGGAAGTAAGGCGGATTTCAATGAGGTTCCCCCCTCCGCCTTCAAGCACATCCCTGATATGCCCCAGGACTGCGCCATTCCCCAACACTTCCAGGCCCCGAAGGTCTTCCACATAAAATTCATCTTCTTTAAGCGGCGCTGCATGGGACCGGTCAGTTATGAGCTCTCCGCCCCTGAGGTTCTGGGCCTGTTCCGGGGTATCAATCCCCTTGAATTTCATCCCCAGGCCACGGGTAAGGGGCCGGGTCTCTTCCAACTCCAGGATCCGTTCAACATTCCCACACCGCAGGATCAGCCTGTCAAGCTGCTTGAGATGCTCATACTCCCCGGAAAAGGAACGCACCTTGACATGGCCTTTGACCCCAAAGGGAGCGCCTATTACCCCTACTATAAACTGCTCAGTCACCTTGTTCATCCCTTCAATGACCCTGGACACTCCTCATCAGTCCAATATTTCAAGAACCGTGTGTTTCCCTCCTTTTGCCGTTGCCGCCTGCAAGACGGTCCTAATAGACTTGGCAATACGGCCATGTTTACCGATAACCTTGCCAATGTCATCAGGGGCAACTTTAAGTTCCAATATAGTAGATTTTTCTCCCTCCACCACACTGACCGATACCGATGAAGGATCATCAACCAGGGACTTTACGATATATTCAACCAGATCTTTTTCCACCTCTCCACCTTCCCTTTCGTGTATCAGGGCTTATGCTTCCCCGTAAATCCTACCGGAGTATATTAAACCGAAATTATAAGAATACGTGCTTCTTGTTCAGAATGTTATGGACCGTATCACTTACGGTGGCTCCATGCTGAAGCCACTGTTTTACCCGGTCTTCGTTAAACCGGATCTGCTGATCTTCTTTTTCAATGGGATGGTAGTATCCCAATTCTTCAATGGCTTTCCCGTCCCGGGGAGCATGTTTATCCATAACCACTATGCGGTAATAGGGCCGTTTCTTGGTTCCGAATTTTTTGAGCCTAATTCTGGCGCTCATGGAGGTCCTCCTTCAATAGGTTCCCTCTATACAAGGGAATCCGGTTAGCTGTATACATACTAGAGTCTTGGCAAACGGTTGTTTGGCAAGAACTTCTTTATAACCATGGCAACGGTTCAAGCTGGCCGGCTGACCGGTCCGCAGCACGTCCCCGTGATGTTTATGTATACAAAAGATAGCGTGTTTAGTCAATGGGTATGGAACGCGGATCAGGGTATAACCCGGTTTGAGGGCCTCTGGGCCTAAATCAAAGGAGCAGGTAATGTTAGCGCCGATAAAAAACGGGATCGTCATCGATCATATTAGAGCAGGGCATGGTATCAGGATTTTTAATTGGCTCGGCCTGGATAAGACCCCCCATACGGTGGCCTTTGTGGTGAATGCCGATTCCTGTCAAATGGACAGAAAGGATATCATTAAAATAGATAATACCATTGCTATCAATTTTGATATCCTGGGTCTCATTGACCCCCATATTACGGTGAATATCATCGAAGATGAAAAAATCAAGGATAAAATCAAACTCTCCCTCCCGGAACGAGTGGAAAATGTGCTGATCTGTAAAAACCCCCGGTGTATTACCTCCACGGAAACCTATATCTCCCATGTTTTTCACCTGGAAAACCCGGATTTACGCACCTACCGCTGTGAATACTGCGATGAAATCCTATCCGCCGGGGACTTCCTGTGAGCCTGTCTCCCGGGCTTTTACTGAGGGACTTCCGCCTGGTGGATGAAACCTTGGATATGCCCGGTTCGGTCTGGATCGAACAGGGTATCATCCGGGATGTATTCCCTCAGGGCGCAGCCGTGCCTGAAACCCGGCTTCCCATGCACCAGACCATCCAAGGAGGAGGAACCCTGGTCCTCATGCCCGCCTTGGTAGATCTCCACGCCCATTTCCGGGATCCTGGGTATCTTGAAAAAGAGACCTTAGAGTCTGGATCCCTCGCGGCAGTGGCCGGAGGCTATGGCACGGTGGTTTGCATGGCCAACACCAAGCCGGTCATGGATACCCTTGCCAAAGCCAGGGCCCTCAAAAAACGCGCGGATACCCTGGGTTTGGTGGATCTGTATCCGGTACTGGCGCTGACCCAGGGTATGGAGGGCAAGGTCCTTTCGGATATACGCCTCCTTCCAAGCCCCTTGCACGAAACCGAACCCTGGATCCGTATGCTCTCTGAAGACGGTAACGATGTGGTTTCCGATGATCTGCTGTACCGGGCCTTACAAGAGGCCTGCCGCCTGGGAATTCCCGTATCCTGCCACTGTGATGCAGGGGGGCCTGAAGCGGAGCGGGCAAAAGCCGCAGGAAAGCCCCGGGAATTCTGGAGCCGTATCGAAGAGAACCATGCTACCCAACGGGTGATTGAACTAGCCCGGCAAGCGCAAGGGCATGTGCATATTGCCCATGTATCAACCAAGGAATCAGTAGACCTCATCAGGAAGGGTAAGCGGATGCAGCAGGGTAAAACCGGTCCCCTCGGTTTTACCCTTACCGCAGAGGCGGCCCCGCATCATCTGTGCCTCACCCAGGAAACCGCTCATGCCCTGGGAGAAGCGACCTGGGGAAGGGTGAATCCCCCCCTGAGAACCGAGGCGGATCGGCAGGCCCTTATCGAGGCGGTGCGGGACGGCGCCATTGACGCCATTGCTACGGATCATGCTCCTCACCGGGAAGCGGACAAGGTCCAGGGCGCGCCGGGTTTTACCGGTCTTGAAACCAGTTTTGCCCTATGCTACCAGGAACTGGTCCTCCAGGGCCGGCTCACCCTCTCCCGGCTTTCCTCCTTGATGAGCGCATCCCCAGCCCGTATCTTGGGGCTTACTGACCGGGGCCGTATTGCGCCGAAGTTTCGCGGGGATCTCCTGGTGGCGGATACCGAAGCGGTCTGGCAGGTAAACCCGGATCTGCTCAGATCCAGGGGTAAGAATTCACCGGTTCCTGGTTTGCTTTGTACCAGCCGCGTGATCATGACTATCTATCAGGGCAGCGTCGTTTTTGCCCTTTCCTACGCCTGATTCCTCCTGGGGAGAGGGTACTAAGGCCGATCACGGAAAAGAGCCCCATCCCCGGCGGTCAGCAGGTCTTTGATGCGGGTATTCGTCTGTTCCTCCAGAATGCCTACGGCGGCAATGGGGCAACGCAGCCGCCGGCCCGCGCCTTTTTACGCCATGGCCTGAAACCTTAAAGCCATGGCCTGAAGTCTTAAAGCCATGGCCTAAAATCTTAAAGCCATGGCCTGAAATCTTAAAGCCGTGGCCTAAAATAGGGCGTTCGGTGAAATCTCAATTTCTTGAGGTCCGCGAATGAACGCGGATTTCCACGAATTATGCAGATCCATGAGGGTTAATTCCCGTCATGGCGGACTAAAATCCGGCGGACTTTTAGCGGAAAAACCGCTTTGTCGAACTTACCTTATCCTATGCTTTCCCTGCCCTCCACCCAAGGCTCTCCTCTTGCAAGCCATTGCGACCCACTTCGGAAGACTCAGCCAGGCCGACCATATCATTCACATTTTTTATCAAGGTTTTGGTTACGCTTTGAATATTTGCCAGCATTTCTTCTATGGAAGCCGAAGACCTCCAATAACCCAAGTGGAGAGGAACTAGATGAAACAGTGCAATTCATGGGAAATAACCGAGGAGTTTTTGGCCAGGACGAGCCGTTATTACCGCCGAAAGAACGGAACCCCGTCAAGCGATACCAGCGACGACCGGGTGGAGTCCGTCGGCTGATGGAGCAGCGTACCACACGTGAGGGGATATTTTACGTACTCCCTACCGGCATCCTGTGGAATGCCCGGCCTGCGCGGTTCCGGTCTCCATGCCCGGTATACCGTTGTCTCCACCGCCAGTTTTTTTGAAACTTTGTGGAAAACCGGACTCGCCGAATAGGATGAACTTAAGGGCACATTGCATGAACCAGGGTAAGTGGTGACGGATGCACATGACCACCCCCCCCTTGGTGTTGAAAAGGGTGGATAAAAATCCCACTAACCCGGGAAGTAAACGCCACCTCTAGTCGACGGCGTGGGCGTACTTGTGGTTTTGGTGGGTGCCTGGAGCCAACCGGCACGAGGTGTCCCCGCTTGAAACTCTCCTTGATTCGGTTATCCAGCGGCCCAATTATAGTTGAGAGCCTGCAACACCTCTGTCTTGACACAGGCTATGCCGGAGAGCCGACCCTGGAAATGGTGGTGTTGTGGGGCTTTATTCTCCACATCAGGGGTTGCGGGCAGGAAACAGGAACGTACCTCCCATCCGTCTGGGCGCGTTCCTTTATTAGACTTGTTTAATAACCCTCTAAACCAGCCTGTCGGAATTTATAATACCCACAATCAAGGTCATTATTAGTGAATGCCGGTTACCGTAATGGCCCCGATAAGGATATGCCATACTCTTAAATGTGTTTATTTTCGTATGTATGTTCAATCACCACACGCCTCCTGACAAGTTCTTTAATATATGATTTTTCA
>JAISOX010000121.1 GCA_031275325.1 Treponema sp.
GCCGGGAGCCGGGAGCCGGGAGCCGGGAGCCGGGAGCCGGGAGCCGGGAGCCGGGAGCCGGGAGCCGGGAGCCGGGAGCCGGGAGCCGGGAGCCGGGAGCCGGGAGCCGGGAGCCGGGCAAAGCCGGCGGCGTTGCCCGGAATTTTGCGGAGCAAAACTCCACGAGCGGGCGGGGGCTGGCTTTTGGGCTGGGCTTGTCAAGAACATGGAATCATTGTAGTTTATATGGAAAATTGGTGCAATACCCTTTTCCTTAAAAGTATATGCTGCGGGTCCAGCCCGCCTTGGCATACCATTACCGTACCTGCAGCGCTTCTCCTCCTCAGCCTGGCCTTCCTTGATACCCTGCTTAGGGACATGCTTAAAGTAAGTGAAACGGTGTTTCCCTAAGCCAAGACCTATCTCCCGATCATCCTCAGGTTACCCAGGACAAGGCCCTTGCTTCCCCCTGGGTAACCTGAGTTCGACACGAGAGAAAAGCCCCCGCGCCTGAACGCTCATAGGGAGGATCATCCAAGTCTTCCCCCTGGGCATCAGGCAAGGGCGTATTTTTCTATAGGTGAACCCTTCTCAATCGAATCCAGGACCCCATCAATGGCTTCTTCGCTGTCGATGCGGCCGAACCACCAGTTTTCAGGATACACCACCAGGGCAGGCCCCCGGTCGCATACCTTGAGGCAGCCGGTAGCGGAGACCGCTACATCCCCCATACCCCGGTCAGCAAGTTCCTCCTCCAGGTACTGCATAAGCTGCATAGAGCCGGCCTTACTGCATACCCCCTGGGGAGTTCCGTTCATCCTAAAAGATCCGCATACAAAGATGTGATGCCGCGGCTTAGTCATACCTATTTCCTCCTTACTATATCATTACGCATGGTTACTCCTGCATGGTTATCCACAACCCATCCCCTTACTGCCGCAGCCCGGGCCGCAGCGGCCTGGGGAAGCGGTAAAAACCTTGGGGATCCCTTGTCCTTTGAGGAGCGGTTCCCCTGTATCTTGGATAAGCCCCCCCTCAACGGTGATAACCGGCACTCCCCGGGCTTCCAGGATTGTTTTCGGCCTGGGGCCGCAGCCGCTCACCAATACTGCGGCGCAGTCCTTGAGGAGCTTCGCCACTTGTTCCCACCGGAGATCCCCTGAACCTGGCTGGGGAGTAGGGCGCTGTTCCCGGAAGGCGAACTTTCCCCCTTCCAAGGCAAAGATCCACAGGGCCGGCGCTTCTCCCAAATGGCGATTCACAAACAGCCCTTCCCTGGATGCCGCCGCCACATAGGGGCGTTCTACCGTGGCCTTGATGACCGCGGCGTCTTCCAAAAGCCGGTCCAGGTTCCGGGGGTTCCCTAGAAGCCCCGCCGCGTCGGCACGGCACTGGCTGCAATGGGTCATCTGGGGGAGGCGCTTCCCTGCCTGGCTCCGCAGGGTATGCATACGCTCTGCAGAAGGGGAAGAAAGACCTTCAAAGGGAGTACCCGCTACAGGTATCAGGGGAATGCAGTTCTGAATCTTCGCGCCAAGACCTGCGGTACAGGCCGCGATCTCTTCGGCGTGGGTATCGTTGATCCCTGGAATGATCACCGTGTTGATCTTAACGTGGATACCCAAGGCGGTAAGCCGGGAGATCCCTTCGCATTGGCGGCGCAAGAGGAGCTCCGCTCCTTCCCTGCCCCGGTAGACTTTGGGCCCGAACCGGACCCAAGCATAGATGCGCGCGCCTAGAGCAGGATCCACGGCATTGACCGTAACGGTTACATGAGAGACCTGCAGTTTCCCAAGCCGCTCAACATATTCAGCCAGACAGAGCCCGTTGGTAGCCAGGCAGAGGAGTTTGTCAGGGTATCGTTCCCGAACCAGCTCCAGGGTGGTCAAGGTTGCTTCCGGGTTTGCAAAGGGATCCCCAGGACCGGCAATGCCCACCACCTCCAGGGACTCAAGGTTTTGCATCGCCCCATCCAGATAGACCAGGGCCTGAGCAGGGGAAAGGATGCTGCTGCTTACCCCAGGCCGGCTTTCATTCACGCAGTCAAATCTCCGGTTACAGAACATACACTGGATATTACACTGTTCCGCCACAGGCAGATGGATCCTTCCCGTACTGTGCCGGGCCTGGGCGTTAAAACAGGGATGTTTTACAAACGGGGAAACCTCCTGTACCATCATAGCTCCCTTATAGATAGGTGTATCCCTTGGAAACCTGGTCCTGCTTGGCCTGCAACAGGGTGTTACAGAGGAGGTCGAACAGGTTCAAGGTTCCCCGGTATCCTAGATGGAGCAGCCGCTGCCCCCCTATCCGGTCGTGGATGGGAAAGCCGCAGCGGACCAGGGGTATACCCAGTTCCCGGGACAAATAGAGCCCTTTGCTATGGCCCATGATAAAATCCGCTTCCAGGGTTTTTGCCCGTTCAAGGATGGAGATGAAGTCCGCGTCATCCATGATAAGCGGTTCCTCTGCAGGGGTGTTTTTCAGAGCCTGCTGTATCCGCTGAGCGAAACCGGAACCTGCCCTGCCGGTAGCGGCTATGATGGGGATAACGCCGATTTCATCCAGGAACGAGGCGAGGGCCGCCACCAAATCCTCCTCTCCGTACAAGATGGCCCGTTTCCCGCTCCCGTATTTGTGGCCGTCGATATAGGCGTCGATGAGCCTGCCCCGCTGTTTTTGCCAGGGTTCTGGGATTTCCCGGCCAGTCAGGGTTGCGAGGGCTTCAAAAAAGCGGTCCGTATTTTCTATACCTATGGGGAGCTCTAAGCGGGTTAGGGGGATCCCGTGGTTTTCCCAGAGCCACTGTCCCCCATCCTTGCCCGGGGGATACCCGAGATACAGGGTTCCCACCGCATCCGCCATAGCGCGGATATCCGCGAGTTTTGTTCCTCCCTCAGGGAGCTTCTGGTAGGTCTCCCAGGAAGGCCCGTCGAGGCTTTCCGAATAATCCGGGATCAGCGTATAGGGCGCTTCAAAGGATCTGAGGATACTATGCAGCTCCCGGAGGTCCTCGGTGGAGACAAAGCTGGAGATGAGATTCACCCGCGTACCCTCAGAACCCTGAACGGGCCGGTCCTCTCTGGTTCCTATGAGGGTACTCAGGACCGCCCAAATCGCCTCATGGAACCCGTCGGTATGAGTACCCCGGTAACTGGGAGTAGACGCGTAAAAGAGCAGGGGTAAGGGGGCCTGGTCTTGCCGTTCCGCTTCGTATTGCCGGAGGTACCGGGGAACATCCTCTCCTATGGTTTCTGAAAGGCAGGTGGAGGTAACGCCAATGGCTGCAGGCTTATAGGAACGGGACACATTATCCAGGGCGGTAAAAAGGATGTCCCTACCCCCAAAAATAGCCGCGGCTTCGGTGAAGTTGGAAGAGGCAATATCCAGGGGTTCCCGGAAATGGCTTATCCCATAACGCCGGATATAGGTCGCGCAACCCTGGGAACCGTGAATCAGGGGGATACATCCCTCAATACCTCGAAGGGCCATGCAGGCCCCAAAAGGAGCGCAGAGTTTACATGCGTTACCCGTAGCCACATAGGTTCTCCCTTTCATCCCAAAACTCCTGGTTCTGCCCTGGGCCTTAGGGCTTTCGCTGGTACCGCAGCTTTGGCAGCCGCAGCTTGCCGGGCAGGGGCATACTTCCAGACCGGACTGCGTACCGAGGCGTATACTTCCTGGGCGAAGTTAAGCATTCCCCTGTAACCTGCCAAGGCTTCTTTCCGTTCATGGTTATGATCGCAGAATCCAATACCCATCTTGTAGGCGATAGGCCGCTCCTTGACCCCGCCGATGAGGAGATCCGCGCCTTTTTCCAGGATGAAGCCTGAAAGTTCCAGGGGATTGGTGTCGTCCAAGATGATGGTCCCATCCTGGGTGATCGCTTTAAGGTATTCGTAATCTTCCGGGGAACCGGTTTGTGAACCTGCCACCACGGTTTCCATACCAATATGACGCAGCGCCTTGACCATAGAAAAGGCTTTGAAGGCTCCTCCCACATACACCGCAGCCTTTTTCCCCTCCAGGGCTTTCCGGTATTTCCCTAATCCGGGGAGGAGCCGGGAAACCTCTTCCCGGACCAGTTCCTGGGTTTGATGCAGTATCCTGGGGTCCTGAAAGAATTCCGCGACCTCGTAGAGGGCCTGGGTCATATCCTCAATACCGAAGTAGGATACCCGGATAAAGGGGATCCCGTAGGTTTCTTGCATCATCTTGGCAAGGTAGGTCATGGAACCGGAACACTGCACCACATTGAGGCGGGCCCGGTGCGCCTTGCCCAGCTCCGCCACCCGGCCGTCTCCGGTGAGGCAGGCGGTAACTTCAATCCCCATGCGGCGGTAATAGTCCTTGATGATCCAGGTCTCCCCCGCGAGGTTAAATTCCCCAAGGATGTTGATACTGAAGGGAGAAACCGGACTCAGCTCGTCCTTACCCATCAGGCTGAAGGCCGCCTCACAGGCTGCCTTGTATCCATCCTTTTTGGTTCCTTTGAACCCTTCGGAATGGACCGGCAGTACGGGAATACCCTGTTCCTTTTGGACTCTGGCGCAGACCGCCTCCACGTCATCCCCAATGAGGCCGATGATGCAGGTGCAATACACAAAGGCCGCGTTTGGCTTATAGGCTGGGATAAGTTCTGAAAGGGAAGCGTACAGTTTTTGCTCTCCCCCATAAATGACTTCTTTTTCCCGGAGATCCGTGGAAAAACTCAAGCGGTGCAGCTCAGGCCCGCTGGACAGGGAACCTCGCAGTTCCCAGGTATAGGCCGCACAGCCAATAGGGCCGTGGATCAGGTGCAGGGCGTCTGCAATAGGGTATAATACCACCCGGGACCCGCAAAACACACACGCCCGCTGACTCACCGAACCGGCAGTACTGGGCTTTTCACATACCAGCGCGTAGGCGTCCTTACCCTTTTCCAGAACCTGTTGTTTCCGGGCATCCAGCACTTCTACCATATATATCCTCACTCATATTGAAACCGCCAAGACGAAGAAGACCCATAAAAAGGAAGCGATCCCCTGCTGCCGGGCCTTCCAGGTTTGGTCTTGGGGGTCTGGTTACATTACCAGTTCAAATTCCTCTTCCGCCGCGTCCCGGTCCTGGCGATCCATGAACGCATCCAAGATCTTTACCAGGAGGCGCAGCCCTCCCCGGTACCCGGTAATGGGGAAATAGGAATGACCCACCCGGTCGTAAATCGGGAAACCCGTGCGGATCAAGGGGATATCCATGTCCCGGGCAATGTATTTACAGTAGGTGTTCCCCAGAATAAGGTCAGGGGTATGGTTTTGTAAGAGCTGGTGAAAATAGAAGAGATCCCCTTGGGGGCCTGCCTTGACCGCTACCGCGGGCCCCGCAATTTCCTGAATCCGTTTGATGAACTTCGTCCCTGCAGGAGTACCGCTTACTACATGGAGAACCTCCATCCCCGCGTCTTTACAGAACTGGGTAAGGCCGATGAGGATGTCCGGATCCCCGATAAGGGATACTTTTTTCCCATAGAGGTACTGGTTTTTATCGCAAAGCACATCCACCAACTGCCCCCGTTCAATGAGGAGCTTCTCAGGCACCGTTACCCCCATGGTTTTCCGTAAGGTGTCCACCAAGGCGTCGGTGGCGCTGATACCGATAGGGAGTTCAAGCACCTCGGTCCTGACCTTGCATTTGGTATCCAAAAGCTGGGCTGCAGCCAGGGTACCGCTTGGGCCCAAGGCCAGGGCATACCGGGAATCCCCGGACTCCTGGAGCTGTTCCTTGGTGGCCCCGCCCTGGGGATACATCCTAAAGGTTCCGTCCATGGGACCGTTCACCACATTGCTGGTATCCGGGTACATGAGGTAGGCTATTCCCATAGCGCCAAGGATATGTTTGATCTCCGTCATATCACTCGGTTCGATAAACGAGGGCAGCACGGTAAGGGCCCGGTTTCTTTTACCGGTGTTCACCGCAAAATGCTGTACCATAGCGGCAAGCATATTGGCATAGCCGGTTACATGGGATCCCTTAAAGCTGGGAGTGCTGGCATACATCACGGTTTTTCCGGGAGGGATCTTGTGGTCCGTTACTGCCTTGTTGATAATCTGGGCGAGATCGTCCCCAATGGTTTCCGAAAGGCAGGTGGTGTTCACCGCGATAATATCCGGGTTGTAGAGGGTGAAGATGGTGTTGAGGGATTCCAGGAGGTTTGCCTGACCCCCGAAGACCGAGGTTCCTTCGGTAAAGGAAGAGGTGCTGGCCATGATGGGTTCGGTATAGTGCCGGGTTAGGGCGCTCCGGTGATAGGCGCAGCACCCTTGAGACCCGTGGCTGTGGGGGAGGCAGCGGTGTATTCCCAGGGCCGCGTACATGGCCCCCACCGGTTGGCAGGTCTTGGCCGGGTTGATGGTCAAGGCAGACCGTTCGGCTAAGGTTTTTGGCGTATGACGTAACAGCATAAAAACTCCTTATGTAACAATTCGATGTCCCCGGGGCGTTTTCTAAAAAAGGGCCCCGCCCCCAAGGGCTGGAAAGGATACTGCGATAAGCCTTCGCAGGGCGCTGCGATAAGCCTTCGCAGGGCGCTGCGATAAGCCTTCGCAGGGCGCTGCGATAAGCCTTCGCAGGGCGCTGCGATAAGCCTTCGCAGGGCGCTGCGATAGGCCTTCGCAGGATGCTCATCTAAGCCGGGGGATCCAAAGCGGCAAAGACCCGAAGCAAGGGACGACCCGCTCCCTTACCAGCAACGGGCAGTAAACCCCCTTGGGGGGCAGCACGGCCATACAGGGGCAGTAAACCCCCCTGGGGGGCTACCCGGTATAGCCGTAAGAAGCGTGCAGCTCAGGACTCATATCCCAAGGAGCCTGAGCGAACTTAAACACATTGCAATTAAGCAGCCGATCCACCTCTTTATAAAAATTGATCGCCCCCTTGTATCCTGCAAAGGGTCCCATATAGTCATAACTATGCAACTGCTTCATGGGAATCCCCTGTTTCTGGACCACGTATTTCTCCTTAATGCCTGCGCACACTAAATCAGGATGATACCGTTCAATCAGGGCCTCTAATTCAAAGTGGTTACAGTCGTCTATCACCAAAGCATCCGCAGCCATTTCCCGCATCATCCCCTGGTAATCATTGAAGGTAAACCCTTCCGCTTCCCGGCGGGCCTTTTCTTCCGCGCTGATCCGGGGACGGTACCGTTTCGCGTCAGGTTCCACTTTAAGTTCCTCGATGTTCCGGGAATCTGCATCCACCATGATGGAGGGCAGGACCTGCCGGCCCTCATAATCGTCCCGATGGGCGAATTCATACCCCGCGCTTATCGCGGTGATACCGATTTCCCTCAGCAGATCCTGATAATGATGGGCCCGGGACCCTCCTACGAAGAGGACCGCGGTTTTTCCTGCACACCGGGATTGCACGTCCAGCCGCACCTTTTCCACCTCCTCCATTTCCCGGGAGATTACCCCTTCGGTTCGTCTCAGGAGTTCGTCATCTTGGAAAAACCGGGCGATCTTCCGTAAAGACTTAGAGGTGGATTCAGCTCCCACAAAATTGACCTTGAACCAGGGGATCCCGTATTTGGTTTCCATCATCCCCGCCAGGTAGTTGATAGACCGATGACACATCACCACATTGAGGTCCGCAGTATGAGCGGTGATAAATTCCTGGTAGGTGGAATTCCCGCTAAAGGTGGAATGGAGGGTAAGGCCGCAGTGATCCATGAGCCGCTCGATCTCAAAAGCGTCGCCTCCAATGTTGTATTCTCCCAGGATGTTCAGCCGGAACTCCCCTTCCTTGGGGGTATCATCCAGGCCCACCACATCGGTAAAGACCTTGTTGTTCGCCACATGGTGCCCTGCGGACTGGCTCACCCCCTTGTACCCCTCGCAGGAGAACCCGAAGATGTTGATGCCGGGGTACTTTTCTTCCATGGCCCGGGCAACCGCATGAACATCGTCTCCGATAAGCCCTACCGGACAGGTAGCGAAAATCCCGATTGCCCGGGGATGAAAGAGGGCCACTGCTTCGTCAATCGCGGCCTTTAGTTTCTTCTCTCCGCCGAAGATGATCTCATCTTCCTGTAAATCCGTGGACATGGCGTAGGTCATGTAGTTGGGATCCCGCTCTGTATAGGGCCGGGTCTGGTTCCGGCGGGTCAGCCAACTGTAAAACCCGCAGCCAATGGGGCCGTGGGTTATCTGGAGGATGTCCCGGGTAGGCCCTAAAACCACTCCTTTACAGCCCGCATAGGCGCAACCCCGCATGGAAATGATCCCCGGGACGGTCCGGGTATTCGCGAGGATCTCCGGAATCCCTTTTTCACTCGCCTCATTGATCACGATCTGTTTGGCCCGCTTCTTGGCAACTTTGGGCGGATATGCCTCCAGGAGTTCCGCCTTGAATTCCCTGGACTCCGGCCGCGGGTGTACCATCCTCTGTACTCCTCCCCTTTTCATTGATCCAAAACCTCATCCCCGGATTCGCCGGTACGAACTCGCCAAGATTCAGTTACGGGCATGACGAAGATCTTCCCGTCCCCGCTTCTGCCGGTCTGGTTGACCTGGATTACCGTGTTGACCACGGTTTTCACCAAATTGTCCGGCAGGATCAGGTGAATCATCCGTTTGGGGATGAGCCTGCCGAAGACCCCCAGTTCCTGAATCATGTCCGCGTACTGCTCTTCCACACCCCCCATATACCGGGGCAGTTCCACCGTACCCTTACCCCGGCCCAGGCACTCTTTGGCGTACATGGAACTGATCCCCGCGTCCGCCAAGGCCCGCTTGGTCTTGTTCATCATATTCATTCTGATGATGGCCATAACTTCTTTCATGAGGCCCCCTCGTTTCCCTCTATAGGTTCTCTCACCCCTGAACTGACCGTATAGACCTCTTCCACAGGGGACACAAAAATTTTCCCGTCCCCAAAAGAACCCTTTCCTGTCCGGGCAACTTCTATTATTTTTTTAACCACGAAATCCTTGTCATGCTCTTTGACCACCATGATGAGCAGTTCCTTGGGGATCTCGTCGTAGCTTACATCCCCGATCTTAATGCCCCGCTGTTTCCCCCGGCCTACTACATTCATCCGGGTAACCGACGGAAACCCTTCTGCCATGAGGGTCGCCATCACCGCATCAGCTTTTTCTGGACGTACTATCGCCCGTATCATTACCATCACCCGCTCCTTTACCTTTGATTCAGTTTCAGTCGGCAATGCCGAATTCCATGAGCAGCGTTTCCAGTTCCGTGATTTCCAGGGGCTTAGGGATCACGAACAGGGTGTTCTTTTCAATGGCTATGGCCAGTTTCCGGTATTCATCCGCCTGGCTCACCGAAGGATCAAAATCAATGACCGTCTTCTTGTTGATCTCTGCCCGCTGGACCATGTTGTCCCGGGGTACAAAGTGGATCATCTGGGTTCCAAGCCTTTTTGCCAGAGCCTGGATAAGTTCATCTTCCCGGTCCACCTTACGGCTGTTGCAGATAAGTCCGCCCAGGCGCACTGAACCAGCCTCAGCGAATTTCATGATCCCCTTGCAGATATTGTTGGCCGCGTACATGGCCATCATTTCACCGGAACAGACAATGTAGATTTCGTCCGCCTTACCATCCCGAATAGGCATGGCAAAGCCGCCGCAGACCACGTCTCCCAAGACATCGTAAAAGGTATAGTCTAACTTGTATTGTTCGTTAAAAGCGCCAAGCTGTTCCAGCAGGTTGATCGACGTGATGATCCCCCGGCCTGCACAGCCGACTCCCGGTTCAGGTCCTCCAGATTCCACGCACCGGGTTCCCTTAAAACCAATCTTCACCACATCTTCCAGATCCAGGTCCTCCCCTTCAGTCCGCAGGGTGTCCAGAACCGTTTTTTGGGCAAGACCATTCAAGAGGAGCCTGGTCGAATCCGCTTTGGGATCACAGCCCACCACCATCATGTTTTTCCCCATTTCCGCGAGGGCTGCTACTGTATTCTGGGTTGTGGTTGACTTCCCAATGCCTCCCTTCCCGTAGATTGCGATTTTTCTCATCTTTGCTGTACTCCGAAAATCATATACCGTAAAACGGCTTATGAGAGAAAAAGCAATATCCGTGCCATATATGGCGAAACTGCACTGAAATACGCAAAAAACGAAAAAGTTTGAGGATTTCACGGCCTGGGTTCCCTTTTCTTAGGATAATTCCTGGAAATCCCCAGCCGCTGATGCTTCCAGGTATCCTGCCAAGCCGGTCAATATGTTATGGGATACTTACAAAAATAACAATCCTGATCAGCAAAACGACAAAAAAGTAGGGAAAAATTCCTGAAAAACTGAGGTTTTTTTGTCCCAAGGGGCTTTTCCTCTTGATTGTGTAAGAGAAAAAACGTACTGTACCCAGAGGCAAGGAATGTAACCAATATGCATGAACCAGAGTCTTGTCTGCTCCACCTCTCCCCGTGTAAGCGGTATAGGTGCCAGTGGGAACGGGAGGGTTTAGGGCTGCTTTTTGAGATCAGCAAGCTGCTCTTAGATTCTGACCCTGTGGAAAAGATTTTAAAGCCCGTGTTGGACCGGATCGCCGCGTATCTGGGTATTATCCGAGGGATGATCACGATTTTAAACCGGGAACGCGGGGAAATCGCCATAGCCGAAGCCTGGGGGCTTGAGGGATCGCAAAAAGTAAAAGGCCGCTATGCTCTTGGGGAAGGCATTACCGGCAGGGTCATTGAAACAGGCAGCCCTGTGGCCATACCCCGGATCGCGGATGAGCCCCGGTTCCTTAACCGTACAGGCGCGCGGAAACACGCGGATACCAAGGACATTTCCTTTGTCTGCGTTCCTATCAGGATCGGTAGGGAGGTAATCGGTACTATCGGTATTGATCTGTTTTATACCGGGGAGGCGCTGGATTATGAAGTCTGTCTCCTCACCATCGTGGCCGCTTCCATCAGTCAAGTGGTCCGGCTTCATCAAGGGAAGTGCGAAGAAATGGAGTACCTGAAAGCGGAGAACTCCCGGCTTCATGCGGAACTGCGGCTCCGCTTTACGGGGCCTCGTTATGTGATCGGTAATTCCAAGATCATGCGCTTGTTATATCAGCAAATGGATCAGGTCAGCGGCACTAATGCGACGGTACTGCTCCTGGGAGAAAGCGGGGTCGGCAAGGAGCAGATTGCCCAGGCCATTCATTACGCGTCTCCCCGGGCGGACAAGCCTTTCATCACCTTGAACTGTGCCGCCATCCCTGAAAGCCTCATCGAAAGTACCCTCTTTGGCCATGAAAAGGGAGCCTTTACCGGTGCGATTTCCCAGCGCATCGGGTACTTTGAACAGGCAGAGGAGGGAACCATTTTTCTTGATGAAATTGGAGAGATGCCCCTGGCAGTGCAGAGCAAATTCCTGCGGGTCCTTCAGGAACGGGAATTTGAACGCATCGGCGGGAGGGAGCCCATCAAGGTCAATATCCGGATCATTGCGGCCACCAACCGGGATCTGACTCGGCTCATCCGGGAAGGTACATTCCGGGAGGATCTCTATTACCGGCTTAGCGTCTTTCCTCTGGTAATCCCGCCGCTCCGGGAACGGAAAACCGACATCCTCCTCTTAGCGGATCATTTCATGGAAAAATTTTCTGCAGAATATACCAAACCAATGCACCGGATAACCCCTTCGGCTATCAATGTGATGACGGCCTATTCCTGGCCGGGTAATGTACGGGAGCTAGAGAACTGTATTGAACGGGCGGTGATTCTCTCCACCGACGGGTTCATCCACAGCTACCATCTTCCCCCCAATCTGCAGCAGGAACAGTCCTCCCTTTCCTCAAAACGGCAAACCCTGAAGGAAGTGGTCGAGTCTGTGGAACGGGAACTGATTGCCGCGGAACTGCGGTGGACCCGGGGCAATGTATCCCGGGCAGCCAAAAATTTGGGGATATCTGAACGGGTCATGGGACTGCGGGTGGTGAAGTACGGGTTAAAGCACCGGAACCATGAATACTAGGGGAATCCAGGGTAGTACGGCCCTGCATACAAACCGTCAAGGGCCGTACCAAAAGCAGGGGGAAACGTTCCGGCTGTGAAACTGTGAGTGGAGCGTGCCGTGGGAGGCGTAGCCGACCTAGACGAATGGAACCCCGCAGCGCATACAGTCCTGTTATGCGCAGTAGTGCCGTATCCCATTATCTGTTTATATATTCATTTAGTATATTTTCATATTCCATTATTAGTTCATTGTATTCGTTATTTCGATCAAGTTTATTCAGTAACGGTATTTCCTCCAATAATTTTTTACATTCGTCTTTTTCGGCAAGTCTATTCCCTATTAGTATACCATCAGGCCATTCGTGTATCCTGTATAATATTTTTTCAATTATTATTTCTAAATATAAATCAATAATTTCACTATTGTCCGGCTCCATTTTGTAACATTCCATTATTAAACTCAAATTTGAAACATAATTTATTTTTTTCCATAATTTTTCATTTTGAGTAAAATTTTGATTTAGTTTGACTATCCATATCATCGATTTTATATTTCTATTGTTATATCCTTCCAATAATACAGGAAAAACAATTTCCTCGAATAATTCATTGCGGATACGATTATGATGATTAAATTTTAATTTTGGTAAATATTCCATTGTCCATAATACTTTTTCATTATAATTTTCAAATGACTTTATAAAATTATTAAGATATTCTTTTTCCTTTGATTTAATACCCAATTGTTCGTATTTCAAGTATTCGTTAAAATATTCTATATTCATAACGTACATTTTACATTATTTATAATATTTTGTCAAATATTTTTATTTTTTATATTTCCGAGCAATTTTAGGCACTATTGCGCATAACGTTCCGGCTGTTTACGATGTTTTGGCGGCCCGGATAAGGGCTTTGCGAAGCAAAGACCAGGGCCGCCAAAATGTGCCGGAGCGACGGCGTGGGAATGGAGCGCAGCGGAATGACCTAGCCGTCGCGGAGGCCGAGCCGCCTACCGGCGGCGAAGCGTAAACAGACCTGTTATGTGCCGTTTGCCCGTACTCCATTTTATTAATGATTTTGTACCACCTATTACAAAATTATTATCTATGAAGAATATAAAAAATTTTTTATAATATTGAAATATTCCTTCTGGCATTTTATAAGTGTTAAATGTCCTCCTTTTTTAAATTGATATTCCCTTGCTCCTGGACATAAACGGCGCATCTCTGCCCGTTGTTGAGGATTGGCAAGATTATCTGTTGGACTGTCAATAATAAGAATGTCGTTAGGTTTATTAATATATGGTTCCGTTGTGAATACATAATTATATAAGAAATCTTCCATACAGGATGCCATAGTTAAAAAATCCTGTTTGGTGATTTTTTCATGCATATTTTCAAAAAGGTTTTAAGTTTTTTTCTTTCTATTTTGCCTGATTTGAGATTCAATCCGGGAGAAGCCGCAGATAACAAACTAATAGTCAAAGCAGAGGCAGGAAATATTTTTAATATTCCACGCATTATTTTATACACTTTTATCTCTGAAGCGTTTATGCTAAAAGCATCATTCTTTTCCATTGAAGTGAGGCTATGTGAGAATATAATTTTGTTAATATATTGCGGGTATTTGCTTATTAAATTTTGCAAATGTACGCCACCGTTTGAATGACCGATTACATCACAAGAAACTATATTTTCAATGTCCAGGATATTCTTAAGACCTTCCGCCGTTTCTAAAAAAACAGGAACAGGAGGAACTGACAATGCAATTACCCTATAGGTTTCCATAAGTTCTTCCGCAAGCGGTATCGCAAGCAAGTGCCCCGCAATATTTGCCAAAATCGCCAACAAATATTTTCCCCCATTTCCGCTTATGGTATAACGCCACTCAATACCGTCTTTTTCAAAGGTTTTTTCATATACAGTTAAATTGCCAAATGTATATGTTTCCACTGTTCTAATGTTCATTTCTGTACCTCGCAAAATATTTTATTTCACTTATCTCTTATTGTCAATATATCGCATTCTCTGAAAATTTTAGGGCAAATGGCACATAACGTTTCGGCTGTATATGACGTTTTGCCAGCCCGGATAAGGGCTTGCGTAGCAAGACCAGGGCTGGCAAAATGTGGCGGAGGTTTGCCGTGGGAATGGAGCGTAGCGGAATAACCTAGGCAAACCGTAGCCCGAGCCGCCTACTGGCGGCGAAGCATATACAGTCCTGTTATACGATGTTTTTTAGCCCATGTGCCAACCGCCCCCCGCCATGGACGGCGGGGGGCGATACAACAATAGAATTTCTATAAACTTTTTGGACCATCATTTATTGTGATCCGTATATTTCCAATAAAGTGTTGTTATGCAATAACCAAAAACTGAAACCAGAATTACCATGATATAACTCATTACGTTTAATTGCTCTTTATATTCTCCACCTGCGCCGCTGTAAAGAGCGGGAACCGCCCAGGGGAAATAATGCCCATATCCTACAGCCGCGATAATCTGTGAAAAAACCAAAACAAGCGCAACGCAGCCAAGGGGGGCTAAATATCCTTTTCCCCACATCGAGAAAAAAGCAATAGGCGTTCCAAGTAATATGGTCAAAAGGCTTGTGATACCGTATTCTTGTAAACGTATAAGAAAAAAACGGCCTTCAAATCCAGGAAGCCGTAATACTATTCCAACCAGAATTCCAAACAGCAAATTTGAAAACGCTAACGCAAACGACCAGAAAAAATACACCGTGAACTTTGC
>JAISOX010000159.1 GCA_031275325.1 Treponema sp.
CGCTCAGGAGGAACCAAAGCTCAGGCCGCTACCTGTATCGAGTTCAGCCCTGCCCCAGGGCAATTTGTAGGCCGCGGGAACGGTTATTCCAACCCGGTAATTCCTAATCTTTCAAGCCTTACCGAGGAAGAAGTCCGGGACTTAGTACAGGAATACTTGGACGGCAACAAAACCTTTAACAATGCCAACGTCGACGGCCAGGTCTTTTCCCTGGGAGGCTGGGGAGGTTACTACATCCTGGGCTTTGATCACAGTGTACCCAATGCATCAGGAGCGGACCTTCGAATTCCCAGTAACCATCATGTGGCAGGTATGGCAGAAGCCGGGGTGGTCTGGGTGAGCCAGGATAGTAATGGCGATGGAAAGCCCAATGAACTGTGGTATCAACTGAAAGGTTCCCAAGCATCCCCAACAAAAGGGTATGCTATGGCCTACTTCAAGCCTACAGACGCCTCCTCTGCTTTCTGGATAGATACCCAAGGAGGGGCCGGAACCTTTTCCTACTATTCGAATGGGAACGACGGATACCCCTATCATATAACGGGAAGGACCGGAACCTATGTCTTATTTACCGGTACCCTACTGCAGGATTCCAATCTGAGCGGCTATGTAGATGCGGGAACCCTTACTTTTGACCTGAGCGACGCGGTGGATGCAGCGGGTAATGGGGTTAGCCTCGAGTACATCGACTTTGTAAAGGTACAAACTGGCCTTAATAAAGGGGAGGGGAGTCTGGGAGAATACTCTCCCGAAGCTGGTATACCCCAAGATCTGCACTTTGGGGGGTAACGTTATGAAGTACCTATGGAGTATCCTCGCCCTGTTCCTGCTTTGGGGCTGTAAGAATCCTGTGGATACGCTGGAGCCTTTGGGGGATCCTTTGGATTCCCGGCTCATCGGTACTTGGCGTTCTCAACCCAGGCTGGACGCTGAAGGGTATGACATCACCGATAGGATCCTCGCTTATACCGATGGGGATGAAGAACAGGGATGGGACTTTGATTATGAAGGCGCCATCCGGTATACTAAGCGCTTCAATGACACCGAGGGACTTATCATCATTGAATACACCGAAGAAGGCTGGCCGAAATACACCGAACCAGGACATACGGTGAGCCCGTATGTGGGGACTCCCATTCCCGGTCCTTTCTTTGGGATCTATTACTCCGGGCTCAATGCGGATTCGGTCATCTTGGCCAATACCACAACCCTTGATGCAGTCCCTCCCTATGCGCCTCCAGAGACCCAAACCCTCGAGGAAGCCATTGAGAAATTCACCGAGCACACACGGAACCGGTTTGTCGCAGGGGTTGCCATACCCCAGGCGCGCTACCCTTGAACAGGACTTCAGGGGTAAAGGAGCGTAACCGAGTAACCTAATCTAATGCCCTCCCGCTGAGGCGATGATCCTGCTTATGGGGAGGGCGTTTCAAAAATAACCATAGGAAAAGTATCCCCCAGACTAAATTGGGATAGGGGATTAAGGGTACAGAAACGGTCTTTTAGAGAGCGGCTATTCGGAACGATCAAAGAAAACCGCCGGCTTACCATAAGGTATGAAAAATCCGATATAAACTTCCTGGGATTTATGCTAATCGCTTTTCTTAAAATCCTCATTTGCTAACCCTACTTTGGATACCCCTATCATCATAGAGGTAGTAGTTTTTTGCATATCCGGTTACTTCTTGGGGAGCTTCCTCGGTATCTGTAGCAAAAACAGAGCAAGGCAGCGTAAAAGCCGACAAATCCAACAACGCTCATAAAAAAG
The DNA here is from genome assembly GCA_031275325.1 of Treponema sp. Lineage (GTDB taxonomy): Bacteria > Spirochaetota > Spirochaetia > Treponematales > Breznakiellaceae > JAIRLU01. The sequence goes on from JAISOX010000159.1 coordinate 1,769, forward strand.
CGATTGACATATTGTACTAGTTCATTTACTATTGTACTAGATGAATAGTACAAATGCAGAGACGAAACTCAGTTTTTCTTTGGATACCGCTAACGGCGTACCGGTATATCGGCAAATAATCCAGCAGATAGAATACGCCATATTATCCGGGCGTGTGCAGGCAGGGGACAGGCTGCCGACGATCCGTGCTCTGGCGGTTGACCTTAAAATCAACCCGAATACGATAGTCAAGGCATACAGCGAGTTGGAGATCCGAGGCATTTTGAATAAACAAGTGGGGAGCGGCACCTATATATCAGGCAAAAAACCAATAGGGGAGGAGCAGGCCCGGAACCGGAAAATTCAGGAAGTCCTGGGACGGTTTATTGATGAAATGTACTCCCTGGGAGTGGAAAAAACGGAACTGGTGAATCTTATCGAGGCTTACGATGAAAGGAGGATGACATGAGCCTAAAACAAAAGGGTTTTATGGAGGGCGGTGAAAAGCCCTGGAGAAACAACATGAAAAACCATCCAGCGCCCCGGCGGTTGCGGGATTTTACGGGCATGAAGCTCTTAGGTCTGATCGGTTGCATCGCGGGAATCATCCTGGGACTCCAGGGTGAGCGGGGAATCTTGGGGGCTGGAGGCGGGGATGCCCTGACGGGAGTCTCGGCGTTCATTGCCTTGTATATCCTCCTTGTCCCGGCAGTACGGAAAATTGAAGAATGGGAACGGGCCGTAGTGCTCCGCCTTGGCCGTTTCCATAAAGTAAAGGGGCCGGGGCTTGTCTTCCTTCTGCCGCTGTTCGACCGAATCTCCCAGATCATCGACATCCGCATCCGGGTTACCGACTTTGCCGCGCAGGAAACCCTCACCAGGGATTCGGTTACGGTCAATGTGGACGCCTTCGCCTTTTGGCTGGTCTGGGACCCTCAGAAGGCGGCCCTGGAAGTGGAAGACTACACTGAAGCAGTGGTGCTGGTTTCTCAGGCCGCGCTGCGAAACGCGGTCTCCAGCAACGACCTTTCTATCTTTCTTGAACGAGGAGATCTGATTGAAAAGCAGATCCAGGCCGAGGTAGAACGGCAGACCACTGAGTGGGGCATTACCGTGCAGTACATTGAGATCACCGATATCCAGATCCCTGAGGCTCTCCAGGATTCCCTGTCGCGCACCGCCCAAGCGGAACGGGAAAAGCAGGGCAGGATCCTCCTGGCGGATGCGGAGATCCAGATCGCCAGAAAGCTGGAGGAAGCAGCGGAAATCTACGCCAAAAATGAACCAGCTATGCAGTTAAAGATCCTTTCTATATTAAATGAAGGGCTGAAAGCGGGGAATTCCATGATGCTGGTCCCCACTTCCATTACAGAAGAACTCAAAGCCAATGATATGTTCGGTTTAGAGGCGCTGACGGAACTGCGGCATAAAAAGAAAACAGAAGCGTAAAGGGCTTGCTTCCCTATTACGCTCAAAAGCGAGCCTAATACGGGGTAATTAGTTACCAAGCCAGGCTGTTTCAAAACTTCAGTTTTGAAACAGCCTCAAGTTATACCTTTCAGGAGCTCTATATGACGGTAGTAAAAGCGGTAAACCTAGTGAAAGATTACGGATTGAACGGCCAGCAGGTCCACGCCTTGCGGGGGATAAACCTGGAGTTCCAAAGCGGCGAGTTTGCTGCAGTGGTAGGCCCTTCCGGAAGCGGCAAGTCTACCTTCCTCCACCTGGCCGGATGCCTTGACACCCTTACGGGAGGGACCATGAGCATAGGCGGGCAGGATGTGGCGGGACTTTCAAAAAAGCAGCTTGCCCTTTTGCG
>JAISOX010000067.1 GCA_031275325.1 Treponema sp.
AGTCTTCCTGTATCACATTCGTCTTCTCTTGGATGACCTTCAAGGATTCCAATATCTGTCCGCTCCCCGCCACCTGCTCTTCCACTGCCTGCATGATCGTCAGAAATAAGGTCTCCATAGCCTACTCCCTTATCCTTTAAGATACCCTCCCCCTAAGGCGGACGGAACCTTTACCTTTTATACTGCACAAATTTACCGTTTCGGATAACAACCTTCTGGAATTGTTTGTCCGCATCCCCCAGGCTGTTAAAAAAAGTCGGGCCGGTAATGCCGGGATAGTTGATGGCATTTACCGCGTCCCGGACCTTTTCACGGTCAAGGGCACCCGCCTCTTTAATGGCCTGAAGCAGGATGCCGATGGAATCGTATGCCTGGGCCGCCAGGGCGGAAGGCTCTATGCCTAACCGGGACTTGAACTCGTCAACAAATTTTTGCACCTCGGGATATTCCGATTCGGCAAAGAAACTCACCGGCGCGATAAGGCCCTCCACTGCGGTTCCTCCAAGCTGAATAATCTGCTGGGTATAGGCGTTGGACACCCCCATAAGCTGGATCTTGGGGTCCACTTCCTTGTACTGCCTGGCCAGGGGCCCATAGAGGCTGTACATCCCTACGGCCACCACCGCCTCCGCTCCCGCGGCCTTGAGTTTTGCGATGGCCGGACCGTGATCATTGGAAGTTTCAAGGACCTGTTCATAGGCAACCAGGGTGAGTTTATTGTTGGCTTGTATCAAATCCGCGGCAATGGCTCCGGCGGCGGTTCCCCAGTCGGTTTTAATGGCGATTATGCCGACCTTGTTGAGCTTCAAATCATTCGCGATGACATCTACAATAACGTTGAATTCCGCAGAAATAACGGTATTGTTGCGGAAGATGTAGTTGCCGATCTTGGAATAATCAGGATGGGAAGCGGTGTTGGAAATTTCGATCACCTGGTTTGCCTGATAGAGCGGCGCGGCGGTCATGCTGACCCCGGAGGAAAAATGCCCCAAGACGCCGACGATGTCCTTACTGCTGACGATTTGTTGCGCAATGGAAGCGGCTTTTTCCGCGGAATTTTTGTCGTCATAGACAACCAGCTCAATCTGCCTGCCCAGGACGCCCCCGGCCTGGTTCCATTTATCCACCATAATTTGCGCCGCGACCAGGAAACTTTGCCCGTATTCGGCATTGTCCCCGGTCATAGGGAACGCTAAGGCTATTTTTACCTTGGGTTTTCCCTCCTGCCGGGAATCCTGCCCTTTTCCGCGTCTACAGCCGGAACCCAGCGCCGCCATCAGGCCTGCGGCTATCAAAGCCGCGACTAAAACACCCTTCTTCATAAGTATCTCCCTTCTCGATTTTAAGGGCATCAAAAGCCGCCCTGATGAACGCAGGCTATTTATGAAAACGCAGCTTATCTTCGGAACAACCCTTGCCTCCCCCTAGCCAAGGCTCTGACCTACCTGACCCCAGAACCTTATCTCCTTTACGCCAGGGGCTTACCTCCTTTACATCAGGCTCCAACCTACCTTACGCCAGCCCCTGATCTCCCCCTAGGCAAGGCGCTTTTACCTCCCCCTAGATTAGACCCTGAGCTAGGGGTTACTTACTACTAAAGGGGCGTTAAAAATGTATGACCGTGGATGGACCTGATCCTTATACTGAGTGGTTACTTGTATCGTATACTCCCCCGCGCTCAACGGAGGACAGATGAATAACACTTTGGTCGGCCCGTTTTCCAGCATGTCCCCGGAGGGCACCCGTATCCCATTCCCTGTTGAATCAAGCAGGTAAATACCTACCGTACTGTCCGTGCCGGCTATCTTGATGTCCTTGCCGCTTAAGTTTACTCCATGTCCGGGACTGAGCTTACTGTTTATTGCTCCGCTGGCTTTGTCTTCTACACTGTCAATAACCGGCCCATGTTCCACCCCGTGCAGCCGGTTCAAACTGGCGCTGCCCGCGGCTGCGGTCAGTTCCTTGTCAGCTAAAAAACGTACGCTAATCTTGTTGACCGCGGGGTTAAAGGCCGCATCAGGGCTGGGGAAAGAACCGGTAATGCTCAGGCTGAAAGAACCAAGGCCTTCTATTTTGAAACTCCAGCCCTGGGACAGCAGGTTTCTTGCGGCAGTTCCTATGCCGGCTATGACATTCTTCGCTTCACCTTCGTTGACGTTCAACACTTCACTGAGCATTTTAATGAAGTTCTTTTGGTCAACCCCTTCGGTATGGGTAACCACGGCGTGGTACCCGGTTTCTCCAGAACTTAATGCGCTTTGGGTCAGATAGTAATCAATCATCGTTTCTCTCCTTACATAAAATATGGTTACCCCTTGAAGGGTATAGGTTTCGCTTAAAGCGGTATCGCTGTTTTTCTGCTAGGGCAATACGCAGCGGGGTACGGGGGGCTTGTTTTTGAAAGATATGAAGAACGGTTTGGTCTGAAAGGGCCATTGATGTAGTTCTCCCAAACATACGGATGCTGCTTCTGAAGAAACAGAAAAAGCAGTTGTCTAGAGCTATAAGCAACCACGTTATTGATAGCGGCAGTTTCAAAACGTAAGGTTTTCAAACTGGCGTGATGAAAAAAACTAGCATAAGGGCAAAAAAAATACAAGTACCTCAAGGCAGCTTTTTTACGAGAGGCTTTTTGAGGTGATCTGAAGGCTATAGAGACCAGGGCCCCCCAACCCTGTCCCAAAACCGTGCGCGTGGAGCGCACAGTTTTGGGACAGGATCAGGATTCTTTGGTTTTTAGTACCGCCAGGAAAGCGCTCTGAGGCAATTCCACATCCCCCACCAGCTTCATACGCTTCTTTCCTTCTTTCTGCTTTTCCAGAAGCTTACGCTTACGGGTGATGTCCCCGCCGTAACACTTGGCCAGCACATCTTTACGCAACGCATTGACCGTTTCCCGGGCGATGATTTGGCTCCCAATGGCCCCTTGAATGGGTATCTTGAACTGCTGCCGGGGTATCTCGTCTCGTAAGCGCTCGCATACCAGCCGGGCCCGCTCGTAAGCCCGGTCCCGAAACACCAGTTGGGAAAGAGCATCCACTGCCTTGCTGTTGAGCAGAATATCCAGTTTAACCAGGGTCGTAGGCTTATAATCGGTGATGTCATAATCAAAGGAAGCGTACCCCCGGCTGATACTTTTGAGGCGGTCGTAAAAATCAAAGAGAACCTCCGAAAGGGGCATATCGTAGATGAGTTCTACCCGCTTTTCATCCAGATAGGTCATGTTGGTCTGGACCCCCCGCTTCTCCATACACAAGGTCATGATGTTCCCCAGGAACGTTCCCGGGGTGATGATGGACGCCCGAATATAGGGTTCCTCTACCGCTTCGATGAGGCCCTCATCCGGGTACTCCATGGGGTTATCCACAAAAACCGTTTCTCCTGTGCGAAGATACACCCGGTACTGCACCGATGGAGCGGTAAAAATCACTGACTGGCCGAATTCCCGTTCCAGCCGTTCCTGGATCACTTCCAAATGCAGGAGACCCAAAAAACCGCAGCGAAATCCAAAGCCCAAAGCCGCGGAAGCGTCCTTTTCATACACCAGGGATGCATCATTGAGCTTGAGCTTTTCAAGGCTTGCTTTCAACTCCTCGTATTCATTGGAATCAAGCGGATATATAGATGAAAATACCACGGGCTTCACTTCCCGAAAACCCGGCAGAGGAGCCGTACAGGGGTTTTCCACGGCAGTAAGGGTGTCTCCCACCCGCACGTCCCCGACGGTTTTGATCCCTGCAATGATATACCCCACGCTCCCTGCGGGAAGCTCCGCACCCTCCACCAGAGCCAGTTTGAAGACCCCCAGGGTTTCGACCTCATATTCCGCACGTTTGGACATAAACCGGATCTTCATGCCCCGCCGTATCCGGCCGTCAAAGACCCGGATATGCACCACCACCCCTCGATACGGGTCGTAGTGGCAGTCAAAAATCAGGGCCCGCAGCGGAGCTTCTGGGTTACCCCCCGGCCCGGGGATCCGCTGGATGATGGCCTCAAACAGATCATCCACCCCGGTTCCCTGCCGGGCTGAAACCAGGAGGGCAGAAGAAGCGTCCAGCCCCAGGTCTTTCTCGATCTGCTGTTTGACTCCGGGAATATCCGCAGCGGCCATATCGATCTTGTTGATCACCGGGACAATCTCCAGATTATGCTCCAATGCCAGGTACAGGTTGGACAGGGTCTGGGCCTGCACTCCCTGAGTAGCGTCCACCAAAAGCAAGGCCCCCTCGCAGGAACTAATGGCCCGGGAAACTTCATAGGTAAAATCCACATGCCCCGGGGTATCCACCAGGTTAAGCTGGTATTCCCGGCCATCCTTGGCAGTATAGGGGATGGTAACGGCCTGACTCTTGATAGTTATCCCCCGTTCCCGTTCAATATCCATAGTATCTAAAATCTGGTCCTGGAAATTCCGGTCTTCCACGAGGCAGCCTTTCTGAATGAGCCGATCCGCCAGGGTTGATTTGCCATGATCAATATGGGCGATGATACAAAAGTTACGGATTAAGGGAGTTGCGGTCATAGGTCTTTACTATAGTACAAAAAGGAGTACGGCTCAATACACGAGCCGCGGTTTCCTGCAGTAGCGGTAGTTATCCGCAGCTTGTAAGCGCCGCTTCATAGCGGGTCAAACAGAGGCGAATAATCTTACGCTGGGAAGGCAGGGAGGGCTTAAAAAAGCCCTCTGGAAGCGGTTCAGATGAGCCGCTTAAGAAGAAACCCTGATCCGGGTATACCCCTTGATTTCGCTCCGTATCCGCTCGGCCAAGGCGCTGCGGCTTACCCTGACCTGTTCCATAGAATCCCGGAAACGGAGGGTAACCGTACCCTTATCCTTAGACTCATAGTCTACGGTGATACAGAAGGGGGTTCCTGCCTCGTCCTGCCGCCGATAGCGCCGGCCTATGGCCCCGGACTGATCGTAGTCAGTGGCAAAGTCCTCTTTGAGTTCATTCCGTATATCCTGGGCTAATGCTGCAAGACCGTCCTTCTTCATCAAAGGCAATACCGCTACGGTAACCGGCGCCAGGTTCGGATGGAAACGGAGCACGGTCCGCCAGTCATCACCAGTTCCATCAGAACCGCCATTGCCCTTATCGATCACCTTTTCCTCGTCATAGGCATCACAGAGCGCCATGAGGAGGGTCCGGGTAAGCCCTGCAGAAGTCTCAATGATAAAAGGAATAAACCGATGCGTTCCTCCACTGGGGTTGTCTTGATCGATGTACTGTAAATCCTTGCCTGAATATTCCGTATGCCGGGTAAGGTCATAGTTGGACCGGTTGTGGATCCCCTCCAGTTCCCTCCAACCCATAGGAAAGAGGTACTCAATGTCATACGCGTCCTTAGCGTAATGGGCCAACTCCTGGGGGCCGTGCTGGTGCCAACGGAGGCGCTCCATCTGGATCCCGATTTTCTCGTAATAAGCCCAGCGCCGTTTTCTCCATTCGTTAAACCATTCCTCGTCAGTACCAGGTTTGACAAAGTACTGCATCTCCATTTGCTCGAATTCACAGGTCCGGAAGATGAAATTCTTGGTAACGATCTCGTTCCTAAAGGCCTTGCCGATCTGAGCGATGCCAAAAGGGATCTTCATGCGGTTGGATTGGATGATGTTCTTGTAATTCACGTAGATCCCCTGGGCAGTTTCAGGCCGAAGGTAGATGGTATTGGCTGCATCTTCCACAGGGCCGATATGGGTTTTGAACATGAGGTTAAACCGGCGGGTATCGGTAAGTTCCCCTCCGCATTCGGGGCATTTTTTCCCGGCCAGATTCGCTTCAGGGATCTGGTCAGCCCGAAACCGGGTCTTGCACTGTTTGCAGTCCACCAGAGGATCGGTAAAATTCTCCACATGCCCTGAAGCCTCCCATACCCGAGGGTGCATCAAAATAGCCGCGTCCAGCCCCACAATCGAGTCGTTGAGCTGGGTCATCTCCTTCCACCAATTCTGGGCAATACGATTTTTTAGCTCAATTCCCAGGGGCCCGTAATCCCAAGCGCCGCTCTGGCCTCCGTAGATTTCGGATGATTGAAACACAAAACCACGCCGCTTGGCGAGGGACGTGATTTTCTCCATAGTTGCTTTTCCTTGATACTCGGTTAATGGTTCCGACATACTGACTCCTCCCTAGATAGGTAATAGTATAGACAAAGGCATGATAAAAGGCGAGAGGGAAGCCCTAAAGGGAGGTTCCGAAAATATCCTATGGTCCCTCGAAGATCCCCCTTATAATTCGCGGAAATAAGCGTTCATTCGAGGACCCTTAGATTCCATGAAGGCTGCCTCCCGCACACTGGCAGCATACGCTTCATCAGCCATAGCTTGAGCCGCATAGAGGACCCCTAAGAAGGAAAAACGGTACAGGGGTTTTACCGTATTCAAAGCCATAGCTGCCATATCTACCACACAGTCATTACAGCGGCACAGATCCCCTTCAAAGACTGCAAGCTGCCGCTCAAGTTCATCAA
>JAISOX010000172.1 GCA_031275325.1 Treponema sp.
AAGGAATTAAGGCCAATTCCAAGAAGGATTGTAAGGTTAATCCAAGAAGGAATTGAGGCCCTAATCCCTGAAGGATTGCAAGTCCATTCTAGGAAGGAATTGAAGCCAATTCCAAGAAGGATTGCATGGCTAATCCAGAAAGGAATTGATGGTTAATCCAAGAAGGAAGTGAGGCCAATTCCAGGAAGGATTGCACGGCTAATCCAGAAAGGAATTGATGGTTAATCCAAGAAGGAAGTGAGGCCAATTCCAGGAAGGATTGCACGGCTAATCCAGAAAGGAATTGATGGTTAATCCAGGAAGGATTGCACGGTTAATCCAAGAAGGATTGCACGGTTAATCCAAGAAGGATTGCACGGTTAATCCAAGAAGGATTGCACGGTTAATCCAAGAAGGATTGCACGGTTAATCCAGGAAGGCAGGAAACACCGGTTAACCTAACCCTCCTCAGCCTTTCCAGGGCTCCCAAACTCCATGTATTCATTTCATCCCGTACAATTCGCTTCCCTTACTTCCCCAAAAGTTCATGGATCCTATCCAGATCCTCCATAGAGTAGTACTCAATGCGGATACTGCCCCGCCGGAGGTCCCCCTCAATGGAAACCTTGGTCCCCAGGAATTCGATGAATTGCGCTTCCAGTTCCGTTAATGCAGGATCCCGGGACGGGACGGGTTTTGACCGCGGAGTCTCACGGGTACCTGCTGCGGCGAATCGCTCTGCTTCCCGGACTGAAAGACCTGATGCGATGATCCGATGGAACAGATCCGCTTGCTGAAGCGGATTTACCACGGTAAGCAAAGCCCGGGCATGTCCAGGAGACAATTCGCCCCGGGCAAGGCTTTCCTGGATAGCCGGAGGTAGCTTGAGGAGACGGAGGGCATTAGCCACGGTGGAACGGTTTTTACCGACCTTGACCGCCACTTCTTCTTGGGAAAGACCAGTGAGGTCTATCAACTGTTTATAGGCCGCAGCCTCTTCCAGGGGATTAAGGTCGGTCCGCTGGATGTTTTCGATGAGGGAAACTTCCATGCGTTGCTCATCAGTGTACGCGCGGATGAGGGCCGGCACTTCAGTGAGCCCTGCCAGAGCCGCAGCCCGGCTGCGGCGTTCCCCTGCCACGATGCTGTAGGTTCCGTCTCCCCGGTCCTCCACAATGAGGGGTTGTATGATCCCATGTTCCCGGATGGAGTCTGCCAGTTCCCTGAGACTGGCCGGGTCAAAGTGTTTCCGGGGCTGTTGGGGATTAGTCCGGAGTTTTGCCAGGGGGAGGAGTACTTCCCCGGCATCAGGCGCAGGGTTCAATTCATCTTCCAAGGGAAGCAGGGCCCCCAACCCCTTCCCCAAGCGTTGCTTAGGCGTCACGCTGCAACACCTCCTCAGTCAGATTCTTATAGGCTTTTGCCCCAATACACGCGGGATCGTATTCCGAAATGGGTATACCGTGGGAAGGAGCTTCGGATAGCCGGACATTTCGGGGAATGGCAGTGGAAAAAACCGTGTTCTTAAAGTAGGCGCTTACCTGCTTTGCCACCTCCTGGGAAAGGCGGATTCGAGAGTCGTACATGGTGAAGAAAATACCCCCCATCCGTAGGGCAGGATGGAGGGTCTTCTGGATCCGTTTGATGGCTTTGAGCAACAGGGAGAGCCCTTCTAAGGCAAAATATTCACACTGCATAGGGATGAGCGCCGCATCTGCCGCCACCAGACCGTTGATGGTCAGGACCCCCAAGGAGGGAGGACAGTCAATCAACGTATAGTCATACTCGGTACATACCGGCTTTAGGGCTTTTTTCAGAAAAAACTCCCGTTCCCGCTGGCTGATGAGTTCCACTACGGCTCCTGCAAGGTCCAGATCTGCAGGAATCAGCCTAAGGTTCGGGATACACGTTTCCTGGATGGTTTTTTTAAGCGGAACCGTCCCGGAAATCAGCTCATACACCCCGGGTTTAACCCTATGGAACCCCAGCCCGCTGGAGAGGTTTGCCTGAGAATCAAAATCAACCAGCAGCACTGATTTTCCAGCTCTTGCGAGAAAGGCCCCTATATTTAACGCGGAGGTGGTTTTACCTACGCCTCCTTTTTGATTTACAAAAACGTATGTTTTACCCATACCCAGCTACCGAAAACTGAGGCGGCCTTTGCATCTGGCTCACCCTAAGGATAGAATTTTTTTCACGATTTGACATTTTTAAAAACCTCTATATATAATAGAGAGAATTATTACTATATGGATAGTAGCTCATAAGGGGGTATGCTTAAAAATGACGCCCATACGCATGATTGCCTTGGATTTGGATGATACCCTTTTACGGTCGGATTTAAGCATTTCCTATCGGACCAAGCATGTGATTAAACGGGCGGGAGCCGCGGGTATTGTGGTGGTACTGGCTTCCAGCAGGATTCCGGCAGGGATGAAACGGTTTGCCCGGTTTTTGGGGATGCACAAACGGCCGGGGTATCTCATTGGTAACAACGGGACGATTATTCAAGAGAGCACTACGGGAGATACCATTTATGAGATACATATACCTGCTGAAAGCGCGCTCATTGCTTTTGATCTGGCCCATGCTGAAGGTTTTCCCGTGCAATTATATGAAAATGATATCATGTATGTCTCCAGGTCCACTGAATTTGCCGATTATGATCAGAAACTCACCGGATTGCGCCAGGTTGTGGCGGACAATTTCAGGGATATGGTCTCTGCAGGGTGCCACAAACTGCTTATCCCCGGGGATCCCATGATCCTGGCCCCTCTGGAAAGCCTCTTGAGGACCTATGTAGGGGAGGAGGTAAGCCTGTTTACCAGCCAGCCTTATTTCTTGGAGATCCTTCCTCCCCAGACGGATAAGGGGACCGCCCTGGAAAAGGTGGCAAAACAACGGGGGATCCCTCAAGAAACGGTCCTGGCTATAGGAGATTCCATGAACGATGAAGGGATGATTCGATGGGCCGGCCTTGGGGTGGCTATGGTAAACGGGGATGAACGGCTCAAAGACCTGGCTGCCCTCGTTACCGAACGGTCCAACGATGATGACGGGGTGGCGGATATCATTGAACGCTACGTGTTACGCCGGTCTTCATAGGTATCCGCCTGGTTCCCCTTAGCCTTCGAGGATCAGCAGCGTCCGGGGATCAAGCCGCAGGGCCAATGCAGGGGGATTGTAGGTGTCCCGATCTTTAGATACTGAGAGGGCAATATGATCCGATTGAGGATCCAGGATAATGACCACATCCAAGAGGTCCTCATAATCCTTGATGAGCGGGGAAATACCAGGCTGGGAAGCCGAGAAATCTCCGCCTTTGACATTGCAGCTATACCAGATCGAAAGCCCCAGCTCACGGGCGAATTCCTTCACTGCGGTAAAATGCTCCCGAGTACCCCGGGTAAAATCAAAGCCGTCAACAATCAAAGACTCGGCTTTAAAGCCCCCCTCCCGGATCAAAGCCCGCAGACTTCTGAGGATCTGCTCAGTGGCAATGCCCTCTTGGTTAAAATTCATCAAGACCCGGTTCTTGATAAGCTCGTTTTTAATATCTCCGGTGTTTTCCAGGTTCTCTTTCTTGATAAATTCAGCAAAAATATTTTCATACCAGGCCAATACATAATCGGTGTGCTGGGTAAAGGATACGTGAATAACCTTCTTGGATTGTAAGAGCTTATCCAGGGCAATCTGTACCAGCACCGAGGTTTTACCGATACCGCTCTTTGAAGCGATGAGTCCCAGTTCACCTGCCGCCAGCCCCCCATGGATAGACTGCTCAAAAACTCGAACCGGACTGCGTTGTATGAGTTCATCCTTAATCATGTTTTTCTCCCTTTTTCACGCTATTTTTGTTGCAGTTCTTTCTTTCGCTTTTCTTCATACCCCTTGATGAGGGCTTCGGAAATACCCGCCGGGACCTTCCCGTACTTCTCAAATTCCATGGTAAACTCCGCCTTACCCTGGGTCAAGGACCGAAGCGCCGTAGAATAGCCGAACATTTCACTCAAAGGGACTTCCGCTTCAACCCGGGAAAAGGTGCCGTCTTCCGTGGAGGCCAAGATGATGCCCCGGCGCTGGTTGATCGAGGCAAAGATGTTTCCCTGGAATTCCGTGGGCCCCTCCACCGCCACCTTCATGATGGGTTCCAGGATACAGGGCTTGGCCTTGGGATAGGCTTCCCGGAAAGCCCCGATAGCAGCCAGTTGGAAGGCAATATCCGAAGAGTCCACCGGGTGGGACTGACCGTCGTTGATGAGACAGCGGATATTCACAATAGGAAACCCAATGAGGCTCCCCCGTTTCAGGGCTTCCTTGAATCCCTTATCACAACTGGGGATAAACTCTGTAGGAATGGCCCCGCCTTTGATATTATCCACAAACTCATAGTCTCCATCGGTAAAGGGTTCCATGTACCCCGCAACCCGCCCGTATTGACCGGAACCGCCGGTCTGCTTTTTGTGGGTGTAGTTGAAGGCCGCCCGCTGGGTGATGGCTTCCCGATAAGCCACCTGGGGCATCCCGGTTTCCACCTCGCACCGGTATTCCCGGCGCATCCGCTCGATGTAGACTTCCAAATGAAGCTCTCCCATCCCCTTGATGATGGTCTGGTTGGATTCAGGATCCACGTAGGTCTGGAAGGTGGGGTCTTCTTTGGTAAAGCGGTTCAGGGCCTTAGCCATTTGGTCTGCGGATTTTTTATCTTTCGGCGTGATGGCCAGGGAGATAACCGGTTCAGGGACAAACATGGAGGTCATCGCGTAGTTGAGTCCGCCGCCGCAGAAGGTATCTCCTGAGGCGCAGTCAATACCGAACAGGGCCACAATATCTCCAGGAGCCCCTTCAGAGATGTCTTCCATGCTGTCCGCATGCATCCTGACGAGCCTTCCCACTTTGAATCGCTTCCGGGACCGGGTATTGGTCAGTTCTTCACCCTTCTTGAGGGATCCCTGGTAAATCCGTACATAGGTAAGCTGGCCGTATTGGCCGTCTTCCAGCTTAAACCCTAAAGCCACGGTGGGCATCTTGTCGTCTGCAGAAAGCTCCAGCCGCGCTTCACCCTGATCCAGATCCAAGGCGTAGTTTTTAACTTCCGTGGGATTGGGAAGGTAATAGTTCACCCCGTCCAGCAGGGTCTGGATGCCCTTGTTCTTATAGGCAGAACCGAGCATTACCGGTACAAAAGCCTCTGAGAGGGTACCCTTGCGAATACTGGAACGGAGCAATGCTTCGGGGATAGGGTCTCCTCCCAAGTACCGTTCCGCGAGTTCATCGGAAAACATAGAGGCCCCTTCCAGCAGTTCTTCCCGGTAGGCCGTGGCCTCAGCCAGGAGGGACGGGGGGATCTCCCCATACCGAAGCTCAGTCCCCTGCTCGCCTTCAAAATACACCGCCTGCATGGTGATAAGGTCCACCACGCCTTCAAGCTGATCCTCAAGGCCAATAGGAATCTGTATCATCACCGCATTGAGGCCCAATTTCTCCCGGAGCTGGGAACGCACTTTGAAAGGATTGGCCCCGGTGCGGTCGCACTTATTGATGAAGGCAATCCGAGGCACATGGTAGCGCTTGAGCTGCCTATCCACGGTGATGGACTGGGACTGGACCCCGCCTACCGCGCAGAGCACCAGGATCGCGCCGTCCAAAACCCGCAAAGACCGTTCAACCTCAATGGTAAAGTCTACATGGCCGGGGGTGTCGATAAGGTTAATCCTATGGGTCTTCCAGGTAACCTGGGTTGCTGCAGACTGAATGGTGATGCCTCGTTCCCGTTCCAATTCCATGTGATCCATGGTGGCCCCTACCCCATCTTTACCCCGAACCTCGTGGATGGCGTGGATTTTATTGCTATAGAACAAAATGCGCTCCGAAAGGGTAGTTTTACCCGAATCAATATGCGCGCTGATGCCAATGTTCCGCATCTTGGTAATGTCGATGCCCATGGTGTTATGATACTCCTTGTTTGCTCCAGGGTTGTTCCTATCCGGTGAATGTAAGCTCATAGGACCCCATTCACGGGGGATAGTTCTTCCCCGTTTTTACGGCGTTGCTCTATTTTCCTTAGATTCTTTTCAGATAATGTAATGAAGAAAAAGATAACAGACCCATTATGTGGGTAAAATATAGCAAGGTTTTCTAAATGATGCAAGGGGATCCTGCTCTGGTCAGGATAAAGGCATAGAAAATTGCAGCGGGATTCTGGGGCTGTCCGAAACATACGAGCGGCCTTCCTTGTTTTGGCGGTAGGCCCTGCTCAACCTGGCTGAGTCATAGAGCGGTTCTCACGCGTAGGTGAGAGCTATTCTCACGCGTCGGTGAGAGCCCTTCTCACGCGTAAGGGGGAGCCCTTCTCACGCGTAAGGGGGAGCCCTTCTCACGCGTAAGGGGGAGCCCTTCTCACGCGTAAGGGGGAGCCCTTCTCACGCG
>JAISOX010000122.1 GCA_031275325.1 Treponema sp.
ACAAAAGTAAAGGTAAGGACTATAAGTCTTTGCAGTATAACAATTTAGAATAGGGATGGTAATAAAGAAGATGTATGAGTCCCTCTGGGGTCTCTCTTTAAAAGCCCTTGCATGATGATGAGTATATATCTCCATGAGAGAACGGTCAGGCCCTGGGGCAAATACACGGGTAAAATCCTGGGATTTTTACTTTTCGAGGCTGCTTCAAAAAACAGGTTAGTTGCGGGCGTTCCCAAACTAACCGAGTTTTGGAACGCCCTCTTGGAAAAAGCGGACTCCAGGCTGTTTTTTCCCTTACATCTAAGGGCCGCACGTGCCAAAAAGAGCAACCATAAAAAACCATGATACCCGACGCTGGTTAGAACCGGGAAAAAAGAGTAGTATAGAAGAATATGATCCAATTTTACTTTTTATCGATATTTTGTAACGCGGCGGCAGGGTATACGCTGATATGCAGGAAAGAACCGGATACCCGTACCCAGGGGAATACAATAAAGGGTGCATTTTTTCCCTGGGAGCATGATACCCTCCGCTTGATCCTGGGGATTGTAAGCATCATCACCGGCTTGTTTAAGCTCCTCTCGGCAGTGCAGGGTGATGTTCCGGTAGTCGGGGATCTGATCCCTGCATTGTCCGGTTTTGCCAGCGGTTCTATGCTGGTGCTTGCATACTACCGGACTCACACGAGCCTTCCCGAGACCGGGTCCCCAGGCATTACTGACCTGGAGCGGATCTTAGTTACCCATAAAAGACAGATTGGATTCCTGGCCTTGGGAACCGCAGCGCTCCACTTCCTCTTTCCCCAGGCATTACTCATTTAACCGCCTGCAGGTCAAGCAAGGGATGCTATGGACGCCATACAGCAATCAGTGGCAGGTATTGCCATAGAACAGGGAAAGGTTTTTATTGCCCGGCGAAAACCGGGAGGACCCTTGGGGGGAAAATGGGAATTTCCCGGAGGTAAGGTAGAACCAGGGGAAAGGGACGAGGAAGCCCTCATACGGGAGTATGCTGAAGAACTGGGGGTGTCGATTAAACCAGGCCCCTTCATAGGGAGCGCGTCCTTTGAATACCGGGGAACCCATATCCTCCATGCCTATAGAGTCTATTTCCAGGAATACCCGAGTACCCTTTCAGAACATACCGAATCGCGCTGGGCTGCTTTTGAAGAAATCCAAGCCCTGGACTTCGCGGCTTCAGACCGGAAACTCTTTCCTGCGCTACAGCCGTATCTTGATTGACAGCCCGGTATCCAGCACAAGATACCCGGTCCCGCCGGATCCGTTCTGGGTAACAAGACCGCTGGTTTTACCGGTATTTCTCGTATAGGTAGGGCCCCGCAGTCCCTGGATAGACCGATACCCCAGGGATAAGGAGAGTTCCAGCCGGGAATGGGGAGCAAACCCGATCCTTCCCTGGGACTCAAACAAGAGGCCCCCTTGGGAGGTGTGATCGCTGTATTGTTTTTCCGTGAGAAAATGATCGTCCAAGGCTACGCACCATATCCAGGGGCTTACATGCACATCCAGGGTCAAACTCAGGCCATAGGGAAAGGGAATAAGCAAGGCCAGTCCTGGAGTAAGGATAATCCATTCCTGCTGGTAGTTAATCGCGGGTCCATAGTGCGTGCTTTTCGGTATCCCATCATCCCAGGGTTCATACCCGCCGGAAACGCCTTCTGAGGCATATTGGGTAAATCCATTCTGGGAAGCCCAGGAAAAGTGCATATAGGAAAAGTCCGCATACCCTTTGAGCACAAACCAGCCGGCTATGGGAAGGGACAGGCCGGCGGAAAGATCCAGTAAAAAAGCCCCTTGGGTATAATTATCGTGGGAAGAAAAATGGGTCAAAGCATCGTTGTTTTCTTCAGTATGGTAGAGTTTATTCATCCAGTCCCTGTCTTCCATAATGCCGGTTTTATAGGAAGGAATCCCGAATTTAAGGGAAAGATCCGTAAAAAATCCGGGCCTTTCCAGAGGGTTCCGCTGGGAAACGTTCAGCGATGTACCGGTATAGAACAGGGGCTTCATATCCCAGAGCAGTTGGCTGAGATAGGTCTCACTGGTCTCATTGAGATACACGATTTCTTCACCCTGGCCGTATAAAAAACCGGTTAAAGCCGCAATAGAAAAGGTATAGGAATTTTTTTTACCTGCTCCAGGGGGAGTTTCCCCCTGTATCCCGGTAGAGGCCAAAAACAACCATATACTGACTAAAAGGATAAAAACCTTTATAGTTTTCATATAAGTAATGTGCTCCTCCTGCCATTATAGCCGTTCTTTCAGCCGGAGCAAAGTTCCGGGGTATTGAAGATTTCTCCTTGAAAGCGTATCGTATGCGGGGGAACAAATCCCCCGCGCCCCAGGTTTACGCCTCCTGGGGCGGGGTATTAAACCCCGCTGTAAGGGCGCTGTCCCGGTTCATGGGAGTGCGTGGTGAAACAAACAATGAAAGTAGAGGTTTTGGTGTATCCCGGTCAACTCTGTATCCTGTTACTGATGGGTGTGGTAGCGCTTTGGTGTTCCTGCACTCGGACTGCCCATGAGGTAACCATCATACCCCCTCCGACCTACCCGCTTTCCCGTTCAGGTATAGGATACGGTGTGGTCAGCGTCTCCTATACCCATGTGGTGAATGAGCCTGGTAAAGGCGGGGTTTCCCTGGGATACCTGCGCAGGGGTTCCATTGTACGGATCCTGGAACGCCGCTTAGTTACCGGAACCTCTGAATCCTGGGTCCTGGTGGAAGGAACGTACCGGGGCTGGCTCAAAGAGACCGTGGTGGACATATACGGCCTGGAAGCCCAAGCCAAGACCGCTGCAGAAAGGATGACCCCCTAAGCAGGATCGGTCTTGAGTTTTTGCTTGCATAGCCCTCTATAAGCAGGTATACTAAGACATAAAAGGGCGCTTACCCAATTAGCAATAAATAAAAAATTAAGCAAATAGAACAAGTCTACTTTAAGGAGTACGCTATGGATTTTGTAAAGGACATGCGTCAAAAGGCTAAATCCCTGCAAAAAAAGCTGGTGCTGCCAGAGGGAACAGAGCCCCGCACGGTCAAGGCTGCCCGGATTCTCGCAGATGAAGGGCTTGCCGCTTCGGTAACGCTGATCGGTAAAGAGCCGGAGGTACAGAACGTCGCCGCTCAAGGAGGGGTGAAATTGGAAGGGATTCACATCGTGGATCCCAGCGCCTCACCGTTCATTGAAAAATACGCGCAGGAATACTACGAGTTGCGGAAAAAAAAGGGTATGACCCTTGAACAGGCCAAACTTGATATCCTGGCTCCCCTGCGCTGGGGGGCTATGATGGTGCGGCTTGGCGAGGCTGACGCGATGGTGGCGGGTGCGGAAAATACCACCGGGGATGTACTGCGGGCAGGCCTGGCCATTATAGGTACCATTCCTGGTCTTAAAACCGCCTCGTCCTGTTTTGTGGTTCAGACCCCGGATCCCGGGTGGGGGGTAGAAGGGGCGCTTATCTTCTCGGACTGCGCAGTGATTCCCGCTCCTACTGCAGAGCAGCTTGCAGACATTGCCGAGAGCGCGGCCCAGTCCTGCCGGGAATTCCTGGGTGCGGAACCAGTGGTGGCCCTGCTCTCCTTCTCTACCAAAGGCTCGGCGGATCATGAAAATGTACAGAAGGTGCAAGCCGCTGCAGAACTGCTCAAGGCGAAGAAGCCTGCCTTTGTATTTGACGGGGAACTGCAAGCCGATGCGGCCCTCGTACCTTCAGTAACTGACAAGAAAGCCCCTGGCAGCCCTGTCCGGGGTAAGGTTAATACGTTGATCTTCCCTGACTTAGGCGCGGGGAATATTGGATACAAACTGGTGCAGCGATTGGGAAAAGCTGAAGCCTTTGGCCCCTTCCTGCAGGGTTTTGCCAAGCCCATAAGTGATTTATCCCGGGGCGCTTCGGTGGAGGACATTGTAGTTACCGCAGCGGTTACCCTGTCCCGGGCAAAGTAAGCCAGTCTATACGAGTTTGCCTTATGGGGATGTGCGGGGAGATGAGTCTCCCCGCATTTTCTGTACTGTGCCGCAGGATCCTCCCAACGCCGGGAAGGTTTCTATGGGTTTAGGGATAAATTTGTACGGTTTGGTATTGACATCCTCGTACCATAATAAGTATTATGTATAAAGTTAATTGCGTTCGTAGCTCAGCTGGATAGAGCGACGGACTTCGAATCCGTAGGCCGCAGGTTCGAGTCCTGTCGGACGCAGGGTTGACAGCGGTCCGGTAGTATGTTAGTAGAGGGCCGCTAGCTCAGCTGGTAGAGCAGCAGACTCTTAATCTGCGGGTCGAAGGTTCGAACCCTTCGCGGCTCAGTTGTGCGGGAATAGCTCAGTGGTAGAGCGCCACCTTGCCAAGGTGGATGTCGCGGGTCCGACTCCCGTTTCCCGCTTGTGAAATAGGCGTGTGTAACCCTGCCGGTGAAATAGTGCTCTAATCTATCAATTTATGTAATCCCTTCTAGCGTAATGGCCGATATTGAATTGGAGGCACACAATGGAAGCGGAAGTAGATGTAATGGTGCAGGATATCCCCGATACCTATTCAGAACGTAAAGAAGTAATGGAAGATGAACGGAATGTACTCATTCTGCACTTGCAAAACCAAGTGCTGGAAAAAATTTCCATGATTCAGGAATCAGTCAGGAATGCGGTTATTAACCGGGAATGGACGGATTTTGAATCATTGCTTACTACCATGAACCAATACGGTGATCAATTTCAAGTATTAGAAGCAGAACGGGCTGCCTTATTATCCAGTTTTTTGGAGGAAGATGCATCTCCTTCCCAAAAAGGTAATAAAGATAAAAAGTCGAGCTTTTATAGCTTGGTGTCCCGGCTCCCAGAACAAGACCGGAACGGCTTAACCGAAATGTACCGGAACCTCAAACTGAGAGCCCTTAAAATACGGATGGCTAATGAATCCCTGGTGGCGTATCTCACTGAAGCGAAAACCATGGTAAACAGCTTTCTTGAAGCCGCGTGTCCTGATCGTAAGACCCAGTTCTATTCCCGGTGGGGAACTAAAGTAGCAACGGAAGCTGGGAGTATGATGGTAAATCATAGCCTCTGATGAGGAGAAAATCGTTATGGCATCGACCTTTTTAGGGATAGAACTAGGGAAACGGGCAGTATCCGCCCATGAACAGGCCCTTAATACAACGGGACATAATCTTTCAAACGCTTCTACAGAAGGTTATTCGCGGCAGCGGGTGGAATTTTCAGCTTTTCATCCGATTTATGTCCCCGGCCTTAACCGGGCAGAGACCCCGGGCCAGTTAGGACAGGGGACAGTGGTAGAACGGATAGAACGGCTTAGAGATCACGTCTTGGATAAACGTATCGCAGCCCAGGCAGGGGGAGCGGGCTACTGGGGAACCCGGGATCCTTATGTCCGTATGCTGGAACAGATCTACTTGGAACCGGGGGATAATTCAATTCGGAGCAAGATGGATGCGTTTTGGGATGCTTGGCAGGAACTTTCTGTATACCCTACTGATACGGCTCCCCGTATTTCGGTGATCGAGCGGGGTAAGACCCTCATCGACGGTATCCATGACCGTTACCAGTCCCTCAAGGGTTTGAAAGACATGGTTGAAGAGGATGTTCAACTTACGGTAACCCGGGTGAACGAACTTTCCCGGCAGATCGCAGGCTTAAACCAGGACATTCAAAAGGTAAGAGCCCAAGGGGATAATCCCAATGATCTGTTGGACCGCCGCGACCTCCTGGTGGATAAGTTATCATCGATCATTGATGTTACCATTGACAGCCGGGATCCGGATGAATTCATGGTCCATACCGGAGGGCTGGTTGTGGTCCAGGGACATATAGGCCGGCAATTTGTTTTGGAGCCAGGTTCTTCCGAATCAGGCGTCGAAACCGAGGGGTATTCCCAGATCCACTGGGCAGACACCGGGGAAAGAGTCCAGTTCCGTAGCGGCAGCCTTGCTGCCCTGGTGGACCTCCGGGATAGGACGATTCAATCGGAGATACAGAGCCTGGATTCTATGACCATGAATTTTGTGGATATGGTGAATGAAGTCCATCGGAGCGGTTATGGCATCAACGGCCTTACCGGGCAAGACTTCTTTACCGAACACCATTTTGTAACCAATGTAAACGGAAATTATGATCGGGACGGGGATGGCGCTTTTGATGCAAGTTATATTTTCCGTATCACCGGAACCAATGGTTTGGAAAACCAGGCCCAAGTGGGGCTGAGGGGGGTGATTACCCTTGCATCAGCCAGCGGCGAGACCCAGGTGCCTTATTACCCGACCGATACAGTAGGGGATATTATCTCCCGGATCAATAATTCAGGAGCGGAAGTGGTAGCCCGGTTGAACCGGGAGGGTCGGCTCAGCCTCAAGGGAACTCCTTCAGGCGCGCAGGATAATCCGGACTTTGTGATCCGGCATATTGAAGATTCAGGCCGTTTTCTGGAAGGGTATGCAGGGATCTTAAACCGATCCGGTCCTGAGGGCGCGTATGACTGGGGTCAGTCTGATGCGGTTGCCGCGCTGCGGGGGAGTACCGCCAACTTTTCTACTGCTCCGGTAGCCCATCCATCCGGGTGGATTGAGGTGAACCCCGCGCTCATCAAGGAACCAGCCTCAGTAGCCGCTGGTTTAGGTGAAAACGGCAAGCCCGCTAACCCAGGGAATGGAGATGCTGCCTTGGCCATTGCCGCGATCAGAAACACCGAGGTGATGGTTGGGCAGTTGGGAACCTTTGATGATTACTTTGCCGATGCGGTAGGCCGTATCGGACTGTTAGGGGAACAGAGTAACCGGGCATTGGAAACCCAAAACCTGGTGATGAAACAACTCAAGGATATGCGGGACTCTGTTTCAGGGGTTAATATGGACGAAGAATTGGCGAACATGATCAAGTACCAACATGGCTACGCTGCCGCAGCCCGGTTTATCACCACCATGAACTCGCTCCTGGATACCTTGATTAACCGGATGGGAGTATAGCCTTGAACGGATAAGGCCCTCGGTAAAGCCCGGTTGCCTTATCCGCCACCTATGATACAAGGAGTTTACAAATGCACAGAATTTCCACGAATATGCCGAATAACGATATGCAATTCTACCTCAGGCGTCAAGAAGAGGGGCTTTCCAATATACAGGCGAAGATCGCAGGACAAACCAGGCTCCATGAGCTGCGGGATGATCCCCTGGCAGCATCCCATGCGGTGCGTTATGCGTCTTACTTATCCCGGCTCCAACGGTTTGAAAAAAATACCCTCTATGCCCGGGATCATTTGAATCAGACCGATACCTACCTTAGGCAGGCTAACGACGTGATGCAGCGAATCCGGGAGATTGCGGTTCAGGGAGCCAATGGCACCTATGCCCAGGAGGATATGCACTACATGGCAGTAGAGGTGAATGAACTCCTCAAAGAATTGGTGTCTGCTTCCAATGCTTTGGGACCAGATGGGCGGCAGATCTTTGCAGGGGATAAGGCCTTTACCGAACCCTTCCGTATAGTCGAGGGAACCGTCCAAGGGGGGGGAGAAACCATGGTGGTAGGGGTGGAATACCGGGGCGCAGGGGCTTCCCGAAAAACTGAAGTTACCGATGGAACCTATGTAACCCTGGATATTGGGGGGGGTGAAGCGTTTTGGGCGGAAAAAATGCAGATCTTTTCTGGAGTGGATGCATCGGAGTATCGGGTAACTGCTCCCGGGGCTTTTTATGTAGATGGGGAAGAGATTACCGTTACCCCTGGGGATACCCTTCAGGCAATTGTGGCCAAGATAAACGAATCTGCTGCGCCGGTAAAAGCCTATGTGGACCCTGAAACCAGAGGGCTTTCTCTTGAAGGAACCAACGCCCACCTTATTCGTATGGAGGATAAGCAGGATTCACGGGTATTGCAGGATTTAGGGATCATTGTAGCCAATGCGGATCCTGGAGCGCCGAAC
Source organism: Treponema sp. (assembly GCA_031275325.1). GTDB lineage: Bacteria > Spirochaetota > Spirochaetia > Treponematales > Breznakiellaceae > JAIRLU01. The sequence goes on from JAISOX010000122.1 coordinate 7,953, forward strand.
TGGAACCCCACAGCCCGGGTTTCTGGAGGTTCGGTTTTTGACATGGTCCTACGGGTGAGGGATGGCCTCTTCCGAGGGGATGTGGATTTTATAGGCAGTCAAGGGGTAGGGGGTATAGACCTGGCCTTAAACAACCTGCAGAGCCGCCTGGCAGAGATTGGCAGCCGGGGAGAACGGGCGGAAATGACCTGGGCTAGGCTCAATGAAGCGATCCCCCAGGTAACGGCTGCTTTAAGCCGGGAAGCGTCCCTGGACTTTGCCACAGCAGCTACGGACTTGAGCATGTTGGAATTTGCCCATAAAGCAGCGCTCCAGACCGCGGCCAAGATTCTTTCTCCCACCTTACTTGATTTCTTACGGTAGTAACAGGTTTTTTAGTCAGCCGAATAATGAGGAGCAGTATGTGAAGGTAGCAACAAAGGCGTATGGGGTAATTGATGTGGATCCATGTCAAGAGATAACCTTTTCCCGGGGACTTTTGGGGTTTGCCGCATATAAGCAGTATGTACTCCTTGATGCAGAACGGCAGCCTTTTTACTGGCTCCAATCAGTGGAGGTGGAAAGCATTGCCTTTATTGTGATCAACCCCTTTCTTTTCAGGCCTGATTATGAAGTTAATATTGATAATGAAGATCTTTTGGAAATAGGCCTTTCGGATCCGAGTAAGGCCCTGATTCTTTCCATCCTTACTATTCCGCCGGAAGGGGGTTTGATGACCGCTAACCTGCAAGGGCCCCTGGTTATTAACCGGGATACCCGGTCCGGTATGCAAGCGGTATTGTCCGACCCCCGATGGAAGATTAAGCATGATGTCATGGCGGAGTTACAAACTTGGCGAAAAGGGAGGGAAGGCCCATGCTGATCCTATCCCGTAAGGTTAACGAAAAGATCATGATTGGAGAGGATATCTCCATAGCGATTATAGAAATCCAGGGAGATCATATCCGTATTGGAGTTGACGCTCCCAAGGCCGTAAAAGTTTTCAGGCAAGAAGTATTTGATTCAATCAAATCTGAAAATAAGGCTGCTGCGGAATCTGCCTCCCTATTTCCTGAATTGCATTTCGATACGGCTGCAGGCATCTTTGATACCTAGTCCAAGCGTTCCCTTTACTGCCGGCGGTAAGTTCGACAAAGACTTTTTTCTCCTGAAAGTCCGCCGGACTTTTCGTCCGCCATTACCGAATTAACCCTCATGGATCCCCATAATTCGTGGAAATTCGCGGACCTTAGTTCCACACAAGCCTTGCAATTTCCCGCGCCCGGTCCGTTGGTTCGACGGAACCTGCAGGTTCCCAACCAGTTGATTTTCTAATGGCGCGCAGGGTAAGGGATACTCACGCCATCGGGCCGCTCAAGAAGAAGCCCCTTCCCCGGTAAGCGCAGGGCGGAGAAAACAACTCCAGAGCCGGTCCTGGAACGGGGGCAGGGCCGTGAGACGCAGCATGGCCCCTTTTTCAGAAGGATGAGGAAACCCCAGGGAATAGGCGTGCAGGCGGATGCCTCCGGCCTTTTCGCTCCGGCGCGCGCCGTATTTTAAGTCCCCTTTTATGTGCAGCCCAAGCCTGGCCAACTGCGCGCGGATTTGGTGATGCCGTCCGGTTATGAGGGTTATTTCCATGAACAGATAATGGTCCCCATACCCGGTAATCCGGTACTGGAGGGCCCCCCGCTTCCGATCAGGCCCAGGCTCATCGTAGGCGATACTCTTATTCCGTTTCCCGTCGGTTTTAATCCAATGGACCAGTTCCCCGGTTTCAGGAACAGCCAGGGAAGGGCCGGGCTTTTCCAGGATTCCCCAGTAGTGTTTTTCGCCCTTTCCTTGGGCGAACTGGGCGTTTAAAAACCGCAGCGCCTGAGGGGTACGGGCAAAGAGACAGCACCCGGAAACCGGAACATCCAGCCGGTGCACTGCCGCGGGGAAGAACCTGGGGCGTTTGGGGCTTTCCTGAAGCTGCTCCCCCAGGAGCCGGGGGAGGTCGATCATGCCCTTGTCCCCTCCTTGAACCGCTTCCCCAGGCATTTTGTTTATCACCACACAGGCTTTGTCCAGATAGAGGATCCGGGACCCGTCAATGCCCGGTTTCCCGTGAAGGAGGGCCTTGGGGTCTTCAGCCGTATACGGATGGAGCCGCGCGCCCTGGGGTGGATTGGCTATTTCGTTCATGTTCCTGTCCTTATAATCCATCTAGTGCTCCCTGAATCAAACCGTACCGCAATTTTTCACAAAGTAGCTGTTCCACTGCTTCCTGGAGCCGTTCCCGGGGGAGGCGGCCTTCTTGAACCGCGGTGAGAATGGCCTTGTGGACCCCCCGGAGGTTCCGCGGCCAGGTCATCACCATATCAACCCCGGCGTTCAGGGCTTCCACCACCGCGGCTTCCAGGGTTAAACCGGAATCCGCCACCGCGGCCATGGAAAAATCATCCCCTATGACCACGCCGGTAAATCCCAGCCTGCCCCTAAGCCAGCCCTGGATTATCCGGGGGGAAAGGCTGGCGTTTCGTTCCGGGTCCCACCCAGGGGCTACGATGTGGGAGACCATGATGGCCGGAACCTGCGTATCCCGGATGAGCCCGGCAAAGGGTTGCACCATCCGGTCCAGGGTTTCCGCATCCGCAGTGAGGGTCGCCCTGCCGGTATGGGGATCCGTCCCGGTATTTCCGGGAAAATGCTTCACCACACAGGCAACCCCTGCGGCTTCCATGCCCCGGATAAAGGCCCGGGCCGCGGCCTCGGTAAAATCCGGATCCGGTCCGTATGAGCGGGTCTCCAAAAAGAGGCGGTTTTCCTCGTCCAGGACTTCCGCAACCGGCGCGAGGTTCATGGTGATCCCCAAGGCCCGGATCTCTTCCCCGGAACGCCGGGCTGTAGTTTCAAGCTCCTTCAGGGCATAATCCCATCCCTGGGTTTGCGCGGTTTCCCAAAACCACCCGGCCTCAGGAAGCCGGCTTACCTCAGGCCCGAACCGGTGGACCGCACCCCCTTCGTGATCCACCGCGATAAAGGGGAGGATCCGGAGCGGCGCCTCTGATTCAGCAAAGGCCGTAACCGCATACCCGGAACACGCCTCAAGCAGGGCCCGGACCGGCTCTTTTTCCGTATCCAGGTTGTACTTAAACAGCATGATCCCCCCAGGGGGGCTGTTTTCAAGCAGGGTTTTCATGGGGGCGCTTAATGCCGGGGCTTTGCCGTCAATACCGGTCATCAGCACTTGCGCGGCCAGGAGGGCGTCATCCAAGGAAGCCGCGATGCGGGCGGCCTTTGCCCGGTATACCGGGGTTTCCTGATCCGGTTCCGGCTGGGACAGGACCGGCTCCGCCTGGGGGACCTGCTGACTGAGCGCCATTGGGTTTGAATCCCTGGTGCATCCCATAAAGACCAGGATGGTCCAGACAAAAAGGGGGGCCATAGAGGTACTATACCAGGCAGGGGGAAATCTGGGAAGCCTGGCAGCGCCAGGGGAGCAGGGAAAAAGCCGGGTCTCCCCCATCCGTTGCACCGGATGACCTGGCCGTTGCAACCAACGCCGTGCCGGTATACCCACCGCCGGGGCCGGAGCGTGGGCAGGTAAGCCCCAGGGACGGGAGCCAGGCCGCGGTATCCGCCGGCAAGAACGGCTCATTTTCATTTGAGAACAGCTCATTTTCATTTGAGAATGGTCCGTTTTCATTTGAGAACGGTCCATTCTCATTTGAGAATGATCCGTTTTCATTTGAGAACGGTCCATTTTCAGTTGAGAATGATCCATTTTCAGTTGAGAATGATCCATTTTCAGTTGAGAATGATCCATTTTCAGTTGAGAATGATTCATTTTCAGTTGAGAATGATTCATTTTCAGTTGAGAATAACCTATAGGGCAGTTAAGCAGGGACAGGGGCTGCAACGAATGACCTGGCCGTTGTAACGAATGGCTTGGCCGTTGCAACCAACGCCGTGCCGGTATACCAAACCCGCCTGCCGGTGTACCACACCCTGAAGGGGAGGCGCAGGGTTGTCCGGCTGGGTACATTGGACCCGCTTTTGGAGACCCACGATCAGGGGTTTGG
>JAISOX010000129.1 GCA_031275325.1 Treponema sp.
GACCCGGGTGTTGGTTCGGGTAAAGGCATATCCCAGGGCGGTGAACTTTTCCAGCAAATTGGGAGAGACTAAATGCTCAATCAACTGGCCGAAGCGATTACCGAGGTTACCGATGGTCTGGTTAAGTTCCCTGCTCATTTTGGCTATGATCCGGTCGGTTTCTGCTTTCGATTCTTTCAAGAACCGCTCGGTCTCGGATTTCGATTCTCGAAAGAGCCGGTCGGTCTCCTTCATTTGCCGGTCGGTTTCCTTCATTTGCCGGTCGGTCTCCTGTTGAGCTTCCTTCAGTTCCATGAGCGCGGCCCAGACCTGCTCGAAATGCAATCCCATTTGCGGTTGTATGATGTCCGCCATACTATCCTCCTGTTGATTTTATCTACGCGCCTGCGCGGAATGCAGTTATCTACCCTTATAACATACCTAACTCCGCTTCGGGCGTTCTGCCCCAGCCCTCACCAATTCCCTACCTGGCGCGGTTCCTCTCTCTGCGTATATGTCTAACCTCTGACTAAGGCTATGTCCAACCCTTGACTAAGGCCATGTCTCACCCTTGACTAAGACTATGTCTGACTCTTGACCAAGGCTATGTCTAACCCTTGACTAAGGCCATGTCTCACCCTCCACGCCCCTCAAAAGTGATAATCAATTCCCGCTTCTTTCATGATCTGATTTGCCATGTGCCGGGACTTTATTTTCCCGTCAACCGTTACCTTGATATGATCAGACGCTTTGAACCATACATCATGATCACCTCTACCATGATGATGAAAAACAAATCCATGCTGCTTTAAGACTTCCCGGACGCTCTTTTCATACTCCGCCATTATTACACATGTACCTCAGTAAGCCGTTCCGCCTTGAAATTGATTTTAATGTTCGTGTCTTTGAGTTCCAGAAGGTCAGGTATCGCGTATTTTACCCGCTCCATGAGAGCGTCAAAGGAACCCCCTTCCAGAGCCAGGCCCGGCACATCTTCACTCGACGCAAGCCAGACATAGGCTTCGTCATCCCAGGTCAATAAAACGGTGTATTCAGTCATGATTATATCTCCGTCTGTTGTTTTTCTCTGCGTACCCATTGGGGGACGACTGCCCTCTACTATACCTCTACCGTATACCGAATTCAAACCCTAACGCATCTCTATGGCGCAGGCATGGAGGGCGCTTTAATCCGGGGGCCTATTCCGGCTCAGGCTCCAGGGACTTCAGGGGCGGTCTCCGGCGTTGCCGGCCCTTCTTGCATCACCACCGCTTAGGCTTCCACGATTCAGGGGCGGCGGTAATATTCACCGTATCCCCGGACTGTTCCAACACGTAAAAACCCTGTTTCAGCGCATAGGTTCTTACCCCATCCCTCACAATCCCTCCGGCTACGGCTCCCAGGTAGCCCCGCTGGTCATTACGGGCATCGGCATAGGCCCTCAACGTTTCCATACGCTTGATATGATCATTCACGTCCTCTATTGAGGGGTCCGCTTTAATCTCCACCGCCAGCACCACGTCGCCATTTTCAAGCAATACGTCAACCTCAGCAAGCGTTTTGTGGGTATTGGCATCTTCATACTGGACCCGGGTGTTGGTTCGGGTAAAGGCATACCCCAGGGCGGTGAACTTTTTCAGCAAATTAGGAGAGACTAAATGCTCAATCAACTGACCGAACCGGTTGCCGAGGTTACCGATGGTCTGGTTAAGTTCCCTGCTCATTTTGGCTATGATCCGGTCGGTTTCTGCTTTCGATTCTCGAAAGAGCCGGTCAGTCTCCTGTTGAGCTTCCTTCAGTTCCATGAGCGCAGCCCATACCTGCTCGAAATGCAATCCCATTTGCGGTTGTACTACGTCCGCCATAGTATCCTCCTTTTCTTTAATTTGGTTCATCTCCTCCCTCCATACGGGTAGGACGCTCCTATACCCTATTATACCCCATATAAGGTCCCGCCCTGCAAGCCGGGATGAGGGAAGGACCCTTCCCTCCCTGGTGAAACGCCCTATACTCTTGAGCCATTCCCAAAACTAACCGGGTTTTGGGAATGGCTTCGGAAAAAGCGGGTTTCAGACCAATAAGGCCGGTAATACATGCGCATGGAATAAAAATATTGAAACCCATATTACCGATAAATGCGCATGGAACAACGATAGTGAAACCCATATCGTTGGCGGAACGCATGGCATGGCCATATTCATATCCGTATTACCGGTAAAGACGCATGGCATGACCGTATGTAGACCAATACCGTTGATAAAGAGGCATGGCACGACCTGATTCAAATCAATAACGTTAATACATGCGCATTGTACGATGATATTGATTTCAATATCGCTAATAAAGACGCATAGTACAAAAATATTGAAATCTATATCGCCGGTAAAGACGCATGAAACAAAAATGCTGAAATTGCAAGTCCAGGAGCAATCCCCTATACGGCTTGAAATATAAACTAAGGTTGGGTTATCATGCCTTTTTAAGGAGTAGATGCCCCATGATAGAAGTTCAGGGACTCACCAAACGGTACGGCCCAGTGGAGGCGGTACGGGGTGTATCTTTTACGGTAGGTACGGAGCAAGTCCTCGGTTTCCTTGGCCCTAACGGAGCAGGGAAGACCACCATCATGAAGATCCTGACAGGATACCACTTCCCTTCAGAAGGAACCGCCTTGGTAGCAGGTATTTCCGTGCAGGAGGATCCCGTGGAGGTGAAGAAGCGCATTGGCTATCTTCCCGAAAGCGTTCCCCTCTATGGGGACCTCACGGTACATGAATACCTTTCCTTTATCGCGGATGCCCGGCTGGTCCAGCGGGATGCCCGCAAAGAAGCCATACAGAGCAGCCTCGCGGCCTGCGGCTTGGAACAGGTCGCGGGAAAACCTATTGAAACCCTCTCCAAAGGGTATAAACAGCGGGTTGGCTTGGCCCAGGCCATTGTCCACGATCCCCCTATACTCATCCTGGATGAACCCACTTCAGGCTTGGATCCGAACCAGATCATCGAAATCCGTAATCTCATCAAAGCGCTGGGAAAACGGAAGACCGTGATCCTTTCCACCCATATATTGCAGGAGGTGGAAGCGGTCTGTTCCCAGGTGCTCATCATTAACGAGGGCCGCATTGCCGCGCAGGGCAGGCCCGAAGAAATCGCGGGAACCTTGAAAGGGACCGATACCTGGGAATTGACCCTGAAAGGAACGGACCTGCCGGGGATCGCGGAAAAAGTCCGGCAGCTTACCCGCGGCCGCGCCGCAGTGAGCCTCCAAGATGCGGAAATCCCCGGTATAGTGCATCTGAGTTTTACCCTGGGAAGGGATACGGAACCCATAGACGGAGAGGATATCTTCGATTGGGCTGTGGCCGCGGGACTTAAGATCCTACGGATGAATCAGAAAAAACTCAGCCTGGAAGACATCTTCGTAAAACTCACCGGCGAGGAGGGGGCCGCATGATACATCCCAGCATAGCCCCCAAGAGGGCAGCCCTGGCCTTGGTGCGGAAAGAACTCTATTCTTACAGTATTTCCCCCTTCTTTTATGGCATAACCCTGTTCTTTCTCCTGTTTGTTTCGATATGGCTCTTTTACGTGCAGCGGTTCTTTGCCTTAAATACCGCAAGCCTGCGGCCTTTTTTTGCCGCCTTTCCCCTGGGTTTTGTCCTGGTGATACCGGCTATTACCATGAAAGGCTGGGCAGAAGAACGCAAGCTCGGCAGTATCGAACTGCTGCTCACCATGCCTTTCTCTGAATGGGATCTGGTCCTGGGAAAGTTCATCGCGTCCTTCACCGTGCTGGCCGTCATCATCGGCTTGACCATCCCCGTACCTTTGAGCCTCCTGTCTCTGGGGGATTTTGACGGCGGGACTATCCTGGGAGAATACGCGGGAGCCCTCTTCCTGGGAGCCAGCGCCACGAGTCTGGGGCTTTTGCTCTCCTGTGTATCCAAAAACCAGGCTGGAGCCTTTTTGGGGAGCGCGGTGGCGCTCCTGGTTATGATGTTTATCAACCAAGTTACCCTGACCTTGACCCTGCCTTCTTTTATAACCGAGGGGATCAATTTCTTTTCCCTGTCTTTTCATTTTGAAACCTTTTCCAAAGGCATCATTGATACCAGGGATGCGGCCTTCTTCGTGTTGACTACCGTGCTGTTCTTGTTTCTGAACACCCGGGTGCTCATATTCAGGAAATGGAGGTAAGGGATGACAAAGCAGGAAGTACGGATCATCACCGGCTTGAGCGTTCTTGCCCTGGTTTTGGGGCTTTTAGTAAGCCGCCGTCTGTGGTTCAGGTTTGACTTGACCAAGAACCACGCCTATACCATTGCGGAGGTTTCCCGGAAGCTGTATACGGAAATCCCTGACCAGGTAAGGATCACCTATTATCTTTCGGATAAACTCGCGGCCATACACCCGGTTCCCGGTGAGATTGAAGACCTGCTCCGGGAATACGCGGCCTATTCCCGGGGAAAGATCCGGTTCACCCGGCGGGATCCTGCCAAGACCGGGCTGGAACAGGCAGTGGAACAACTGGGCATCCAGCCGCAGCAGATCCAGACCGTAGAACGGGACCAGGCCAGCATTGCCACGGTGTATACGGGCATCGCCATTGAGTACCTGGACCAGGTTGAAGTATTACCGGTGGTGTTTTCCCTGGAAACCTTGGAATACGATTTGACCTCCCGGATTCGTTCTCTCGTGCGGGGGCAGGATCGGGAAATCGGGGTCATAGTGGGAGACGCCTACCGGCAGTGGACTACGGATTATCAGTACCTCAATCAGAGCTTGGTCCAATCAGGTTTCAGGGTACAGCTCATCAATGGAGGAGATGAAATCCCAGAGGCCTTGCCCGCTCTGTTCGTGCTGGGAGGAACCGAGGATTTGGATGACTGGGCCCTGTACCGCATAGACCGGTACATTCAGGGAGGGGGCAAGGCGCTGTTTGCCCTGGAAAGCGTATTTGTCGATACCCAGGGGAATCTGAATGCCCGGGTGATGACGGATAAGGGGGTCCTCGCGATGGTTTCAGGGTATGGCGCTACGATAAAACCGGAACTGGTTTTGGATCGTTCCGCGCTGCCCCTGCAATATCAGACCCAAAGCCCCAGCGGCGCGATCCAGTTACACCTGGTCCGGTATCCTCATTGGATAGGGATTCTTGAAGAAAACGGGAATAAGCAGCATCCCCTCACCGCCCAGTTCAGCGGGGTGGATCTATTCTGGTCAAGCCCCCTGGAACTCAATCCCCCGGAACAGATAAGCGCGGATCCCCTTTTTACGAGTTCACCAGAGGCATGGCTGCAGACCAAGAACTTTGCCGCGGATCCGGTGAGCGGGGCCTTTCTTTTTGAACAGGAAGCCCCGGATACCAAGGGGGTGAAGTTATTGGGGGCCGCGCTTTCCGGCACGTTTCCCCGTTATTTTGCGAATCTGCCTAAGCCGGTACGGGAAGGGGCTGCGGAAGAACTGCCGGATATGCCTTCAGAACCCCGGGAATCCCGGATCATCGTGATTGGGGATACGGATATAGCCTCGAATTTTACCCGTGGGGAACCGCGGAACTTTGATTTTCTTATTCAAGCCGCATCCTGGCTGAGTAACGATGATGATATCATCGGTATTCGGAACCGGGAGAGCCTGGGAGGGCGGCTGGATAAGATCCCCTATGAGGAGAAACGGTTCCTGGCCATGATGTTTGCCCGGATTATCAATGTGGCGCTGGTCCCCTTGGGGGTTGTGGCGGTGGGAGTGGCCGTTGCCTGGAGGCGCCGTTCCCGGATAAGGAGCTCATAATGGTATATAAAAAGAAAGCGCTTTTTCTTTCATGTTTAGTCGGGGCCTTGGCGCTGGTCTATGCAGGAACCTGGGTCTTTGAACCTGAACGGGTCAATTCCCGGAATGCCGCGTTCCAATGGCTTGATCCTAAGGGGCTGGATGCAATCGACCGGATAGAACTATCATCCGGCTCAGGGGATCCCCTCACCTTGGTACGAAAAGATACCCGCTGGTTTGTTTCCCGGGATGACGGGGATTACCCGGCAAAACAAGGGCGGATTGAGGAGTTCTTACGGATCCTTTCCACGAAAGGAAGCTACCCGGTCCGGGGAACTGAAACCGCTTCCCATGAACGGCTGGGGCTTACCGAAGCAGCCGCTTCCCGGATCCTCATTCGGGGGGGAGCCGCGGCTTATCCTATGCTGGATCTCCTCGTAGGGTCCCGGGATCCTACTGGCCGTGAGGTATACCTGAGAAAACAGGACCAAGCGGAAGTTCGTTCCGGGAATGATGCCTTGTCCGGGTACATCTCCAGCGCCAGGACCTCCTGGTACGATCTCCGGCTTTTCCCGGAAACGGAAAACCCCGGCCTGGAGGTGGATTCGGTTCAGCGCCTTACGGTGTATCCGCTGGCCGCGTCCGCTGAGGAATCTGCTGAGTCCGGGGAGCAGCGCGCTCCTGAACCGCCTTTTAGCCTAAGCAGATCCGAGGGGACCTGGATCATAGAAGGGGCCTCAGTGAACGCCCTGGATAATCAGCGGATAGAGTCGTATATACGGTCTATTGTGGATGCAGAAGGGGAAGATTTTATGCCTGCTCCTGAGGGGATTCAGGAAAACGAGTTTATCCAGGGCCGCATTGTCCTGGAACTGGGGAACGGCCTAAGCCGCACTATCAGGATCGGTCCTGCCCTGGAATCTAACCAGCGGAAGGCCATAGTTTCTGATACGCCTTTTGTCTATGCCCTGGCGGAATGGACCATAAACCGGATCTTCAGGGACGCTTCGTATTTTGAGAAGCCATAAAAGCCCGGTATTTCTCAGGATCGCTTCTAAAGGCCACAATCGGAGCGGAAGCGTCTTCCCGGGCTTTTTCCAGGGCTTGACCGGCTTCCAGCATGAGCCGCTCTGCATTGATGAACCTGCCGGCCCGGGAACTCATGCCTATATACAGGTTCTCTTTAGTCTGGACGAATTCAGGGTGTTTGCTTAAGATATGCTGGTGGAATTCGCCGGATTTGGCCAGCCCCTGGTCCAGGGTAATATCCGGCAGGATCAGGGCGATGCCCCAGGGGGTTTTTTCAAAAATGAGGTCCGGCAGGATGAAAAACCGGAGCACCTCATCAATAAGCAAGGGGTATAAGGTATCCGGCTGGGTCTTACCCTTCAACGCCATGATCATAAACACCATGTCCTGTTCAAAAAAAGCGCAGTGATGCAGCTCTGAGGCAAGCCGATCCCGGATAGCGGATTCGTCGCCGATACGTTTACTCAAGAGGCCCTGGACTTCCTCTGCCGACGGAGGAGGAACCCCAGGCTCTGATTTTGGAGCCTCCTCGGTCTGCGGGGAATGGGGAAAGGCGGGATCATGGGGATCCTGGGAATCCTGTACCTGCGGCGCGGGGCCCGCCTTATCAGGGGCAGGAGGGTCTTTTTTTGCCTGGGCCGCTTCGGGCTTAGGCTTAACCGGTTTCACCGAAGGAGGATACGCGGTCTGGGCTGGAAAGAACTGGAGGACGAAGGCCAGACAGGCTATGCCGAAGGCAGCGGCAATCACAAAAAGGGTATGTTTTAAGATGATGAGGATCTGGGTATAATCAATCGTGCTGTAGACCGCGCTGATGTATACATTCCGCATACTGGGAATCTGCAAACCTTCCACAAAGGGCTTTTTCGAGATGCCGAATTGCGGCTTGAAATGGGGTATATCCCCGGTCCAATTCACGGTTTCCCCTTTGAAACGCTCGAAGGTGTAGTTCCCTGCAGGTCCCGCGGAAAGAATCACCCCTTGGAGGGTTTTTGAGGCCTCCAGGGCGTTCAGGACCTTCTCCTTAAAGAGTTCGGTCATGAATCCAGTGGTTCCTTCGGCAGCGGAAACATCCGCAAGATTGAAAAATTCTTTTTCCGCTAAGGCCCGGCGCTCCTGGAGGCCGGTATAGAAACGGAATCCCGAAAATCCAAGCGCGGCTATATAGATCCCTATACATATCCAGGCAATGATATACGGGTTTATAGTAAATTGAGCTGCTGATTTAGGGGCGGGTATATTTAACGCGCCCGTTGCAGTATGAACATGATTCTTCCACATACGCATATTATCGGTTAAGATAGGGTTTCTTTATAATAGACTTATGGGAAACTTCAGTTTCCCGCGAACCCAGGGTTCTGCAGCAGCTGCTTAAAAACAACCTAAGTCCGGCAGAGACTTTTTTCTCCTGCAAGTCCGCCGGACTTTTTTTTCCTGCAAGTCCGCAATTACACCAATTAACCCTAAGGTATCCGAAGGATTCACAAAAATTCGCGTTCCTTCGAGGGCTTAAAAAAAATAATACTGAGGCAGGTATAGGCAGACCTGAAGCGTATCCGGTATGATCGGGGTATGACACTCAGGAAAAGAGCCCTTCCCCAGGGCTGGTATCCCCAGGATGCGGACCAGATCCGAAGTTTTTTAGCTGCCCTTCCCCGGCAGACCCGGCCTGCCCGGGCAGCGGTGGCGCCCCATGCGGGGTGGGCTTATTCAGGGGCTATAGCAGCTGCGGCGGCGGCGGCTTTGGACCCCCAGGCGGATACGGTGGTCGTTATAGGAGGGCACCTGCCTGCAGGGTTACCCCCTCTGTTTGCTGAAGAAGATGGATTCGCCAGCCCTTTGGGGAATATGGAAATGGACCGGGAATTGCGGGATTTGGTAAAAAATGAACTTCCGGTGAAGCGCTTCCCCCGGGGAACCGCTTCGGACCGGTACCAGGACAATACGGTGGAGGTTTTGATACCTATGGTGCATTATTTTTTCCCCCAGTCCTGGCTGCTCTGGGTCCGGCTTCCTGCGGAAATAGCCGCTTTTGAGGCGGGGAAAATACTGTATCACGCGGGAAAGTCCCTGAACCGCAATCTCGCGGTCCTGGGTTCTACGGATCTGACCCATTACGGGGATCACTATGACTTTTCCCCGATGGGAACCGGGAAAAAGGCCCTGGACTGGGTCCGGGAGGTCAATGACCCGCGGTTCATTGCGACCCTCTTGGAGGGAAACCCTGAAAGGATCCTGGAACGGGCCTTGGAGGATAGATCCGCGTGTTCTACAGGAGCGGTCCTGGGGGCCTTGGGCTTTGCCCAGGCGGCAGGCGCGGATACGGGGGCCCTTTTGGCCTATGGTACGAGTGCGGATGCAGGCGGCCCGGATCAGGAGGTTCCCGGTTCCTTTGTCGGGTATGCCGCATTGGGGTGGTATGTATGAAAAGGGCCTTGCCCTTGGCAGGTTCACCTAAGCCCAGGGACGGGCTATGGCCGGGAGCAGGGCCGCGGTATCCGCCGGCAAGAACGGATCGTTTCTAGCTAAGAATGGACCATTTCTGATTAAGCATAGATCATTTTTGGTTAAGCATGGATCGCTTTCTTTCCAGAATAACCTGTGGGGCAGTTAAGCAGGGACAGGGGCTGCACCGAATGGCTTGGCCGTTGCAACGAATGTCCGTCCAGGTGTACCAAACTGCGGTCCGGGTATGCCGCATTGAGGTGGTATGTATAGCGGGGCCGATCTCTGGGCAGGTAAGCCTCAGGGACGGGAGCCAGGCCGCGGTATCCGTCGGCAAGAACGGCTCATTTTCATTTGAGAATGGTCCATTTTCAGTTGAGAATGGTCCGTTTTCAGTTGAGAATGGTCCGTTTTCAGTTGAGAATAACCTATAGGGCAGTTAAGCAGGGACAGGGGCTGCACCGAATGGCCTGGCCGTTGCGCCGGATGACCTGGCCGTTGTAACGAATGACCTGGCCGTTGCAACGGATGACCTGGCCGTTGTAACGGATGACCTGGCCGTTGTAACGGATGACCTGGCCGTTGCAACGGATGACCTGGCCGTTGTAACGGATGACCTGGCCGTTGTAACGGATGACCTGGCCGTTGTAACGGATGACCTGGCCGTTGTAACGGATGACCTGGCCGTTGTAACGGATGACCTGGCCGTTGCAACAAACGCCGTGCCGGTATACCAAACCCGCCTGCCGGTGTACCACACCCTGAAGGGGAGGCGCAGGGTTGTCCGGCTGGGTACATTGGACCCGCTTTTGGAGACCCACGATCAGGGGTTTGG
>JAISOX010000001.1 GCA_031275325.1 Treponema sp.
GGACATCTTCGCTCCCGCAAAACGGGCATTTTAACGCTATTGCTGCCATAATTTCCCCCTCATAAAGTTTTCGGTATAGTATATCCGCTTTTATACTAATAAGTCTAGAACATTACCAAATTCCTGATGAATATATCAAGACGGTGACGGTGGATAAGGGGAAAGCGTTTTCAGGATACAAAGGGTTGTCGCACGACTTGGGGTGTGACAGCTATGTTGCCCATCCCTATCATTCATGGGAGCGGGGATTGAATGAACACCCCAACGGACTGATACGACCGTATCTCCCGAAAGGGACATCATTTGAAAGGCTGACCCAAGGGCAGCTTGACCGGATAGTAGAAAGAATCAATGATCGTCCTCGCAAGGCTTTAGGATACCTGACTCCTAACGAGGTCTTTTCTGAGCATCTTTTCGCACTTCAAACTTGAACTGGCGTGGTAATAAAAAAATATTCAATTGTTGGGGGAACCCGCCACAGAAAAAAATGAATAAACGGAGAAAAAAATGGCTGGGAATGCTGGTAATAGCGCTGGTATGTGGTTCTACCTTAATAGGATGTGATTTTTAAAAAAGAAGTAACTGGTTGTCCGAATGAAACAGTATGTCGTGTTATTGATTCTAATACTAAGCTTAAGGATGTTTGTTCCGAATCAAGCTGCTTCAAGGCGCCTCTGAGGGCGTTTTGACACCCGCTCTTGCGAGGGAACTTGCCCTTGAGCGCGGATTGGAGGCCTCACGGCTCCCATATAAGTAGAGCAGACATGACCTCATGAACCGGTGCGTTTCAGGCCGATACCGCCAACCGCTCATGCTGCTCCGGGGATCAAGCCCCTTATTGTGCGGGGACTTCACCCTGCTTCTCAAGAAAAAACTGCGGACCCCCTCCCTCTGCCATTCTATAGGTTATCCTGTTCTTGACTGCTTGGGTTCTCTTTTATACTATGGCGCTATTATGTCTTCATATTTTAGAAACCCTTTAAGAGACTGCATGATACCTGCACAGGATACATCCCGGGCCGCATCTCCGGGTATACCCAGCCGTTCCGAAGTGGATCCCCATGACGCCTGGGACCTGTCCACCCTGTTCCCCCATGACCACGCCTGGTACGAAGCGCTTCAGGAGTACGAAAAACAAACAGAAAGGATCCCTGCGTTTAGCGCGACCCTGGGGAGATCCGCGGAAAATCTCGCGGATTACCTGGATTTTTCTAAAGCCCTGGGGATATTGGAAGAAAGGCTCCACTATTACAGTGACCTCCGGCAAACCGAGGATGAAGGGGACGACGCTGCCCGCACCATGACTGGCCGCTTCATGATGGCCGCAGCCAAGGCAGAGGCCGCGGCTTCCTGGGTCATACCGGAGATCCAGGCCATCCCTGATGCAGTTATGCAAGGGTTTCTGGATCATCCCCGTTTAGGGGAATACCGGATTTACCTCAAAAAGCTCTTGCGGTATAAGCCCTATATTCTGAGTGACCGGGAGGAACGGCTGCTTGCCCTCCACGCCGAGGGAGAAAATCTCCCCGCAGAGGCCTTTTCAGTGCTGACTAATGTGGATATGGAATTTGGCGCCCTGGATACACCCGAAGGGAAACGGCCCCTCTCCCAGTCTACCTGGCCGGTGTTTATGGAAAACCCGGACCGCAACCTGCGGCGGCAGGCGTACCAGACATTTTACCGGCAGTTTGAAGCTCATAAAACCACCTTGGCCGCTTTATATGGAGGAGCGGTTAAGCAGAATGTGATTAAAGCCCGGATCCGGGGCTTCCCTTCTGCCCGGGCAGCCCATCTCTTTCCTGATGCGGTTCCCGAAGCGGTCTACGATAACCTGGTATCTACCATCAGCAATCATTTAACCCCTCTGCACCGGTACTATAGGTTACGGAAACAGGTCCTGGGCTTGGATGTATTACGCCACTACGATGTGTACGTCCCCCTGGTACGCAAGGCAGTAAAAAAGACCTCCTGGAACGAAGCAGTGGACCTGATTTCCGCAGCCTTAAAACCTTTGGGAGAGGAATATGGACAGGTCCTCCGGGCAGGACTCTTAGGCCGCTGGGCAGACCGGTATGAGAACAAGGGAAAACGTTCCGGGGCTTTTTCTGCGGGAACCTACCAGGGAGATCCCTATATCCTTATGAATTATAAGGAAGATAGCATCCGGGATGTGTTTACCCTGGCCCATGAGGGGGGACACTCCATGCACTCCTGGTACGCGGCCCGTTCAAATCCCTTTATGCACTACGGGTATACGATTTTTGAAGCGGAAGTGGCCAGTACCTTTAATGAAGAGCTCCTGTTTCGTTATTTACGAGATAATGCGGATACCCAGGAACTGGCGATGTATGTGATCAACAAGCGGGCGGATGATCTCTTGGCAACCCTCTACCGTCAAACTATGTTTGCCGAATTTGAGCAGCGAACCCATGCCCTGGAAGAAGGGGGAACTCCCTTAACCGTGGAGGTCCTGCGGAGCGAATACCGGGCATTGCTTACCAAGTATTTTGGGCCAGACATGGCCTTAGAGGAAGCCAGCGATCTGGAAGGCTTGCGGATCCCCCACTTTTACCGGGCCTTTTATGTGTATAAATACGCCACTGGTATTTCCGCGTCTTTGGCCTTAGCTGAACGGGTCCTTTCCGGGAGCGAGCAAGAACGGAAGGATTATTTTACCTTCCTCTGCTCTGGAGGTTCCCGGTTCCCCATAGAATCCCTCAAACTGGCAGGGGTTGATATGGCTTCTCCTGGGCCCGTGGAAGCGGCCTGCGGGGTTTTTGCCCGGCTTATAGACGAACTGGCAGCTTACTTCTGATATATGAGGCTGTTCCAAAACTGCAGTTTTTGGGGCGGCACGTTTTGCTTGTCCAGTTTCCTTAGATTACGCGGAAAAACCGGGCCGGACGTTAGGTCCGCACGGACTTTAGTCCGCAGTTTGTCCAAAACTAACCGGGGAAGCCGGTTCTCGGTAGACATAGGGAGCCGGTTTCTGGAGACATAGTTTTACACAAGCTCGTATGCTTCCCTATGGCCAGGAGGTTTGAGAGACCTGGTTCTTTCATCAGAAGTACGTTAGGGATTCAGCTTGCTTCTAATCTCCGCAGCCAGGTAAAAAGAACCGGTCCCCAACAGGGGCAGCTCGTGTTCCCGCGCCTGTTCAAGGGCCTTTTCAATAGCCCGTGCAGTTTCCGGTATATAAAACACCCGGGATCCCGTTCCCAAGGAAGCGGCTTCTGTACTAAAGGTATCATACACCACGTGGGGAAAGCTGACTTTGAAAGTGCCTGGGGTGGTAATAAGGATCTGGGTAAAATGAGGAACGAGAATTTTTGCCATAGTAACCGCATCTTTACCCGCGGCACAGCCAAAGATGAGGATTCCCTTCTTGCCATAGAGGGCGCTGAAGGTCTCTACACAGGCTTCCACACTCTGCGGGGTATGGGCTCCGTCTACGATGAAAATGGGGTCATCCAGGATCCGCTCAAACCGTGCAGGGAGGGTAAAACCCTGTAAGCCCCGGAGGATGGATTGTACCTGGAGCCCAGGAAACGCGATTTTCGCCGCGGCAATGCCCAGGGCCGCATTCCGGGCCTGGATTTCACCGGGTATGGGAATGGTCAGGTTCATAGAGGCGGGGAACAAAGCCGGGCTTTTGGGTACTAAGCTGAAGGTAGTTCCCCGGGGATTAACCTGAATATGATGCAGATCAACCGCTTCCGGCAGGTAGTAAAGGGGGGCCTGGCAAGAGGCCGCAGTTTTTTTGAAAACCTCCAGGGCTTCATTAGCCTGTTCCGCCAGGATCAGCGGCTTCCCTGGTTTTATGATCCCCGCTTTTTCTCTGGCTATGGCCCCGATATGGTCCCCTAAGAATTCGGTGTGTTCCAGTTCTATCAGGGTGATCACCGACACCAGGGGATCCACGATATTGGTAGCATCCAGACGGCCCCCTAAACCGGTCTCTACTACCATCACATCACAGTTGGCAAGCCGTGCGCAGAGGAAAAAATAGAGGGTCAGCAGCTCAAAGAAACTTGCCTCCGTATCATCCTCTGCGGGAGGATCAAAGTAACCTATCGGGCTCGCAGGGGTATCCCGCAGCATAGCTTCAATGGAAACCAGTTCCCTTCCGGCTTGTATGTAAATGGATTCATCAAAAAAGGCGTTTCCCTGGGTGATCCGTTCCCGGTATTCGGTTACATGCGGGGAGGTGTACCGGGCAGGCCGAAAACCTTCAGCCTCAAGAATAGCGGTAATCATCCCCGTAACCGATCCTTTCCCTTTAGAACCGGCTATATGGATGACCGGAGCAGCACGTTCTGGGTGCCCTGCAAGACGGGCGAGGACTTCCATACGGTCCAAACGCAGGCTGGTTGAAAACTGACCGGTTTCCATATTGATGAACCGGGAAAGCCAGGCAAACACATCCGCTGAAGAGGCAATGGAGACTGACCCATCGATCCGGTCTTGCTGTTCCATGGTTTCTCATTCTCAATAATGGTATGGTAAAAGTCAAGCCCCTATCGTAATGCCGGTATTATTGACAAGACCTTGGACAGGAATAGAATATAGGTATAAGCACATGAGTTCTAGCCGTTACGCATGCAGTACATTCAGTAAGCGGGGGATTTTTGCGAGGATCCTCTATTTTCCTTATCAGCGCTTCATGCAGGGTGTTTTCTCGAACATACGTTTTTAAGAAAGGGTTCTTTTGGATGAAACCAACTAAGGTTCATAAGCAGTGTGTCCTTGAACCCAAAGGGGTTACCCATGAAAATAATACACCGCAACCAAACCCGGTCATGGTTACTTATGCTTGTAGGCTGGCTGGCTACGTTAACCGTGCATCCACTGGTCGCCCAGAATCGTGATGGAGCGCAGCGCTCAAACCCTTCGCCGGCAGGTATTCCCGCAGTGGGTAGTCTCACCATAACCTCCGAAAGAGCGGGGATGATCATGATCGACGGGGTTGAGACAGAAGATCAGATCAAGGCTATGGGGACCGTAACCATCCCGAATGTCCGTTCCGGGGTTACGGAAGTGGCGGTAAAAGAAGCAAGCGGGCGTATAACCAAGGCTCCTCAAACCGTGCTGGTCCGGGCAGGAGAGACGGTCCAGGTAGTGGTGAGATGGCCCATTCCCGATGATTTTGTCCAGATTCAGGGAGGGACCTTCACCATGGGAAGCCCTGATGCAGAGCTTCATCGAGAAAACGATGAGATTCCCCATCAGGTTACGGTGGGTTCCTTTTATATGGGGAAGTATGAGGTAACCCAGCAGGAGTATGATGCGATGATGGGGGGTAATCCCAGCCGTTTCAAAGGGGACCGTTTGCCGGTAGAGCAGGTAAGCTGGTTTGATGCGGTGGCCTATTGCAACGTCAGAAGTCAAAAAGAAGGCCTTACCCCTGCCTATAGCATCAATGGGGAGAAGGTAACGTGGAATCCTCATGCCGACGGGTATCGGTTACCCACCGAGGCGGAATGGGAATATGCCGCTCGCGGGGGAACCACGACTCCTTTTAGTACCGGGAATGACATTACCACGAGCCAGGCTAATTATAATGGGAATTATCCCTATAATCAGAATACCCCAGGGATCTACCGGGAAAAAACCACCCCGGTAGGGAGTTTTGCTCCGAATCCGTGGGGCTTGTATGATATGCATGGAAATGTCAATGAGTGGTGCTGGGATTGGTATGGACCGTATAGTACGGAAAGCCAAGATAATCCCTGGGGAGCGTCCACTGGTTCCTCGCGGGTTAACCGGGGAGGAAGCTGGAGTAGCTATGCCAAGTATCTACGTTCAGCCATTCGGAACTATAATATGCCTTCATACCGGTACGGTAATCGGGGGTTCCGTCTCGTCCGTTCCGGGGTGCTCTAGAAAAAAAGGGCAAAATAAAACCACCGGGTGGACCGGTGGTTAACGCGCAAGATTCCGTTTTCCCTTTCTTATTTTTTCTTAGCCGGAGCCTTAGCCGCAGGCGCGGCGTCGGTCTTCTTAGCGTCAGCTGCCGCGGGAGCAGCCTTAGCCGCAGGCGCGGCGCCTGCAACGAGCTGGATTCGGGTAACCTTAAATGCCCCATTCGCGTTTTTTCCCTTATAAGGGAATTCCTTGGTTTCGCCTGCCGCAACTGCCGCGGTTAAATTGTCTTTTCCCGCTACAGAATACTGAATATTCGCAGCCTGCTCATTCTTATTGGTAATACGAATCGTCGTTGCATTTGCCCATTCAATCGTACAGTTCTCTTGAGAAACTGCTGCCTGGGCCGCCACAAATCCAGTAGCTATGACTAATAGCACCAGAATACCTATGAATTTCTTCATCATAAAACTCCTTAATACAAATAGAATGTATACTTCTCCGTATAAAATACAGTATAATGACCGCCATATTGATTGTCAATAGAATTTTAATCTTTTTTATGGGGGATAAACCATAGCATTTTATACGGTGAGCCTGTATCAGTAGCTTTTCTGGCGAATAGGCTGGATCCTCTGAGCCGTTGTATGGCGCTTATTCCACCCTGAACTTGGAAATCTCTTGCACCAAGGTATCAATGTGTTGTTTATTATCCACACTCAGGTTACTAACCCGGTTCACCGCTTGATTTACCTGTTCCGCCCCACTGGACATCTCGTTAATCGCATTCGATACTTCACTCGTAACCTGTCCTAAATTCCGGCTCTCCTTGATGATCTCTTTACTCCCCACTAACATCTCCGTTGACCCGCTCCGTACATATTGCGTTATCTCATTCAAATGCGCCAATACCTTCAGTATCTGTTGACTCCCCGTCCCCTGTTCCTCCATCGCATCTTTTACCTGTTCCTCTTGTCCCGATACCGTCTTCACCCCATTGTCTATCGCTTCAAACCGGTTCAATACCTCATCCGTGGACTTCATTATCTTATCTATCGAGTCCTTGATCTTCTTCAATACCACCGCTATGGTCTTCGATTGTTCCCCAGAGGATTCGGCTAACTTCCGTATCTCATCCGCCACTACCGCAAATCCCTTCCCTGATTCCCCAGCATGAGCCGCTTCTATCGCCGCATTCATAGACAACAGGTTCGTCTGACTGGCTATGTTCTCCATCACCGCAGTGATCTCCAACAATCCCTCTGATTCCTTGGCTATCTCCTGAATATCCGTCGATACTTCCTGCAGCCCATTCCGCCCAATCTCAGACGCATTGGCAAGCTGTTTCACCTTGTCCAGGTTCCTCACGATGGTCTGGGCTACGGAGTTGATATTGGCAATCATCTGTTCAATCGCCGTGGAGGATTGGGAGATATGGGAGGTTTGATCCTCAATATGACTGTTGAGTTTTTCGATATTCGCGGTGATTTGTTCCATGGTGGAATTGGTCTCGGTAACGCTGGAACTTTGGTTAATTACCTGGCCTTTAACGCTCTGGATATTGGCGGAAATCTGATTCATGGCGGCAGCGGTTTCGGTCATATTGGAGGAGAGTTCCGTACCAATATCAAACAGGGAGATAGATTGTTGTTTAATAATGACGATCAAGCTGCGGATTTTCTCGATGGTGAGGTTAAAATAACGGGCGAGGTCTTCGATTTCATCTTTGGTATTGATGGAGATGCGTTTGGTGAGGTCTCCTTCGCCTTGGGAAATATCTTTGAGCATGGAGCTGACTTGCAGGATGGGTTTGGCGATAGTCCCTGCGAGCACGAAGGTAATACCCGCTCCGCCGAGGATACACAGGAGCGCAATGACGATGCTGAG
>JAISOX010000003.1 GCA_031275325.1 Treponema sp.
GAGGCCAAACGCTGGCGCTGCGTCGCCAATCGCTGGCGCTGCGTGGCCAATCGCTGGCGCTGCGTGGCCAATCGCTGGCGCTGCGTGGCCAATCGCTCGCGCTGCGTGGCCAATCGCTGGCGCTGCGTGGCCAATCGCTCGCGCTGCGTGGCCAATCGCTGGCGCTGCGAGGCCAATCGCTGGCGCTGCGAGGCCAATCGCTGGCGCTGCGTGGCCAATCGCTCGCGGTGGAGCGCCTGCGGCGGGCATTATAGGGGCGCAGGAGTTCGAGTGTGCGGTGTACTGCCCTTCGTTCTTACATCTTGCGACGCGTTCTCACTGATCCTGTGGGATTGGCTCCAGAGCGGTAAAAACCCGAAGCAAGGGGCGCTTCGACAGCGTATCACCACTGCCTTACAGGGGCATTAAACCCGCTGGCGGGCGGCCCGCTTGCTTACCGCCGCGGCGCTATAGGGGTATTAAGCCCGCTGGCGGGCATTAAACCCCCAGGGCAACAGCACTTACTTTTTGGAAGACCAAAATCCCCTCAAAATTATACAATCTTTGAAAAAAAGACTGACCGCAACGGCGAAGAAGGCGAAAAGGGAAGGAAAAAAAGCATTGATTCACACATCTTATTCGTATTTTTCACCATGGCGGTTAAAAATTCTTCAGGTTTTTGGCGGTTTCCCGGCTTTGAAAAGTAAGTGCTGTTGCCCTGATTAAACCCCCCTGGGGGGTTTACCCGGGCCTTTATTGGAACTACACTTACCTTGTATGGAACGGTTGTTATCTCATTTTTTTACCCCGGAAACTGCCCAAAGAGCCGGCTGTATAGGCGCCGCTCCCCTGTTCCCCAGGATGGATCCCCTGGTTACGGGTTTAGCCTATGATTCCCGTACCGTAAGCAGGGGAAACCTCTATTTTGCCCTGCCAGGACTCCATATAGACGGCCATAGATTCATCCCTGACGCGGTCCAGCGAGGGGCTCAGGTGATTATCCATCAACATGAACTACCGGAGTATCAGCACGGGATCCGGTATATCCAGGTGGAGGATTCCCGGTTTGCCATGAGTCCTGTGGCGGACGCCTTTTATGAGTTCCCCTCCCGGCAGCTTTGCGTTATTGGGGTAACGGGCACTGAAGGCAAGAGTACCACGGTGTACCTCATCTACCAGCTTCTGCGGTTTTTAGGAAAGAAGGCAGGGTTTATCTCTACGGTACAGTACAGTGACGGAACCGGTGAGCAGTGGAATCCTGAACATCAGACCACCCCGGAAGCTCCGAGAGTGCAAAAGGTCCTGAGGGATATTCGTGATCATGGGGGGGAATATGCGATCCTTGAGGCAAGTTCCCATGGATTATCCTCCCGGACCAACCGTTTGGGCGATGTGGCCTTTGATGTGGGAGTGATGACCAACGTAACCCAGGAACATTTGGAATTTCACGGGACCTGGGAACAGTACCGGCAGGATAAGGTCAGGTTATTCCAAGCCCTGGATCGGTTCGATCACCATAAAGCCATGCCCCAAGGGATCCCTCTTGGCAAGCCTTTCCATAGGGTTCCTTCTTTTGGAGTAGTCAATGCGGATGATCCCAGCGCAGTGTATTTTGCGGGATCCACCAAACATACCACCTATACCTGCAGTACCAGAGGTATTGAAGCGGATATTACCCTGAAAAAGATCTCCAGCAACCCACGGGGGAATTGGTACGAAGTCTGTATTGGGAAAACCGGCGCTATCCTGGATATACGGGATCAGCTTCCTGGAGCCTTTAATGCAGGGAACGTGCTTATCAGCCTTTTAACCCTGTCGGAACTCCTCTCCATACCGGTCCAAGAGCTGGTCCCTTTGGTTCCCAGCCTCAAGCCGGTACGGGGCCGGATGACGACGATTCAGCGGGGCCAGCCCTTTGAGGTGGTGGTGGATTATGCCCATACCCCGTCGTCATTTCAGGCCATATTTCCGCCCCTGCGGGAACGGCTGGACGCCCGGGGAGGCCGGATCATCAGCCTCTTTGGTTCTGCAGGAGAACGGGACACCGCGAAACGAGCTCAACAGGGCCGGATTGCCGCGGCATGGTCGGATCTGCTGGTGCTTACGGACGAGGACCCCCGCGGGGAAGACCCCATGGCGATTTTGGAAGCTATCGCCCAGGGTATTTCCGGGGCAAAGGAGGGAGAGGATCTGTTTCTGATTCCTGATCGGCCCCAAGCCGTCAGGAAGGCTTGTTCCCTGGCCCGGCCCAAGGATCTGGTCCTCCTCCTTGGAAAAGGCCATGAAAATTCGATCATCTATGCCCATGAAACCAAAGCCTATGATGAAATTGGAGAAGCTGAAACAGCCCTCGCGGAATTGGGGTTTTCCCCTCCAAGCCTGCGGAGCCTTTAACCGGTTAAGCGGTAGATCAAACTGCCCTGCAGGTCTATACTGATACCATTACAGGAACAACAACATGCCTAAAATTGAAGTAAACGAAGCTGTGTTTTATGCGCTGGCCTATGGGGATATTCCAAAAACCGGGGAGGATCCACGGGCTGCTCTTGAAACGGCCCTCACCTGCGCCAAAGCGGAACTGGACGAAGATTCAGATAAACACCTCCCCCCAGCGGAACGGACCCTCAAAATCGAACTCAACGATACCAATAGACCTGATCTTTGGGGTACTGCTGGCTGCGCCCGGCAGATTCGGATCTACCGGGGGGGGCCGCGGCCGGAGTACCCCTTTTTCTCATCTCCGGGGAACCGGCAAAAGGCCCGGCGCCAGGTACTGGTAGAGGCCAGCGTCCAAGGAGTACGGCCTTACTTAGCCGGGTTCATTGCCGCGGGGAAGGAGATCACCGATGCGGCCCTTAGGGATATGATCCAGACCCAAGAAAAGCTGGCCTGGAATTTTGGGCGTAAGCGCCGGACGATCTCCATGGGTTTGTACCGGATTGCTGCCATTACCTGGCCTATCACGTATAAAGCGGTGGAGCCCGACGCAGTATCCTTTATCCCCCTTCAATGGGACGTACCCCTCACCCTGAGGGAGATCCTCAAGCAGCATCCTAAGGGCAAGGAATACGCCTTTATCCAAGAGCATGAACCCCTGCATCCCCTCCTGATCGATGCGGCAGGGGCCATACTATCCTATCCGCCGATCATCAATTCCGCAGACCTCGGCGCGGTACACGTGGGGGATAGGGATCTCTTCGTTGAAATCACCGGCACGGATATGCCTTCGGTAAGCCTCGCGGCATCTATCATGGCCTGTGATCTGGCGGATCAGGGCTACGCCATTGAGCCGGTAGGGGTGGTCTATGCCTACGATACCCCCTTTGGCCGCGCCTTTACCAGTCCCTACTATTTTCAAGAACCGGTTTTCTGTTCTCTGGGACGGATACAGCGGCTTTTGGGAGAAGAACTGGATGGAACCGCCTGCATTGCCGCGCTGGAACGGATGGGATGCCGGGCTGAACAGGGGCAGGGCCGTGAACAGGACGCGCCAGGGGAGACCGGGGGTATCTGGCTCTATCCTCCAGAATACCGGAACGATTTTCTCCATGCCGCGGATGTGGCTGAAGACGTGATGATTGGCCGGGGGCTCAGTACCTTTACCCCGGAACGGCCCCGGGATTTCACCATAGGCAGGCTTACCCCGATTACCTCTTTTAGCCGTGAGGTGAAAGCAATTTTTGTGGGTATGGGGTACCAGGAGATGATCTACAACTACCTGGGTTCCCGAAAGGACCTGGTGGATAAGATGCGCGGGGATGGAAGCAGGATAATCCGCATTGCCAATCCCATGTCCGAGCATTATGAATACGTCCGGGACGGGATAGTAGCTTCCCTCTTAATGAGTGAGGCTGTGTCAGGTCATTCTGGGTATCCCCACCGGATCTTCGAGATCGGCAAGGTGGCCTACCGGGAGGATCGAGAAAAGGATGGCACTGGTACCCGGCAATACCTGGGTTTTCTCACCGCGGATAAGGACGCTACCTTCAACACCGCCGCAGGGCAGCTTCAGACCCTGTTCTATTATATTACCCGGGAATACACCCTAGAAGAGTCTCAAGACCCCCGGTTCATTCCAGGCCGCGGGGCGGCGATCCGGTACCGGGCCGAGCCTGTCGGCGTATTTGGAGAAGTGCATCCTGAAGTGCTGGAGAACTGGGGTATTACGGTGCCTTGTATTGCAGCAGAACTTGACTTGGATGCCCTGTTACAGAGGTGATACGGGTAAGAGCGGCTCACTCCTTTTTAAGGGGAAACGCCTGGATCAGGCTATACCTGGGAAGCCTCTGGGTCGAGAAGGATGAACCGTAGGATGAAAGACCCCCCCTTTGTTCATTCTGGG
>JAISOX010000115.1 GCA_031275325.1 Treponema sp.
CAATGTTTCGGTGGCCTTTGGTATCGCTGCCCAATCCTGGGCAGCGGCCTTATCTCAGGTCCGTTCCCTGTACCAGTGTCCATGAAACCCTTTTGGAGAGCAGCCTATCCGTCTCATCCAAAAGTTGGGAACCATGATTGCAGGAAAGGCCCTGTTTTGCTCCTCCCTCTGCGTGTATGTCTGATCCTTAACATAGCCTATGTCTGCCCCTTGACTAAGGCTATGTCTAACTCTTGACCAAGGCTATGTCTGCCCCTTGACTAAGGCTATGTCTGCCCCCTGACTAAGGCTATGTCTAACCCCTGACTAAGGCTATGTCTGCCCCCTGACTAAGGCTACGCTCCCGCTTCTTGGGCGCGGAGCAATCCAACCTATCAAAATACGCTCTTTAATCGCCCGTACTCACTACATAAAACAGGTTTCGATTTCTTTAGGTACTCCATGCCATGTATACCTCCTTCCCCATCTTTGTTATATGCCCTCGCCCTGGCGGATAAGGGAGACCCATTGAATGCCCAAGCCCATTGAGGTACAATAATCCCTGCAAAGGACAGGGGTATTATGAAACTATTAGTCATCGGTTCTGGAGGCCGGGAACACGCCTTAGCGTGGAAATTAGCCCAGTCAGAGCAGGTCAAACGGGTATATGCGGCCCCGGGAAACGGGGGTACTGAAGCCGAAGGAAAATGCGAAAACCTGCGGATCCCTGGAACTATCGCTTCCGAAGAAGGGCAGGAAGCCCTCTATGCTTTTGCCCGGCAGACCGGGATCGCCCTTACCCTGGTAGGCCCTGAAGCGCCCTTGACCGCAGGCATAGTTGACCGGTTCCGCTCTGGCGGGTTAGCCATCATCGGACCAGATAAAAACGCTGCCCGGCTTGAAGGGAGTAAGGTTTTTTCTAAGTCTTTTATGGAAAAGTACGGGGTCCGTACTGCCCAGAGCAAGAGCTTTTCGGATTATGCCCAGGCATTGGCCTATGCCGCGGAACATTTTAAACAGACGGATCATCCTCTGGTCATAAAGGCCGATGGCCTTGCCGGAGGGAAAGGGGTGGTTATCGCTGAGCAGTATGCTGAGGCAGCAGTAACCCTGAGATCCTTTATGCAAGAGGGCAGCCTCGGAAATGCCGGTAAGGCGGTGGTCCTGGAGGCGTTTCTTTCAGGTCAGGAAGTATCGGTTTTGGCTGCGGTGAGCGTGGTACCGGGCAAACCGGGAACTATCCTGCCCTTTATGGCGGCCCGGGATCACAAGCGCCGTTTTGAAGGCGGCCAGGGGCCGAACACCGGGGGTATGGGGGCCATCGCGCCGGTTCCGGATTTTTCCGGGGCTGCTGCAGAGGACTTCCGTGGTTCCATCTTGGAACCCAGCCTCCGGGGCATGGAACAGGAAGGTATGGATTACCGGGGTTTCATCTTCTTCGGCCTTATGGTCCAGGATACCCTTTGTTCCCTCTTGGAATACAATGTGCGCCTGGGGGACCCGGAAACCCAGGCGCTGGTCCCCTTGATGGATTTCGATCTGGCCAAGCTCTGCGACGCCATCCTCACGGGAAGGCTCCGGGATTTTCCCCTTCAATGGAAGGCAGGCGCGGTCTGCGCGCCGGTTGCGGTGGCTGCAGGTTACCCAGGCGCTTACCAGACAGGTTATCCCATCAGTCTGGATCAGGAAGCATTCTCCCAAACCGGAGCCCTGCTTTTCATCGCCGGAGCGGAAAAAAAGGAAAACAGGGAAAATGGGGAAAATGGGGAAAATAAGTCCAGCCTGTATACCGCTGGAGGCAGGGTTCTGGGAGTATCTGCCTGGGGTACTGACCCGGAAGACGCCTGGGAACGGGCATACCGGGGTATGAGGGCGATCAGCTTTGAAGGCATGGCCTTTAGAACAGACATAGGCCCGCCCCGCCCATGACGCTCCAGCTTTGGTATGGACTGTTCCGGGTGGGCTTTGCCGTGGTCTTTATCGGGCTCCATATCGCCTTGATGATCGGGCTTTTGGCGGCATGGCAACGGGATAGACGGGCCTGCGCCCAGGGATTTTTCCCCAAGGGACCTACGATTCAGGCCGCGCTCCCCAAGGTTTCGGTGATTATCCCGGTTCATAATGAACAGCTTTGTTTGCCTGATCTGCTTCAGAGCCTTGCAGTACAAGCGTATCCAGGCGCGGAGTTCATCTTTATTGATGATCGTTCTTCCGATGCAAGCCCGGAAATCCTCTGGGGATTTGCCGGTACTTTTCCTGCAGGAACGGTTCAGATTATCACCCTGCAGGAAAACCCCGGGCCAAACTACAAGCAGTATGCCCTGGGGAAGGGTATTGCCGCGGCGTCCGGGGAATTCCTGCTTTTTACCGATGCAGACTGCCATGTGCCTCCCACCTGGATCCGTTCCATGCTGGCCCGGATGGGGGATACCCAGGTAGGGCTTACCATCGGACCGGTGTTTAAATGCTCCCAGGAACCGGGCTTCCTGTACCAGTACCAGTGTTTCGATCATGCAGTACGGTATATGTATCTTGCAGGTTCCACCGGTATTGGGGCTGCAGGAGGAGGGTTCGGTAATAACCTTATCCTTAGGGAGGAGGCGCTTCGATCCATTGGGGGATATGCTATGGTGCCGGTCTCTCCTACCGAGGATGCGGCCCTCATCGCCCGGATCCGGGACTGTTCCGCCTATCAGATCCGTTCAGCTTTTGGCCAAGAGGTTTTTGTTATGACCGGGGTAGAACATTCTTGGGAGGACTTTACAAACCAGGCCCTTCGTTGGAACAACGGGGGCCTATTCAGCCCTGATCCTGCCACCCGGTTTAATTTCCGGGTGCTCATGATCACCATCTCCATGGGTATGCTCGCTCTGTTCGTACTGCCTGTTATTCCTTCGCTATGGCCGCTGAGCGCAGCGGTCCTGTTTGCTATGCTTATGAATACCCTGGCTACCCTGAGGCTGTTCGGATCCGCTCTCCCCCCCAAAAGGACGATGTACCTCATACAAGTGGTCTTTACCCCCTTGTATTTTACCGTACTCACCATCCTGGGTTTTTGCAGGCTCAAGGTTACCTGGAAAGGGAGCGTCCTAAGAACCCCATGGCAGCAGGGTAAGAAACAGCACATCCCGAATTACCGGGAATAAGCGAATGGCCCTCCGCGGCTTAGTCTCCCACCACTGGGCAGAACGCCAATCAGAGACAAACCCAGAAAACCGCCCAAGAACGGTACGCCGCATCGCAGCAAGGGTATGGCCGCGGATGGGGTAATACGGCCGGGTGGACCGTAAGGGGCCGGGGCGAGGTATATGAATCTGTGGCTCACAGCCCCCACGTTCACGAAAAGGGTTACAACTAAAAATCATGGTGAACCAGAACATAGATTTGGTATGGTTTTAACTTGTAATGCCTGGACCATTAGTTTGTATATTTATGATGGTAATTGCCATATATTTGTATAAATATGCTTAAAATTTATCTTGACACAATACTTCTAAGGGTTTTATAGTAGCATAGCTTAGACCAACAATAGCTTATAAGTGAGGTACTACCCATGGATTCTTATACGGGACGCATTACCAGTCTGCGTATCGAGCATATTACCAAACGGTTTCCCGGTATCTTGGCTAGTAATGATATTTCCTTGAGTGTAGGAGAGGGCGAAGCCCTTGCCCTGGTAGGGGAGAACGGCGCAGGAAAAACCACCTTGATGAACATCCTCATGGGACTGTACCAGCCCGATGAGGGGCGGATCCTCATCAATAATGAGGAAGTACGGTTCCATACCCCGAAAGACGCCATCGCCGCAGGATTGGGGATGGTCCATCAACAGTACATGCTCGTTCCGAACATGACCGTGTTGGAGAACATTGCCTTAGGATACCGGCAGGCCTGGAATCCCCTGAAGCTCAATACAGCCATGATCCGATCCCGGATCGAGGAGATCTCTCAGCATTACGGCCTGCCTGTGGATGTCGATGCGTATATCTGGCAGCTTTCTGTGGGGGAACAGCAGCGGGTTGAACTGGTCAAGACCCTGTGCCTGGGGGCGAAGTTTCTCATTCTGGATGAACCTACCAGCGCCCTCACCCCTCAGGAAACCGATGAGCTTATCGCGCTGCTGAAACGGATGACCCAGGAACTTTCCCTCATTTTCATCAGTCATAAGCTCCAGGAGGTTAAAAGCCTCTCCACCAAGGTTACGATTCTCCGCCACGGGGCCGTGGTGTTTGAAGGGAACACCGCGGACCATTCGCCGGCAGATATTGCCGCGCTTATGACCGGGCACGAGGTGGAGCTTCCCCAGAACACGGAAAAGCCCTGTACCGGAGAGCCGGTCTTGGAGATTAAGGACCTCTGCGTGAAAAGCGACCGGGGGTTTCTTGCCTTGAACCAGCTTAACCTCTCAATCCGGGCTGGGGAGATTGTGGGATTGGCCGGGGTTTCCGGCAATGGGCAGAAAGAGCTTGCCGAAGCTATCAACGGCCTGCGGAAGATAGAGTCCGGTACCATTACCTTCTATAATACCGGCCTGGGCAACACCTCAACGGCCTATGTCATCGGGAAGGGTATGGGGTATATTCCTGAGGAGCGTAATATTGAGGGGATCGTCCCTAGTTTCTCCATCAAAGAAAACTTCATTCTCAAGGACGTCGCCCGGGAACCCTATTCCCGTCATAATTTCCTCAAACAGCAGGTCATCAATAGTACTGCGGAAACCCTGAGACAGCAATTCGACATCCGCAGCCCCAGTACCCAAGTGGCTGCAGGAGCCCTCTCCGGCGGGAACATTCAGAAGGTCATTCTCGCCCGGGAACTGACCCGGAACCCCCGCTTCCTCATCGCGGTCTATCCCATCCGGGGGCTTGACCTCGGCGCGGCAGAGTTTATCCATAAGCAATTACTGGCAAAGCGGCGGGAGGGGATCGGAGTTCTGCTGATTTCTGAGGAGTTGGAGGAGATTATGAACCTTTCAGACCGTATTGCGGTGATTTTTAAAGGCCATATCCAGCGGATCCTAGCGCGTAAAGAAGCGAACCGGCGAAATCTGGGTATGCTCATGGCAGGAGTAAAAGATGTCTAAACAGTTTAAAGTCGCGTACCAAATCGCCATCATCCTATTAGCGGCCTTGGTGGCGATGTTCATGGCCGCAGTGGTCCTCATGGCCATAGGCGCGGATGTTTTGCGGGTCTACCGGGTGATCCTCACGGAGCCGCTGAAAAACCTGTCCCTCATTGCAGAGGTCATGCTCAGGGCGATCCCCCTTTCCATCATCGCCTTGGGGATTTCCGTGGCCTACCGGAGCGGGATCATCAATATCGGGGCTGAGGGGCAGATGGGGATGGGTATTCTCGCGGCCACTGCCACGGCCCTATTCCTGCCGGACCTGCCCAGGCCGCTGCTGCTGCCCTTGGTCCTCCTCGCGGGATGTATGGGAGGCGGGATCTGGGGCCTGGTACCCGGTTTCCTCAAGGCAAAACTTGAGGTGAGCGAACTCCTTTCCACGGTGATGCTCAACTATATCGCGGCCCAATTATACACGTTCTGCCTCCGGGGGCCGCTGCTCGACCCGGCGGAGCTTACCATGGGGAGCGGTACTCCCCAGTCTATGCGCTTAACCCGTTCAATCTGGCTCGACCGGATCATCCAGGGAACCCGCCTGCATACAGGGGTGTTTATCGTCCTCGTGCTGGCAGTGGTGGTTTTCTTGCTCCTGTGGAAAACCGCGTTTGGTTACAAAATGCGCGCTGTCGGCGCCCAGGATCGGGCGGCTCGATACGGGGGCATCAACGTGGCCAAGTACATGATCATCTCCATCGGGATTTCCGGCGCCTTGGCAGGGCTTGCAGGCGCAGTGGAGATTGCCGGAGTACATCACCGGGCCATTGAAGGCATCACCGGCGGGTATGGTTTTAGCGGTATTGTGGTGGCCCTCTTCGGAGGACTCCATCCTGCAGGAATCGTCCCTGCGGCGTTTTTCTTTGGCCTCCTCATCGTAGGAGCAGACATGACCCAGCGGATGGTGGGGGTCCCTGCCAACATGGTGCAGGTATTGCAGGGGATCATCATCCTGGTGATCGTAGCGGCCAAGATGATCGTATCCAACCCCTATCTCATGGAACGGTGTTGGCGCAGTTACCAAGCCCTAACCGGTAAAAAGGAGGCCCTGGCATGAGCTTCATCATCAACATCCTCTCCCTGAGCGTACCCTTTTCAGTAGCCCTCTTGATTGCCGCGTTGGGTGAAGTGGTGAACCAGCGGGCAGGGATCTTCAATCTCGGTTGCGAAGGCATCATGGCTATAGGCGCCTTCATTGGTATCTTCATCCCCTATATGGCAGGCCACGGTGGAGCTACCCCCGGAGCCTTTAACCTGCTGGGACTTATCGCCGCGGCTGCTGCAGGGGCCCTCTTGGGGCTGTTCTTCGGCGCGGCGGTGGTCAGTTTCCGGGCGCCCCAGGGGATTGCCGGTATCGGCTTACAGATGTTCGGCGTAGGTACGGCAGGCACCTTGTTTCGGCATTTCGTCGGCGGAACCCAGAGTGTGCCAGGCATTGGCGCAGCTCCCATCCCCCTGCTTTCCCAACTCCCTGTTCTGGGGCCGATCCTTTTTAACCACAACATTCTGGTATACCTGGCCTTTCTCATGGTACCCCTTACCTGGTACCTCCTCTTCAAAACCCCCTGGGGTCTCCAGGTTCGGGCAGTGGGCACCTATCCCCGGGCCGCGGATTCGATTGGGATTCACGTCAACCAGGTCCGCTACCAGGCCCTGGCAGTGGGAGGCGCCATGGCCGGGCTTGCCGGAGCCTATCTGTCCCTATGTCAAGCCAAGATGTTCAGCGATTCCATGATTGCCGGCCGGGGTTTTATTGCCGTTGCCCTGGTCTACTTCGGCCATTGGAGTCCGGTGAAGATCATGGGGGGAGCGCTCCTTTTCAGCCTTGCCCAGTCCTTTCAATTAGCCATACAAGGGCAGGGGATCAATTTTCCTTATGAATTTGCGGTGATGTTGCCGTACCTCACGGTCATCGTGGTGCTTGCCTTCGCTCGGAAGAACCAGCACATGAGCCCTGCAGCCCTGGGTAAACCCTTTAACCGGGAAATGCGTATCTAGCCTGTGCTACGGGACGCCCTATGGGGGCCAACCAGGTCGATAGAACCGGTTGAGCAGGAGGGCAAGTGAGGTAATGGTTTATAGTTTAATAGGGTTGTTCGGAAACTTCAGTTTCCGAACAACCCTGGGTACGGTTGAACCGTGCGGTCAACCACGTGGGGCGATATTCCGGCTGTATGCGAACTTACGGTCCGACGGCGTTTTTGCAGCCCGAATAAGGGCTTTGCAAAGCATCCTAAGGCCTGCGGCTAGGGCCGGCAAAATCCGCCTTAATGAAATCTTTGTTCCGGGACATTTTGCCTTGCCTCCCGCGGCCTTTAGGGAGGGCTTTTTGGCATTTCCCTTTGTTTTATGGGATATTCCCATGATAAAGCCGTCCCCTGCCTTTGTTAAGCCGGTCCTTGCCTTAGCAAAGCTGGGGCCTGCCTTAGTCAAGACCGCTTTTGCCTTAGCAAAGCCGGGCGACGGCTTAATAAGCCAAAGCGTGCCTTAGCAAAGCCGGTGTTTGCCTTTGTCAAGCCGGAACCCGCCTTTGTCAAGAAAAAACCACAAAAAAGCCCGCCCCGGCGGGCCTTACTTCCGCGCAGCGGACGCGGAACGGAACCCGAAGGAACGAAGGCCCGTCAGACCCAAGGTTTTAACGCAGTATTAAAGATAAATTGTGAAACAGAGACATATGATCTAACTTTATATACAAAAATTTCTATAAGCAAAAATGGGAATCCCTTTGTACTTAAAAAAATTGACGGCAGTGATATACCAAGAGACGCTGTCCAAATAAATTAGTAATAGATTTTTGAATAAAAAATCCCCGCTCTGCGGCGGGGTATTGAAGATTTCTCCTTGAAAGCGTATCGTATGCGGGGGAACAAATCCCCCGCGCCCCCAGTTTTACGCCCCAAGGGGTATACCCCACTGTAAAGGCGCTGTCGCGCTTCATGTGAGCGGGTGGATTGAAACAAATTAATGTGCGGCAGTTGGATACATGAGCGCATAGAAGCGCTGGTAAAAGACGAATTTGATCTGCAAAATGTTCCCTTTGAAACAACTATTGATGAACATGGGGAACTAGGTCATGGGTGGAGCGAGGATTAGTAACGAGAGCCGCAAGGCCCTTTTTCCCGGGGCCTGCCCATCCAGTACAACTAATGGCCCGTTTGTTGTACTGAAGGACTTGGTCATTGTACCAAATAGCCCGTCCGGTATACAGGCTGGGTCATGGGTTTGTCTGACTGGGTACATTTGACCCGCTTTTGGGGACCCAGGGGTTTAGAATAAGGCCCCTCATCGCAGGGCCTCAAAATTATTCAGCAATAATTATTCGATTGCTAGAGATAGTACGCTCTTTAATTAAAAGAAAAATGCTATTTTATTCTTGACAAAAAAATCAGCGGGATGTACTATAGGATAAGTTATGTTCAGCCGCACTTTGAAAGCGGTTAAAAAAAGGGTGAAGGTTTTCTAATGAAATACCAGAGCAGGTTTGCGTTTATTCCTATAGTACCCCCCCCCATGTAGGTCTATTATACAGCGCTGAAAACCCTTTAAATGCATCTATTTTCTCTATTTGCTCCTCATTTTTTTCTGTAAAACCGGAAAATCCGTCTTTTTTCTCATATTTTTCTCGTTTTTCTCTCTTCTCTAAGGATTTGAATAAATTTGAGGGCCCTCACCTGTCCGCGGCACGGATAGGGGGGGTCCTCATTTTTTATACCTACCCCCAGGAGGGGCCGGACAGTCGTGGGCTGTTTCCCTCCGGGAAGGATGTTAAGGAGGAACTA
>JAISOX010000014.1 GCA_031275325.1 Treponema sp.
AGTTCCCTAAGACTTCTAGGGAGTTCCCTAAGGCTTCTAGGGAGTTCCCTAAGACTTCTAGGGAGTTCCCTAAGGCTTCTAGGGAGTTCCCTAAGGCTTCTAGGGAGTTCCCTAAGACAGGTAACTTCGACAAAGAGAAAGCTCTTTAGATTTCATCGAACTCACGTTATTTTTAAGCGGAAGCTGGCGAACCGATTCAACGGAAACTTCAGTTTCCGGACAACGCTATTATATCCCGGAACCGGTGCGGAAGGGAGGTTCTGAAGGTCCGGGGCTGCTGATCCCCAGGCAGAAGGATGCTCAGGCTCTTGGCATGGAGCATGAGGCTTAGTCCGGGAAAACAAGGATCCCCTATGCCATAGAGGGGATCTCCCAGAATAGGATGCCCAATATGGCGCATGTGCACCCTGAGCTGGTGGGTGCGGCCGGTTTGAGGCCCCAGTACCAGCAGGGAATGGGTTCCCCAGGACCGGATTACCCGGTAACGGGTGAGGGCGATCTTGCCTTGGTCCTGGGAAACGGTGAACCGTTTCCGGTCCCGGGGATCCCGTCTGATACGGGTCTCAATGGAACCAGAAGGGACCGCTAAGGAACCCCGCACCAATGCCCCATAGCGTTTTCGCACCTTCCGGGTTTTGAATTGGTCTGAGAGAAAGGCCAGCGCCTGATCCGTATATGCGGCAATGATCACCCCGGAGGTATCTTTATCCAAACGATGCACAATCCCGGGCCGAAAGGCTTCACCGGCCTCCAAACCGCCTCGCTGGAGCCGCCTGAACAGGAGGGCATTGGCCAGGGTTCCCCGGTAGTTCCCTGCACCGGGATGCACCACCATGCCTTGGGCCTTATTCACCACCACCACCTGTTCATCTTCATAGATAAGTTCCAAAGGGAGATCTTCAGGAAGCAGGTCCCTGGGTTCTGGATCCGCCCAGGTAAGATCCAGCCGGTCCCCGTTTCTCACCAGCCGGGAACGTTTTACCGCTTTTCCATTCAGCTTTGCCCCTAAACCCCTGGATTTAAGCTGTGAACGGGTAAGCGCCTGGAGATACTCCGCCACATACCGGTCAAGCCGTAAAGGACCGGGAAGGGCTGCTACAATACCGCTATACGAAGGCATTCAGGGAACCTCCGCCTCAGCCGCGGCTTCTTGATTTTCCTGGGCTAAAGGCTTTCTGATGATGATCGGAACCTCTGCAGCAGGCAGTTCCTTGAGTTTCTTGGCTTGTTTGGTTCTTTTATAATGCTGGATAAAAAAATCAATCAGGGCTATTGCCGCCGAACTGGTCGCGGCCACGGTAATGGTGAGGATCTGCTCATCCTTGGTCATATCTACCGCGCCTGCGGCCTTCACGGGCCAGGGGGCATAGCGGGTATCCCAATTATGAGTGCCGCTGCGATAGGTATCCACGAGGGTGGTGGCGAAAAGCATAGCAAAGGGAAAGGAGCCGAAAGCGATGATTTCCCCCCGCCGGAGATCCTTCACCCATTGAGGAAAACCAGTGGTATCAAAGGCCGCGGTGGCCTGCTGCGCAGGGGTAGTGGTTGTTTGGGCATAGACCGGTAAAAGCATCTGCCCGCACAAACCCAGGACCAGGGGCAGGATCCGCTTCATAGGTCCCTTTCCCCGAATAGCGCGGTTCCTATTCTGATCAAGGTGGATCCTTCTTCGATGGCAATTTCAAAGTCCTGGGACATGCCCATGGAAAGGCAGGACCAATCACAAGAAGGAAAACGGGAGGCCAGTTTATCCCGGGCTGAAACCAGGGACCGGAACGCGGCGCGAATCTGCGCCCTATCATCGGTATAAGGGGCTATGGTCATCAGCCCCCGCAGGACCAGCCCTGGATAGGAGAGGACCTTTTCCGCGGCCCGGTATAGATGCTCCTCATCGGGAAAACCGCTTTTCGTTTCCTCCCCGGTATGGAACTCTAAGAGTATCCCCAAGGGCTTATCCCGCTGCGTGGTCCAGACCCCCAGTTCAGTGATCAGCGCCTCCCGATCCACTGACTGAATACCCTCAAAAAGGGAGACCGCAGCCTTTACCTTATTACGCTGGAGGGAGCCGATGAGGTGCAGTTCTGTTTCAGGATGCTGCCGCTTAAAGGGGATAAATTTTTCAACCCCTTCCTGTACCCTGCTTTCCCCAAAAAGCCGGATTCCCGCGTGCCAGGCTTTCTCGATGTTCCCTATGCCCTGAAACTTCGACACCCCCATGAGCTGAATCTCAGCACAGTTCCTGCCAGAACGGATACAGGCTTCCTCTATCCGTTCCCGTATACGCTCCACTGCATCAATGATAGCCATACCCGGTTCTTCTCCTATCTTCTGAGCTTGTTCCAAAAACTGAAGTTTTGAAACAGCCTCTTCTATAAATAATTGCTCCGTGAGGCGGTTTCAAGGGATTGATCCTTTTGAAACCGCCTCACGGTTTTTAATGCCTTCTAATACTGCGGCCAGGGCGGCAAACGCTTCAAGCCCCAATGCCTCGGCCCGTTTATTCCCCGGTATACCACAGCGCTTCAGCGCCTCCTCAGTGATATGCGCCGCTTCTGCGCCTGGGGGTACTCCCTGGGGAGCGAGTATATAAGAAACCACAAAGTTGTATAAGTTATGGGTAATGGTCTTCCGCCGGGAAGCGAAGAGTCCCCTCACCAGGGGTCTAAAACCAGGGGGATAGGCCCGGGGATCCACATCGGTACGGAGATCAAGTCTGATCCCCTGGGAATCCACATGGGGAACCGGATAAAAGGAAGAACCCTTCACGATATGAAGGGGCTTAATGGTGTAAGCGGACGTACAAAGCACGGAAAAAGACGAGTAATCCTTTGAACCGGGCCTTGCCCTCAGACGCTGGACCAGTTCCCGTTGCAGCAGTACCACCATCCGCTTAAAAAACCGGTTTCCTTCGATGAAAGCCCCTAACAACCGGGAACCAATGGTATAGGGAAGGTTTCCCAGCATATACCCCTCTTCCCCGGCATGGGGCCATGTTTTAAGTACGTCTCCTGGCACGAGACAAAACCGGGGATCCGCTCCAAAAAAATCAGTTAATACCCTGATAAACCCCGGATCTAGCTCAAATGCCTTTACCCGGACCCCTCGTTCCAAGAGGCCCCAGGTCATGGCCCCTAAGCCAGGCCCAATCTCCCATACCCCATCCCCGGGCCCGATGTCCAGCGCGTCCAGCAGGCTCTTGCGGGCCTCTGGGTTAATCAGGAAATGCTGGCCGAATTTTTTCCGCATCCCTAAACCATGGGCATCCAGGAAGGCTTTAAGCGCCCGGGGAGAATCGTAGTTCAAGGGACGCTGGGCAGGGGTTGTATGCAAAACCCCATCAATCAAAGGGGGCAAGATTTCTCCTCTTTAAGGTTTGTCTATACCTCAAAAACATGAGTATTCCCGATACCCCCAAAGACAGCGCTGCCGCGGCCAGGGGATCGGAAAGGGGTATCCCCGGGACCTGTGCCGCCAGGGATACCAAACGCGTGAGTACATCATACAGGATTGTCAGGATTACCCCAAGATAGTTTCCCGGCAGGATCCGCGCGGACAGCGCGCCCAGCATGAACACGGCGGTAAGGGGTACGATAATAAGCCCCGCGAGAATTCCCATAGGCCGTAAGGATCCAAAGAACCAGGCTGCTCCTGGTGCGGCCGCGATGAAGGCCCCAAGGGATGCGGCCAGGGGCTGGGCGAGGATTTCCGGGATCATACCCCGGATACGTTCATGGATGGCTTTACCTATGAAGAGAATACCCCCCAAGGCCAAATAGGACAGTATGAAGGAGACGCTCCGGCCTGATTCCGGGCGTACCATGATCTGGAT
Source organism: Treponema sp. (assembly GCA_031275325.1). Classification (GTDB taxonomy): domain Bacteria; phylum Spirochaetota; class Spirochaetia; order Treponematales; family Breznakiellaceae; genus JAIRLU01. Next base: position 3,830 of record JAISOX010000014.1, read on the forward strand.
TAAGAAAGCCATACCCAGCAAGGATATGCCCCGCGAGGAAGCCTTAGGTTTCGGGAAGGATCCCAGAACTGCCAGGGTTCCCAGCAAATACATGATCCCGGCTCTATGCAAGGATGGAAAATTCCCCGCCATATATACATATACCATGATGCAGGACCCTCCCAGCAGGGCTGCGGCTTTGATTCCTAAGACGTTTCTGAGGAACCAGGCAAGAGCCCCGGTGAGCATGGCCAGATGCATCCCTGAGAGGGCTAATATATGGGAACACCCCGCGTACTGGTATGCTTGGGAGAGTGCGGTATCCAGGTTATCCTTTACCCCCAGGAGCAGGGCTTCTGCCAGTCCTGCCCAGGGCTCTCCCGCGAATCCTTCCATCAGTTTCATGCGTCCCCGGGTCCTGAGCTGTTCCAAAGCCGGAGCAGGTCCCAGCAGATGGACCGACTGGGCACGGAAACACTTTTCCCGGTTGGGGCTGGCCTGGGTCCTGGGTTCCAGGGTAAGGATCGCCCCTTCCAGGTACACTTCGCTCCCCCTGCCGAATGTCTGTAAACGGGGGATAGTCCCTTGGGGAAAAAACACCCGCAAGGTTCCTCTTGAAGACGCCTTGATACCCCCTGGGCCAGATACCTGTTTCAATGCCAAGTATCCCATACCCCGGTGATCATGAAAAGCCCGGGGATCCTCCTGGAGGGTCCCATAGACACCCTGGACTTGGTCTTCCGGGATGCCGAACCAGACCGGCTGTATCCGGCTTCCCGCGGTAAGGCCCAAACTCATGCCGAGTATCAGGGCAAGGCTATATACCCTGTACCGGTACACCCTTTGGTACGTCCTCAAGGACATACCAAAGAGCGCCGGATTGTGGGCGAGGACCTGCATGAGACTCCATAGCATGGCCATGAACAGCAGGACCCCTGCTATCCAGGGAACCTTATCCTGCTCAGACAGGAAACCGAGCCCGTAATAGCTTATCGCGGCTCCCCAGGCTCCATACAGGGGCGGGGGAACTGGTACGATTTCAAGCATAGACGCCTCCTCTAGGTTAAGGCATTGATCTGGGACATGCTTTGATGAGGTTTAATGCCCCTGTAGGGCCGCGGCAATAAGAGAAGGGGCCGCGCCTTGCTTCAAGCGGCGCACGATTCGGGGGCTTGCCCGGCATGACAGGCCGCTTGTCCAGGGGAGCCAGGGGTCTTGCCCTGGTACGGTGTGAGCCTAACCCCCGCGCGGCACAGCCCCGAAGGGGCTGATGCGCCCCAATTCACGATTAGACTGTTACGCTGCTGTGGTATATTCGTGTTGAACAGGGCCCCTGGTTATAGTAAGCTATACGGGGAGTATCAATATGGCAGTTCAGAATACCGTGGAAATAGGTTTTGAAAAAGAAATATGGGACGCCGCCTGTGTGCTGCGGGGAAACATGGACGCCGCGGAGTACAAGCACGTCGTTTTGGGCCTCATCTTTTTGAAATACCTTTCGGATAAATTCGAGGAACGCTACCGGGCCCTTAAAGACGAAGGCGAAGGTTTTGAGGAAGACCGGGACGCATACGCCGAAAAGCAGGTTTTTTATGTCCCCCCTTCCGCCCGGTGGAAAAAAATAGCGGCAAAGGCCCACGCGCCGGAAATCGGCAGGACCATTGATGACGCCATGACAGCCATCGAAAAAGAGAACAAGAAACTCAAGGGCATACTGCCCAAAAACTTCGCCCGCCCGGAATTGGACAAACGCCGCCTGGGCGAAGTGGTCGATATTTTTACCAATATTTCCATGCACAAACACGGCCCCAACGCGTCCCTTGATATTCTGGGCCGGGCCTACGAATACTGCCTGGGAAAATTCGCCGAACAGGAAGGCAAGCTGGCCGGCGAATTCTACACCCCCGCCTGCGTGGTAAAAACCCTGGTGGAGATCATCAAGCCCTTCAACGGCCGGGTCTACGATCCCTGCTGCGGCTCCGGCGGGATGTTTGTCCAGTCCGCGCAGTTTGTGGAACACCATGGGGATGCTTTGCATCCCCGGGGCAACATCAACAACCTTTCCGTTTTCGGCCAGGACTCGAACCCCACTACATGGAAACTCTGCCGCATGAACCTTGCCATCCGGGGCATCGAAGCGGATCTGGGCGAAGCCGCCGCGGACACGTTTTTCAACGACCTGCA
>JAISOX010000160.1 GCA_031275325.1 Treponema sp.
CCTTTGTTGAGTTCATTCGCCTGTATGCCACGCTTCCGGCCAACATCAGGCTACAGCTTGACGGGATTCTCTCTCTGGTCTGATGCCCTATGCAATATTTCATATTCCGAATTGAAGGAGGCAATGCGAGCGCTTGACTCCCCCGATCATACTCAGTATACTCATAAAAGTTACGTGAGGCTTTTTAAATATCAGGTTTTGAAAAAAGTCCACGTAATGTAAGGTTGCTTATTTTAAGGCCGGAGGTTTGAATCCCTTGATCCTCAGGCTATAAAAATGGAGAGATGCGAGAGCGGTTGAATCGGGCGGTCTCGAAAACCGTTGAACCCTTAGGGTTCCGAGGGTTCGAATCCCTCTCTCTCCGGCTACCTCTGGGAGAGATGACCGAGCGGTCGAAGGTGCACGATTGGAAGTCGTGTGTACCCGGAAGGGTACCGAGGGTTCAAATCCCTCTCTCTCCGTACAGTACAGCAGCGCAAAATCCTGGAGGTTCATCCGGGATAAGCCAATTTGAAGCATAGTCGAGGATTTAAGGGTATCGCGCTTTAAGGTTCCCTGCTATTTCTAACAATTTTTCCTTTGTATTAAGAGCTGGGTCTTCCACCACCGCTTCCAGAAGCCCAGAAAGGATTATTCCCATAAGCGGGCCTGGTTTGATCCCTAGGGCTATAAGGTCCTTTCCTGAAACCGGTAAATCTTTGAGGGACAAAGCCTGACTTTTGGCTAATACCGCATCAACCCGGGCGATCAAGGGAAGCAGGAAATCTCTGGAAAGGTCCTGACCGGTAGTCGCGTAAGCATCGGCTCTTCTCAATTGGTACAGATTACCCAAGTTTTCTTCCCCCACCCGGATGATGAAACGCCGGACCGCTCCCTCACTCCACTGTGGTTCATAATGGAACATGTGTTCCCGAATCAAATGAAGTACCTTCTCAATTACCGCATTGGGGTAGCGGAGGCGGGTCAGCAGGTCCCGGCTGAGTGCAGCAGAAGCCTGCTCATGCTGGTAAAAGGTCCATACTCCCGCGGCATCTAGATCCCGGGTTACCGGTTTCCCAATATCATGGAGGAGCGCCGCAATCCGGACCAGCCCAGGAGCCTGGGCCTGGGCAGCGGCATCACAAGCCAAAAGGGAATGATCCAGCACATCAAAACGATGGAACCCCTTCTGTTCAATGTTCCGGCAACAGGCTAGTTCTGGAAAGAGGAGTTCCAGCAGCCCGGTCTTTTCCATGAGTAAAAAAGCCCGGGAAGGCTGGGGAGCGGCAAGGATTTTATCCAGTTCATCCCGGATCCGTTCTGGGGAGACTTTTTCAGTGGTCCCTAGTGCCTGGGGAATGGCGTTCAGGGTGGCCTCCTCCACTTCGAATCCCATCTGAGCGGCAAACCGAACCGCGCGTAAGGGTCGAAGCCCATCTTCAGCAAACCGTTCTTGGGGATTTCCCACCGCACGGATAATCTTACCCTTTATATCAGCAATGCCATTGAAGGGATCTACCAGAGGCCCTCTAGGGAGCGGGAGGGCAATGGCGTTCATGGTGAAATCCCGGCGGGATAAATCTTCCTCAATACGGGCCGCATACGTAACCTGATCTGGCCGACGGCCGTCGTGGTAGCCTGATTCGGTACGATAGGTAGTTACCTCCAGGGAACGGCCTTTAAAATGCACCGTAACGGTCCCGTGTTTGATACCTGTGGGGATTACCCGGGGGAACAGGCCGATCACTTCGCTGGGCAGAGCATTGGTGGCCAAGTCCCAATCCTGGGCCTGACGGCCCCGGAGCAGATCCCGGACCGCCCCTCCTACAAGAAACACCTGTTTTCCATGGCGGATAAATATGCCGGCGATTTCCTGTAATACCGGGTGAATAGCGAACTTGCCCATCACGCAACACTATACTATATTAAGACCACGTGAGAAAAGGGAGGCTCATACATGGTGCGGGGTATTGCGTTTATAGGGGGAACCGGTCCAGAACCAGAGCAGTGCAGGGCCCTGGCGAGGGAAGCGGATATCCTGGTCGCTGCGGATTCCGGGCTTATCCTAGCGGAGCAGGCTGGGATAAGCCCGAATTGGATTGTAGGAGACATGGATTCCCTGGATGATCCCGTGCGGCTTGAGGCGTATCCCGCTGAGCGGATCCTGCGGTATCCCCAGGATAAGGATTTTACCGATACAGAATTGGCCCTGCTCCTCCTCTGGGAAAAGGGCTGTGATGAGACCTGGCTTATCGGCGGGGGCAGCGGGAGGATGGATCATCTGTTTGCCATCCGATCCCTTTTTGAACGGGAACCCCGTCCTCAACGCTGGTTTACCGGCGCGGAGGCTATATACTGTCTCAATGCTCAGGAGAAGCTGGTCCTGAACCTCCATCCAGGAGGGGTCCTTTCGATTTTTCCCCTGGGTTCAGGACCCTGGGAACTGCGGAGCCAGGGCCTCAAGTGGCCTCTAGCAGGTCTACCCTGGGATCGGGGTTTTTTTGGACTGAGTAATGTGTTTCTGGAAGCGGATGCATCCCTATGGGCAGAACAGGGACACTTTTTGGTGATCCTTCCTCGCTTATAATCCCCTAGCGTTCTGGCCGAAGAGGGAAAGAGAGGAAAGAGCGCCAAAGAACCGCGGGTGTATACCCGGAAGGCGCTCGTACTGGCTGAGAAGCACGAGAAACCGGTAAGCTAGATAGGGGCGGATTGGGGGAGCACCGGTAGAGCTTTGACCGCCTCAGCCGGGTTTTGGGGTATGGGCAAGCGGTTGTATCTCTTCTGAATTCATTTGAATACAGGGCTGTAAAGACCTTATCCCAACACAGCAATTTTACCTTTAGAAAAAAGCTAAGATGGGGCATGGGGAATACTCAAGGCGCAACTGCGGGATTTTGACGAGATTGGCACAGAGGCTGATAGTGAGCGCCAGTCCTAGCCGCGGGGAACCATAGGACCGCAATATGCGGACGCCATCAAAGGCGGGTAGGGCGTATTTTTCTCTCAGCGCCCTTCAATGCAGAAGGGCCAGCCGGAACTCAAGGGAACATACAAGCGGAGCAACAGGAAGCGGGACTTCAGCTCCGCGCTGGATGGACATGAGATAACCTGGAACCAGCATGGTTTGCCGGAACATTCAACAAAGGATGGATAGGTTCTTATTCCCCTGGATGGGGTGTGGTATTTTTTATCGGAAAACGTCCATTGAAGGCTGGAGTAATATCTTCACTAAGGCCGGAATGATACCCTCACCAAAACTGGAGTGAACCCCTCACCAAGGTTGGAGTGAACCCCTCACCAAGGTTGGAATGAGACCCGCACCAAAGCTGGAATGGAACTCTCACCAAAACTGGAGTGGAACTCTCACCAAGGCTGGAGTGAACCCCTCACCAAGGCTGGAGTGAGCCCCTCACCAAGGCTGGAGTGAGCCCCTCACCAAGGTTGGAGTGAGCCCCTCACCAAGGCTGGAGTGAGCCCCTCACCAAGGCTGGAATGAAACTCTCACCAAGATTGGAGTGAGACCCTCACCAAGGTTGGAGTAAGGTCCTCATCAAAACTGGAGTGAAACCCTTACCAAGGCTGGAATGAGACTCTCACCAAGATTGGAGTGAGACCCTCACCAAAGCTGGAGTGAACCCCTCACCAAAGCTGGAATGAGGCCCTCACCAAGGCTGGAGTGAGCCCCTCACCAAACCAAAGCTAGATTGAGCCCCTCACCAAGGCTGGAGTGAGCCCCTCACCAAGGCTGGAATGGAACTCTCACCAAAACTGGAGTGAACCCCTCACCAAGGCTGGAATGGAACTCTCACCAAGGCTGGAATGGAACTCTCACCAAGGCCGGAATGAGACCCTCACCAAGGCTGGAGTGAGATTCCCACCAAAACTGGAGTGAGACCCTTACCAAGGCTAGATTGAGACCCTCACCAAACCAAAGCTGGAATGGAACTCTCACCAAAACTGGAGTGAACCCCTCACTAAGGCTGGAGTGAACCCCTCACCAAGGCTGGAGTGAGATCCTCACCAAAGCTGAAATGAGACTCTCACTAAGCCTAGAATGAAACCCCCATTAAGGCTGGAGTGAACCCCTCATCAAGGTTGGAGTGAGACCCTCACCAAGGCTAGAATGAGACTCTCACCAAGGCTGGAATGAGACCCTCACCAAGGCTGGAATGGAACTCTCACCAAGGCCGGAATGAGACCCTCACCAAGGCTGGATTGGAACTCTCACCAAGGCCGGAATGAGACCCTCACCAAAGCTGGAATGGAACTCTCACCAAAACTGGAGTGAAGCCCTCACCAAGGCTGGAGTGAGACTCCCTCCAAGGCCGGAATGAGACCCTCATCAAGGCTAGATTGAGGCCCTCACCAAGGCCGGAATGATACCCTCACCAAGGCTGGAGTGAGACTCCCACCAAGGCTGGAGTGAGACCCTCACCAAGGCTGGAGTGAGGCCCTCACCAAAGCTGGAATGAAACCCTCACCAAGGCTAGATTGAGATTCCCACCAAAACTGGAGTGAGACCCTCACCAAGGCTGGAGTGAGACCCTCACCAAGGCTGGAGTGATAATCTCCTTAGGTATAGGTGAAATTGCTTATCCCAACAGACCGTAACTTGCATTTTTCTCAAAAATGGGGCATAGTACCTTCATGCCTATAAAGATTCCTATCACCTTACCTGCATATAATGCCCTCAGAGAGGAAAATGTTTTTGTTATGGCCGATGTTCGGGCCTTGCATCAGGATATTAGGCCCCTGAGGGTGGCTATTGTCAATCTTATGCCTACGACCCTGGATACGGAAGTACAATTACTCCGGCTCCTGAGTAACAGTCCCTTACAGGTGGATATAACCTTTCTGCGTATGGGAAGCCACGAGCCCCGCAACGCTCCTCCGGGTCATCTTGAGCGATTTTACAACAATTCTGAGTGCATCATGCATGAACGGTTTGACGGCCTCATCATCACCGGCGCCCCGGTGGAGACCCTGGCCTTTGAGGAAGTGGATTACTGGAAGGAGCTGACCACCGTATTGGACTATGCTTCAAAAAATGTATGGTCCACCCTGCATATTTGCTGGGGCGCCCAGGCAGGGCTTTATCACCGCTACGGCATACCCAAACAAGAGCTGGACCAAAAGCTATTCGGGATCTTTCCCCATAAGGTGAATGAACGGCGGATGATCCTATTCCATGGGTTTGACGATGAATTCCTGGCTCCCCAGTCCCGGCATACTGAAAGCGACCAAAAGGCCATTGCCGCTACGCCAGCCCTGACCATTCAGTCTGAAACCGAGGACCTAGGGGCTTTTATCATTACCGCCCGGGAAGGCCGGGAAATATACGTTACCGGTCATCTGGAGTACGATCCCCTCACCTTAGACCGGGAGTACCGCCGGGACCTGAGCCGGGGAATTCCCATAAAAATACCCAAGAATTATTACCCTGATGATGATCCTACCAAAACGCCGGTAGTCCGCTGGCGGGCTCATGCGCACCTCTTCTTCTCTAACTGGCTTAATTTTGTGTACCAGGAGACCCCCTATGATCTAGAGGATCTCTAGGCTGACAAAGCGCATCCCATAGCCTATGCTGAAAAGAAAAAACACGAGGAGGTTTTATGTCTATTCATATTGCAGCAAAACCAGGAGATATTGCGGAAGCGGTGCTACTCCCAGGGGATCCCCTGCGGGCTCAATTCATCGCGGAGACCTTGCTTAAGGATGCCCGTCAATACAACCAAGTGCGGAACATGTTGGGCTATACCGGGTTGTACCAGGGGAAGCGGGTATCGGTTCAAGGTACAGGGATGGGGATGCCTTCCCTGTCCATCTATGTTACCGAATTATTCAGAGACTTCGGGGTAAAGCGGGCCATCCGGATCGGGACCGCTGGGGCTATCCAGAAAGATCTGCAGCTTAGGGATATGGTGATTGCCCTGGCTGCATCTACGGATTCAGGGATTAACCCTATCCGTTTTGGAGGAAGAAGCTTTGCCCCTACCGTTTCCTTTACCTTGCTTAAAACCGCCTATGATAGGGCAGTTTCTCGAGGCTGGCAGCCCAAGGTCGGTACGGTAGTTTCTTCGGATAGATTTTATACCGAAGATCCAGAGGAATGGAAGCTCTGGGCCCAATTCGGCTGTCTTGCAGTGGAAATGGAATGCGCCGAACTCTATACCTTAGCCGCAAAATACCAGCGGGAAGCCCTCACCTTGCTGACCATCTCTGACAGCCTTATAAACCATGAGCAGACCACTTCCGAGGAACGGCAGACTGCCTTTACCCGGATGATGGAGGTAGCTTTAGAAACCGCTATTTCCTGATTTGATAGGGAAAATGCCGGAAAAGGCTATACCGGGGGATATGCTAGTTGACTATCCTCCCTATAATATCGTATACTGATTCTAGTCGCCCAGATGGTGAAATTGGCAGACACGCTGGTTTCAGGTACCAGTGCCTTTGCGGGCTTGGGGGTTCAAGTCCCCCTCTGGGCAATCACTTGGACAAGGTTTTCCGTTGTGCTTGAGGGGGAGCTATTTGTGTGTCCTCTCTTGACAAAAAATCAAGGCTTTGGTATATTGTATCTCTAGCGGCATGATGCCGTTCTTTTTTACCGTTCCATGAAGGGATGGACTTTCGGAGATGAACTCCTATAAACGGGTTTTCGCGCTGAAAACCGTATTTTTTTGTTTATAGGGAAATAAATTGAACATACTGGTTTCCACTGCGTTTGTATCATGAGGCGCTTCAGGTTCATTTTGAACCGTATCCTCCAGATGATACCGGTATTGCTTGCCGTTTCGATTCTGGCGTTTGTGTTGAGCAATATGTCTCAGGGAGACATTGCATCCATAACAATACGGAGTCAGGGGCAGGAGGTTACGGAAGAAAGCCTTGCTGTTATCCGTCAGGAACTCGGCCTTGATAAGCCGCTCCCTGTTCAGTACCTGAACTGGTTGAAAAAGGCGCTGCATCTCGATTTTGGACGGTCCTTTCAAACCAAAAAGCCGGTAACTGAAGAAATTTTCAGGCGCTTTCCCGCGACACTCAAACTTGCCGTTGTGGCAACGCTTATTTCCATCATGTTTGCCCTTCCGGTTGCGCTGCTCTGTACGCGGTACCGCAATTCCCCGTTTGACCATGTTTTCCGCGCTGTTTCCGCGTGCGGGACAACCATACCTGATTTTTGGCTGGGCTTGATGCTGCTGTACGCCTTTGCAGTGAAATTACGCCTGGTTCCCGTGGTTTCCGGGAACAAATGGCAGAACATTTTTCTGCCGGCCTTTACGTTGAGCGTCAATAACGGCGCGACGTACTTACGCATCTTGCGGGAAAACCTGATCAAAGTGCGCGGTATGGACTATATGCGGGCGGCCCGGGCACGGGGCCTTGGCGAAATGGAAACGTTGATACGGCACGGGATAAAAAACGCGATGCTTCCCTGCATAACCCTTATAGGCGTGAATTTTGGAAAACTCCTGTCCGGTATGTTTGCTTGTGAAACGATATTCTCGTGGAACGGCATCGGCAAATTCGCAGTGGACAGCATAAGGCTTAAAGATATTCCCGTCATTCAGGGCTATATTCTGGTGGTTGCAGTAACATTCATATTGATCAATCTGCTGCTGGACATTGTTTACCTGTACATTGACCCAAAGATACAGATCGAATGAAACTGCTTCGTGGTTTTGCCGCGGTTAGGTATGCCCACACCGGGGTACGAGCATTGGGGGTTTTAGGGGGAAGTCCCGGATTTGCCCCTTATAAAGGACAAGGAAATGGGAAAAGAATGGCTTGAACGGTTTAAGGAACAAAAAGCCGCGATTTTGGGGCTGGCGCTGATTTTGCTTTTTGCCCTTGCCGGTATTTTTGCGGAACAGATTGCGCCCCATGATCCTTATGCGGTAGCGATAACCAAGAAGCTGCTGCCGCCGGGCGGGGATTTTTTGATGGGAACAGACCAACTGGGTAGATGTATTTTTTCGCGCATCCTCTATGGCATAAGGACGAGTCTTGCCACTGCGGTAGCCGCTACTGCGCTGATGGTGCTTATCGGGCTGCCTTTGGGGATTGTAGCCGGTTATGTGGGCGGAGCAGCGGACAACCTCGTTATGCGGCTTGCGGACATAGCTTCGTCCTTTCCGTCCAGTTTGTTGGCCCTGGCCATTGTGGGGGTTATGGGGCCGAGCCTTGTGAACATTGTCATGGTCTTTGTGGTGTTGTGGTGGGCGCCTTTTGCCCGCATCGTACGCAGTTCCGTTGTGAAGCTCAAGGAAAGCGCGTTTGTGATGGCCGCGGAAGCAGCAGGCAGCAGCCGCGGTACCATCGTGTATAAGCATATTCTGCTCAATTCGATTTCTCCGATCATCGTGCTTGCTACCCTGCGGATCGCCGCGGTGATCATGCACGTAGCCGCTTTTTCGTTCATCGGCCTGGGTTCGCAGCCCCCCGCAGCGGATTGGGGGGTGATGCTCAACGACTCACGGCCCTTTCTTACCTCCCATCCGCTGATGATGCTGTGGCCGGGTCTTGCCATTGTGGTGTCGGTATTCGCGTTCAACCTCGTGGGAGAGGGGCTTAACGACGCGCTGCTTCCCACCTCCGGCAGTACAGTGGTTGTAAAGGAAGAGGCGAATGGATAAACCGGTCCTCTCGATACGGGGGCTCAGTACCTACTTTTATTTGAAAGACCGGACGGTAAAGGCCCTTGACGGGGTGGATATTGACCTGTATTCAGGGCGGATTACCGCGCTGATGGGCGGCAGCGGCAGCGGTAAATCGGTGATGTCCCTGTCCATACTCGGCCTAATCGAGAAACCGGGGCGTGTGGTGAAAGGTTCTATCCTACTGGAAAACATCGATCTGCTTGCGCTGCCGGAGCGGGATATGCGGCGGGTGCGCGGTGCAAAGATCGCGCTGATATTTCAGGAGCCTACCAACTCCTTAAATCCGGTTATCAAGGTAAAGGATCATCTGTTTGAGGTAAACCGCCGGAGCGGACAGCCCCTCGAAAGGCGGGAGGCTGTTTCCTTGTTTCAGGATGTACTGTCCCGGGTAGGGCTTAGGGATACCCTCAAAATCCTTGAAAGCTATCCCTTTGAGCTTTCCGGGGGTATGTGCCAGCGAATCATGGTAGCCATGGGGCTGCTTGCTCATTCCGCGGTGCTGATTGCGGATGAGCCGACTTCTTCCCTGGATTTGACTACCCAGGCCGCGATTTTGAAGGAATTATCCCGGCTGCGGGATGAGGGTATAGGTATCCTGCTGATAACCCACGATTTGGGCGTTGTGGCGCAGATGGCGGACGATGTGTATGTGATAAACGATGGGCATATTGTGGAACAGGGGACGGTGTACGAGGTGTTTGAAGCGCCTCAACAGGAGTACACCAAATTGCTGCTGGAAAAAACACATGGCATTGATTGAAATCAGGAACCTGTATAAAAGCTATACACCGAAAGCAAAACCGGTCGTGTATGCGGTGCGGGATGTGCATCTTTCCATCCGCCGGGGGGAGATTCTGGGGCTGGTAGGCGAATCGGGCTGCGGAAAATCCACCCTGGGAAAGCTGATTTTGAAGCTGGAACAGCCTACGCAAGGGAGCGTTGTTTTTGACGGGGTGGATATTACGGGCTATTCGTTCAACCAAATGCGGCCGCTCAGGCGGCGTATGCAGATGGTGTTTCAGGGCAGTTCCCAGACTTTTAACCCGTCCTATACGCTCCGTCAGATTCTGCGTGAGCCTTTGGATAATTACCATGCTGAAGGGGGTGATGAAAAAGAAAAATGGATGGCCAGTATGCTCCGCAAGGTTGGTTTGGATGAAACCTATTTGAGCCGCTACCCTCACGAGATGTCCGGCGGGCAGCGGCAGCGTTGCGGCATTGCCCGGGCGTTGATGCTGAATCCTGAATTTGTGGTATGCGACGAGGCGGTTTCCAGCGTGGATTACGCGATAAAAAACAAGATTCTTAAACTCCTGGTTTCGCTGAAAAAGGAGCTTTCTTTAACCTATCTGTTTATTTCCCACGACATTGCCGCGGTAAACCGTATCTGCGACCGGATCGCGGTGATGTATCTGGGAAACCTTGTTGAGATTCTGCCCAACATCAATTCCAGCGCGCTGCATCCGTACACCCAGGCGCTGCTTGCCGCGACGCTGCCGGCTAACCCCCGTGAACGAAAGGCTGAGCTGGTGCGGTTTCGTGAAAATGAAGATATCCCCCCACAGGGCTGTGTATTTCAAAACCGCTGCCTTTACACCAAGTCTTTGTGCCAAGAGGCCCGTCCTATGCTTGAACAGAAAGCTGACCGGCATTTTGCCGCGTGTCATTACGGTCTATAAAAATTATGTAAGGAGTGAAAAATGAAGAAAAAGCTGTATGTTGTTTTGCTTGTATGGTCTGTCCTTGTGTGCTTTGTTGCTGCAGCCTGCAAGAAAAAGGCGGAAGGCCCTGGGCCAAGCAAAGCGATCCTCTTATCGAGTTACCGCGATGGGAGCATTGACGAACTGGACGCGGCGTCGTACCGCGGCCCCCATTTTCTGTATAAGATGATCTACGAGGGTTTTGTGGAGGACGGTGGCGAGGGAAAGATAATTCCCAAACTTGCCGAAACCTGGGACATCGCGCCGGACAACAAAACCTACCGGTTTCATCTGCGCAAAGGGGTAAAGTTTTCAGACGGCACGGACTTTAACGCGGACGCGGTGCTTTTCAATATGAACCGCTGGATCAACAATAGCCGCCATGCGACGCTCATGTCAAACAAGGTAACGTCAATGAAGGCTCTGGATGACTACACGGTTGAAATCGTGTTCGAGGAAGTGGCCTATCCCATCCTCACCGAGCTTACCTATCCCCGTCCGGTACGTTTTCTAAGCCCCGGGTCGGTAAGGTCCGAAAGCGGCGAGATTGTCTTTACAAAGCCTGTCGGAACCGGCCCCTGGATGCTAGATACCTACGTGAAGGACGAGGAATTTTCCCTTGTTCCGAATCCTTATTACTGGGGCGAAAAGCCCCGGGTTGACCGCATTCTGTTCAAGGTGATTACTGACGGGCAGGCCCGGGTCCTTGCGCTGCGGAGCGGAGAAATTGATGTTTTAGGCGGCGACCTGGTGGCCAAGATCCCCATGGAAAGCATACCGGAATTAAAACAAGACTCGAATTTTGAAACCTATATAAAAGGCACTTTGTGCGCTCACTTTATCGGCTTTAACGAGACGTTACCGGCTTTTCAGGACAAGAATGTCCGGCTTGCGATGAATTACGCAATAAACAAAAAGGCTATCGCTGAAAACCTGTTCGACGGCGCGGGTCTTGAAGCTCAGGGTCTGTATCAGGCTGATACGCCTTATGCAACGCCCCAAAATAACTACTGCGCGCCATACGACAAGAACAAAGCCGTCGAACTGCTTGAAGCGTCAGGCTATATTGATTCGGATGGCGACGGCACCCGGGAAAAGGGGAATGTCCGGCTGGAATTCAACCTTGTCTTTTCTACCGGAGAGTTTCCCGAATGGAAGCCTCTGGCGGAGTTTATCCAGTCCGAGCTTGCAACCGTGGGCATAAAAACGAATCTGAATGTCTTTGATAAAAACGGCTACGAAGATATAACCCTTACCACCCGGCAGTACGATATATGCCTTAAACGAACCGCCTCTGATTCGTGGGTACCCCATAGCTCGCTGCTGGAACTGTTCGGCCCTGCCCCGACTGCGCTTGAAAAAGGCGTGGGCAACGCGTGGTTCGACGAGGGGCTGTACCAGGATATTCTAAAAACCTTGGCTTCGTTTAATGAAACTGAACGGCAGGCACATTACGACCGGGTTTTCGGTTTTATCAGCGAGGAAGCGTTGACGATTCCTGTTTACCATCCAACAACGGCCTTTGCGGTAAACACCCAAAAAGTGAAAGACTTTGAAGTAGGGGTGAACAACTACGCGCCGGTAGAATGGGAAAAACTGGATGTTAGATGAATCAATGACCCGGGCTTCAGGCGGCGCATCGCCGCACGGCCCGAAAGAAAAGCTGCTGGCAAACTGGACGGCAGGCGCGGCGGACTACAGCGTAATCGTGAACAGGGAACTCCATTCCTTTAAGCGGCAGGCCTGGCTCGATCTTATCCGTGAAAACGCGGGAAAGGCCGGGCCGCTCAAGGTGTTGGACGTGGGAACCGGGCCCGGGTTTTTCGCTATCCTTATGGCTCTGGAGGGCCACTGCGTTACCGCCATTGACTGCACTGAAAACATGATAACCGAAGCCCGGGCCAACGCGGAACAGGAGGGGGCAAGGGTCAACTTCATGCGTGCGGACAGCCACGACACGGATTTTCCCGGCGAAACCTTTGACCTCATCATAAGCCGCAATGTTACCTGGACGCTGCTCGACGCGGACAAGGCCTATGCCGAATGGAAGCGGCTTTTGAAACCTGAAGGGAGGATGATCATTTTCGACGCCAACTGGAATTTACGCCTGTTCAACGAGGATGTGATGAAGGAATACCAGCGGTCGATGGAGGACTACCGGCGTTTGTTCGGCGAAGAAGCCCCCGGCTATACGGATGCTGAATTGGACTATCGCCGGAGTATGCCGATGTGCCGGCGGCTTCGTCCTCAGTGGGATTTTGACGCGCTCCTCCGCAGCGGTTACCGTAAAATCTCCTGCGACATGGACATAGGGCGGCGGGTCTACGATGAAAAAGAACTGGTCAAGTACCGGGTCAATCCCCTGTTTATGCTGATTGCGGAAGGGTAAACCCGGACAGCCCCTTGGTTTTAACGCCTATTCCTGGACTGTTCTAAAAATGCGAAAAGCGAAGCCCCAGGGTAATTCCCCATTGTGCTTGAAGGGGAGATTTTGTGTATTCATCCCCGCTTGGTTTGCCCCCGCAAAATGCCTAGTTCAAAGGCTGTTGATACGGATTGCAGGGTTCATGCTCCTTGAGCGCTGCTGACGCCCTGGAGGTATCCGGTTTTTGGTATCTATGGTAAAGTGCATCCATGAAAGGCGCAGAAACGAAAGCAAAGCAAGCGCAGGAACTAATCCGCTGCCCCTGGTGCGGGCAAGAGGGAATCTACGTTGCGTACCACGACCAGGAATGGGGGCAGCCCCTTAAAGACAATCAGCGTTTGTTTGAGGCCCTGATCTTGGATGGAGCCCAGGCAGGGCTCTCCTGGATTACCATCTTGAAACGCCGTGCCGCCTATCGAGCGGCCTTTGACGGCATGAATCCTGAAAAGATAGCCCGGTACGGGGAAAAGGATATGGAACGGCTCATGGGGAATCCTGGGATCATCAGAAACAAACGGAAGATCCGCTCGGCTATTGAAAACGCCCGCAGCTACCTTGCCATGATGGAAGGGCCGGTCTCTTTTTCCCAGTGGCTTTGGGACTGGGTGGAGGGTGAGCCGGTTGTCCATTATTTCAAAACCCAGGCGGAAATTCCCGCTGCGACGGACCTGTCTCAAAGGATTTCCCAAGAACTCAAAAACCGGGGCTTTTCCTTTGTGGGCCCTACCATCCTCTATGCCTATATGCAGGCCGTAGGTATGGTGAACGACCACCTGATAAGCTGTTTCAAGCACCCAGGGCATTCCTCCTGTGCTGTTTAGAAGTATGTAATGGGCATTGGACAGAACCGGAGACCCCTGCGGTTCTGTTTCAATCGCCTCCAGGTAGAAAAAGACTATTTCCAGGATATAATGGCCCTATGGATAACAAAAAAAAAGCCGCGTTTGTAGCCGTGGTGGGGAGGCCTTCCGTCGGGAAGTCTACCCTGGTGAACCTCCTCTGCGGCGCCAAGGTCGCTATTGTGAGCGCGGTCCCCCAAACCACCCGGAATGCTATCCGGGGTATCGTACATAGACCCGAAGGGCAGATCGTGTTTATCGATACCCCAGGACGGCATGAGTCAGAACGGAAACTCAACAAAAAACTCATGGAAGTTTCGGACAAAACCATGGAAGATGCGGATATCATCCTCTATGTGCTGGACGCTTCCCGGCCTCCTGGATCTGAAGAAGCGGCCATTGCCGCCCGGCTGGCGCCTCTGGCAGCAAGAACCGTGGCAGTGGTGAATAAAATGGATATCCCTGGTGTGGATTATGAACAGACCCTGACCTTTCTCAAAAGCCAGCTTCCTCAAGTAGATACTGCCCGGTGTTTCAAAGTATCCGCGCTGAACCGCGTGGGAACCGAAGCGGTGCTGCGATGCCTGTTTGCCATGGCTGGCGAAGGCTCCCCCTTTTACCCGGAAGAATACTATACCGACCAGGAATTGAATTTCCGGATTGCTGAGATTATCCGGGAAAAAGCCATCAACCGTCTGCGGGAGGAACTGCCCCATGCCCTCTACGTGGAAGTAGCGGATGCGGAGTTACGGGATGACGGGAAGCGGCTCTGGGTCCGGGCCTTTATCATCACCGAACGGGAATCCCAGAAAGGCATGGTGGTAGGCAAGGGGGGGGAGCTGATCAAAGCCATCCGTCAAGCTGCCCAAAAGGATCTGAACCGTATCCTGGACTGGAAGGTGGAACTGGATCTGCGGGTTAAAGCCGTCCATGATTGGCGCCATAAAGATGGGGTCCTCCGGCGGCTCTTGGAACGGTGATCTGCGGATGCAGCTTCACCGGTTCAAAAAGGCAGTAATCTGAGCCAGGAGTTCATCGTAGGTCTCTACCCAGGGGATATCCGGGCAGGATTCCCGAATAGCCTGGGGAGCCCTAAAGAGGCAGCCTCCTTCAGAAGCCCGGATCATGGCGAGATCATTAAACGAATCCCCGGCTGCAAAGATCTCCAGGTTGAGGGATTGCAGGGCCTCCACCGCTTTTCTTTTGCCGTCCTTTTGACGAAGCCGGTAACCGGTGATGGAACCATCCGGGGCAATGACCAGGCTGTTACAAAACAGGGTGGGATAAGCCAATTTTGCCATGAGGGGACGGGCGAATTCCTCATAAGTATCAGAAAGGATGATGAGTTCGGTTTTTTCCCGGAGGGCTTTAGTAAACTGCACTGCTCCTTCCAGAGGTTCCATGCCGCTGGCGACCCTGGTAATATCCTTTAATGTGAACCCCTGCTGCCGCAGAATATCAATACGGAACCGCATCAACGCATCATAATCCGGCTCATCCCGGGTTGTCCGTCGTAATGCACTGATCCCAGTGGCTTCGGAAAAGGCAATCCAAATTTCTGGAATAAGGACCCCTTCAAGATCAAGACATACCATACGCATAAGTGGGTATTATAGTAATCTATTATGATAAGTTTACCAAGTAGCGCCTACGGCGGGCGCGCTTGCAGCGGGCGTTATGGGAGCGGAGGGGTTTGGAGGTACGGCGCACGTCCCTTCGTTCCTACATCCTGTGGAGTGTTCTCACTTATACCGTGGTCAAGTACCGTGGGCTTGACTCCAAAGCGGCAAAGACTCGAAGCAAGGGGCGGTCCGTGTTCTTACTGCCGCGGCCTTATAGGGGCATTAAACCCCGTGCGGGGCTAACCCCGAGCCACTGGGGGGCTAACCCCGAGCCATGCGGGGCTAACCCCGGGCCGTGCGGGGCTAACCCCGGGCCATGCGGGACTTGTCCCGAGCCA
>JAISOX010000162.1 GCA_031275325.1 Treponema sp.
CCGGGTAGAGTCCTCTTCCCGGGGTGAAGGTCATGGTAACGCCGCCCACCGTAACCTTGGCCCGGAGGTTGGATTTCTCAAACTCAAAGGCCGCGCCTTTGATGTAGGTGCCTTTGTAATACTCGGCCTGGTGGTTGGCGCCGCCCTCTTTATAGGGGTTAAGGCTTACCTCGGCATTGGCCGGGACTTTTACCTTCACCGGCACGGTAAAGGTCCGGTTATTCACTGTGAGGCTCACGGTCTGGGGACCCCGCATATACTTATCATAGCCCCGGACCCCCGCGCTGTTGCCGTCAAATATCTTGGATGAGTCGGAGTAGGTTCCGGTAATCTCTATGCCGGTCTTGCTGAAACTTTCTCCCAGGTAGTACTCGGTTTTGGTTGGGCCTTTGGTCATGGTCAGGTCCGTGAGGATCAGATCTGAGGTATCCACGTACACGGTAAAAGGGGCTTCGTAGTTCTGCCATTGGACCCACACGGTTTTACTCCCTGGTACAGCGGTGTCCACCGGATCTACCATATAGCCTCCCGCCAGGGCCTCTGTTGACCCGTCGTGGTAGACCTTGTTTACCAGAAGCCCTGCCGGATCAAAGGGCTGGTTCTTCGCATAGAGGGTGGTGTTGGGGGAGGATGCGATCTCAATGCCGATTATTCCCTGGCGGGTTTCCGGTTCCGGATCGGGTTCCGTCGTTTCCGGAGCCTGGGGCAGGGAACAGCCTGCAAGGACCCCAAGGAAACAGAAAAAGCCTGCCCACCGCAGGCCCGTTTTTTTCGGGATTGTCATTATCCTATTATCTCCTTATATAAGCAGGGGAAAAGCTCATCTGGGAGCAGGCCCTCACAGCCCTGCTCCAGAATGCTTTTTTACTTAGGTCTTGGCTTCTTCTTCCTCCGCGGGAACAGCCGCACGGACCGCCTTGACGCTCCGCTTGAGGGAGACTCCGGCAGCAGCCTGCAATGCGGCTTCTTCCATGAGGGTGGCGGAATTCACGTTCTGCCCGCCGATCTGTCCTGGATCAGTACCGCGATCAAAGTAGATGTTAGCAGGATTATTTTCAGGAAGGGGCGTATACGCCGCCGCGGGATTGACGAGCAGGGGAGAACCTCTGAAGAAGAGGAGCCGGTCTGCATCCGGAACTGGGCCGTTCACCCAAAGGAGGTCCCAGAAATACCCGGGCGTGCCTTGGGACGCGTCCACTTGGGTCAGAATACCCTTATCGACCGCCTGGGAAATGGGGAGCTTTGTAACGCTCAAGAGCTTCTGGACCGTGGTCTGGTACAAGGTCCAATCGTTATCATAATTCGCATCATAATCGCCCGTTAAAATGTAAACGATCCCATAGTCATTGGACCGGAAGGACGCGGCAATCGCCTGGAAATCGTATGTAGGCGGATTCGGAGGCGTGGCATCCCCGGTAAGCACAACCGTAGCGGAGAGAGACTTGAGGGGAAAGGGATCCACGCTGTCGATCTCAGAAAGTGCACCGTTGGTCTTACCCGCATTCTGATACCCCCCGATAGCGGGGATGAGCAGGGTAACGTTGCCGTTGGTATCGCTCACCGGAACGATCTCCTGAGCGTTTAAGCCAACTTCTACCCAATCCACATATTTCAGCGAGCCGTCGCTGGTATCAACGCTGAGCCGCACCAGAATGCTCGGCTTGTAGTCTCCCCCGGAGCTATCGTTCACGATATACAGGGCATACAGGTAGGTATTGCCGTCGGCGTCGGTGAGCGCGATGATGGCCTGGCCCTTGGCGTCATCAGGCAATGCGGCTTCGCTTCCCACATCAAAAGGATACTGGGCCAATACATGGGTGGTTGCCACGGGTAGATTGGTAAGCTCATTCCCGCCCAGAATATAAATGAACTGGGACTCGTAATCAATGAGGTACAGGTAATCTCCCACTTGCGCGAGGCCGTGGGGATTGGTGGCCACCATAGGGCCTCCGTCTTTTGCCGCCAGGGTGATCTGATCCGCAAATACCGCCCAGCCTTCAGCGGGAGGCGCTGGAGGGACCGCCAATGTATACACGCAGGTAGAAAGCTTTCCCCCCTCACTGGTGATCTCTCCCACCAAAACCCGGACCTGGCCCTGATACACAAAAGAAAAGACCACCGGATCCGGCAAGGCTGCCGAGAAAGGAACATTGGCGTTCCGGGGAATATCCACGGTTCCCACTGAACCCGCGGCTGCGCTGGCGTCTTGCAGTCCCGCCACATACTTCAACGCGCCGTTCTGGTAAAGCGCGTCAAGGACCGTATAACTGGCAAGATATTGTTTATCAGCCATCATTTCTCCTTGTTAAAAAAAGCCCAGACTAAAAGAGGCGAATAGACCTTCTATCTTCCCCTACCCTGCTGAAGAACCAGGAACCTGTTTCTTGGTTCTTATGATTTCAGTATACCAATTCTGTTTTTGCCAGTCAAGCGTTTTTTGCAGTTTTTATACTTTTTATCTTTGGTACAAACCGTACTGCTAAACACAGAAACACTGCTGCTATAACTCAGAGATAGAAATCCAATCGCAGGATTTCTATCCTGTCAGAACAATAGAATAACTATGCTTTCTATCGATCCCTTGAATGACCGGAACAGGCTTTACGGGTTAGTCATAGTTTTATTGTCCATGTCCCACTGGTAACTCTTTGTTGAGTCAGAAATATCAAAGTTATAATTTTTTCCTCGAAAGGTAACATAGTTCCGGTCGTCGTTTGTTTCGTTCTTGTTGTTGATAACCCGCGCTCCCCGCTCTTTATAAAAGTTGCCCATAATTTCTCTTGCAAAAAGTATAAGATGGTAAGCCTTATCAGACTCTGCATTTGGCGTATTCCCGCTTATTTCTGCGTCCCTGTACATGGAGAAAGAGGTTGCAATTTGGGAGTTATGTATATAGAGTAGATCGTGCGAGGTGCTCTTCGCTGTATAGCCGGTAATTTTTGATCCCTCCAGCATAACCAGGCTGTGCCGGGTGTTCACCCTTATTACAGAATAAGTGTTGGTATTAGCGGTAAAGCCCTTGAGGGTAATGTGCTTTTCCAGTTGCAGCGTAAGGGTTCCCCAATCAGGAGGATCATTGGCACTGTTGTATTCCCCTACATTGATGAAGGCCCTGCTGCTGCCATACCCGCCCGCTGTTCCATCTGTCTTGGACGCGTTATAGTACACATTCCCGCCAGACTCCTGGTCAGGATCAAGGCAGCTGATTTCCTTCTCCCCGCCGTACCCCCGCAGGCGCAGGGTAACGTTACGTTGCCTGTTGCAGGTCAGGATTATCCGGGGCAGGGCTTCGCGTGCTTCCACCCGTATCAGGTAATCGGTGTTGGCCTCCGCGTTCTGGTCCACCCACTTGATCGCGTCAAACAGGGTATCCGCAGCCACAGGGTTCTCATCATCATCAGTTATAACCGTGCCGTCCGCGGTTATCTTCTTCGCGTCCAGCCGTTCCAGAATCTCGTCTCCCACAGGCCCCGCGCTGCCGTTGGGAACCACCGGGGTGGGGTCCCTCAACACCTTGAACACCGCGACGCCGGTCAGGTTCGGCTCTACGGTCAGGTTCACGGTTACGGTCTTGTCCGCCTGGCCCTCTTCCGCTACCTTGAGGGTAAAGGAACGGCTTCCCCCCTCAAACAGGGTATCCCCCGCGTCCACGGTAAACACCGCCAGGGCGCCGCTCTCGGTAGAACTGTCCGCGCTTCCCTGTGTTACCTTTGCCGCGTGGGTCCCGCTCACGCTAATGTTCTGGCCCGCGGCCTTGTGCACCGCGAAATACACCTTGGGCCGTTCAAGAACCCTAAGGTTCCAGGTTTCGCTTGTCCTGCTGTGGGGGGTTATGGCAGGGCTTGAGATAGAAGAACTGTTCTGTTCGGTGGTAACAAAGCTGATATTCGGCGTTATGGGGTTTTTTGATCCTTCCGGTTCTGATCCTTCCGGCTTTTGGTCTTCTGGCGCGTCCAGTACACAGCCCATAAAGCCCAGCAGCACTGCGAATCCCATAACCCCGAAGATATTCCCCGGAGTCCCTCTCAAAAACCAAGCTCTCGGTTTCGTCATCTTGTATCCCTCCTTCAATATGGGATATAACTATAAAATCCCTGGTTCAAACCCTGATCGAACAACCTTCGACCGTCTGCCATGACACGGTTTGAACTCAGGGGGCTTTTAAAAAAGGGTGTCCGGCTCCCTGCCAATGCCTGAGGTATGGAATGGACGTATGGAGTAACAAATGTATACCTGGGGTGTTTTTCGGGAAGGGCAGGACGCCCTATTTTTACCAAAACAAAAAAATACCATGAAACCGGCGCGCCGCCGCGCCGGGAAAAGAACAGGACTACTGTCAGTCTTGAATAGCGTTTGTGTGCAGTCTGCGCGTATGGGGGGGGGGGGGGGGGGGATAAGGAAAATTTTAACGCTGTTTCGGCGAGCGATCATAGGACCTCCGGTTTTCTGCGAAACCATACGGGCGATACCTTTGTATCAGAGTTTCCTGGCTCAGGTTTCTTGGTCTGCCGGCCTTCCCGGCGTTACCGCCAGTGGCCTGGAACGCGGCGATTAGGCGCGTCCTTGGCAGCCTTAGTCCGGCGCCCAGAAGCGGCCGGAATCCTTCACAGTTGCGAGACAGCGGGGGCCTTTCACCCCCTTCCTCTGCAATACAAGGCTAAAACATGGTTAATGGATTCATGTTTTGATTAAGAGTATATACTGCCAGAAAAAAAAGTCAAGCCCGCGCATTGCCTCATTATCCGGATAATCATAAAATGATAAATAAGGAGCGGGTTTATATGGCCGTGTTATTATCCGGCGATTTTCACGCCAACGCAATGAATGAGCTTGCCAGAATCACCAGGCGGGCGCTGGTCAGGGGATACGGACAAGCCTTGTTCAATGAGATAGGGTACCATGTTATTCTGGGAGACGCGGGATTCTTGTGGCCCGGAAACGAGAAGGGCGACGCCTCTAGCTATAAAACCCTTGCGGCCCGGCCGTTTCCCCTCCTCTGTGTCATGGGAAACCATGAACCGGTCCTGGGCAGGCAGGACCTTCCGGAAGTTGCTATAGGAATCGGGGAGAAGGTCCTGCTTGTGCATGAAAACCCCTTTATAGCCTATTTAAAGCGCGGCTGCGTCTATACAATCGACGGATTCACGTTTCTGGCCTTGGGAGGCGCTCTTTCGGTAGACAAGGAATTCCGAAAGGAAGGGATAAGCTGGTGGGCGCAAGAATACTGGTCCGAAGCGGAAAAAGAAGGGGTTATGAAGCGGCTCAAAGGGAACAGCCGGTTTGATTATGTGCTGTCCCATACCGGGCCGGGCCGGATTAACCGGTTGCTGTTTCAGGACAGCGCGGGCCGGGATTTCCCCAAGTTTTTTGACGAGGCGGCCGCCTTAAACGAGCGGATAGACCGCATGATCGCCTGTAAGGGCTGGTTTTGCGGCCACTGGCACCAGGACAAGTATTATTACGATGTGAACCTGAAGCGGGAATATAGGTATCTGTATCATGCAACCGCGGTATTGAGGGGAGATGCGGTTGTTTCATGTCATACATAACCGCCTGAGTTGAGGCCCTTTCCCCGGTTTTCCCCCTGATGCGGCGCGCGCGCCTTGCGGGGGCATGAGCGGTCCAGCGTTTCCCCGGGAACGGGCGGCGCTCCTTCCGCCTTCTTGCGAAAGGCCCCCGCGGTTTTGCCGGCCCTATCGCTGCCGCGGGAGGGGAAGGCCCTTGTGCGCGGCCCCTCTCCCAAACCTCTGGAAGAGGCTCCCGTATATACGGGAAAAGCTCCCATGCTGTTGGGAGGTCTTTACAAACCCTTGGCTATGCTTTAGTATATACCCCGGAGGAACTCCCCTATATATGGGAGCCGCTCATTAGTACCGGGGAGATCCTCACAAACTCATGAAAGGGTCTTACAAACACCCGGGAGGTTTGTAAAAACCTACGGGAGAGACCAAAAAGGAGGCTGTTATGGCTCGCAACACCGATTATGTCCCTTCCAGAGATGCGGATTTCGACGGATGGTTTGAGAACCTGGTCACGTATGTTACGGAACGGACATCCGGAGCGTCCCCGGTATGGACCCACATTCCCCAGAGCGCTGTAGACAGGCTGTCCGCGGCCTATACCGCATGGCACGCCGCGTATGAAAAGATCCTGGGGGCGCATACGAAAGTGGATACCGAGGGGAAAAACGACGCGCGCAAAGAGGGGACCGCGGTTATCCGCCCCTTTGTGAAGCAGTACCTGATGTTCCCGCCGGTTACCAACGAAGACCGGACCGCGATGCGGCTTCCCAACAAGGATCCCACCCGCACTCCCATCTCCGTGCCGCATACCCGTCCGGTGATTACGGACATCCGCGCGCTGGGGGGCTATCAGATTCAAATTCATTTCCGGGATGAGACAACGCCGGACAGCCGGGCCATTCCCTACGGCTGCAACGGCTGCCTCTTGAATTACACCTGGAGCAAGGAGCGGGTCAGCGACGTGGCCGCGCTTAAAGAGACCCAGCTTATGACCCGCTCCCCCTGGGTTATCACCCTGCCGCCGGAGGCGCAGACCGCCTTTTTTTCCTGCGTTCCCCGCTGGCAGAGCAAAGGCGACATCGGCCCCTGGGGGGACGTGCAGTATGTGGTGGTAGGGTAAAGGCATACAAGGTGAAGCGGTTCCAAAACTGCAAGGTTGGAACCGCAGCCGCTAAAAACGGGGTTTCGCCGAGCC
This sequence comes from Treponema sp., assembly GCA_031275325.1. Lineage (GTDB taxonomy): Bacteria > Spirochaetota > Spirochaetia > Treponematales > Breznakiellaceae > JAIRLU01. The sequence continues at coordinate 6,718 of JAISOX010000162.1, forward strand.
CAAGGTTCCCAGGCTTGAACCGGGTTGGGGAAGGGGTTCAGGTTTTTGAGGTATACCGGTATGTCCCTCCTGAGGGTATGCTTCGTAATGGCGTCATGGGGAGGCAAGGCTGAGGCTATGGAAACAAACCACCGCGTGGTGGCGGTTCTGGCGATTGGTTCCACCAGCATCAGACTGGTAGTCGCGGAAATCACCCGGCAGGGACAGTGGCAGGTATTAGACAAGGCCGGAAAACCCGTAACCCTGGGGCGGGATGTGTTTACCTCCGGCCAGGTATCCCGGGAATCCCTGCTGGAATGTCTTTCGGTATTACAGTATTTCCGGGAGTTGCTGGCAGGGTGGGGTATCCTGGATAGGGATATCCATGCGCTTGCCACCAGCGCGCTCAGAGCCGCCCGGAACCGGGATGTGTTTGTGGATCGGGTCCGTTTGGCCACGGGCTTTAGGATATCCATCGTGGAAGGGATCGAAGAGAACCGCCTCATCTATCTGGCGGTACGCTTTGCCCTGAAGCAGGACTTTCCCCAGCTCTGGCAGGACAATACCATGATTATTGATATTGGCGGGGGAGCTACGGAGATCATGCTGCTGGAGCGGGGCAAGATGGCCGCGGCGCACAGCCTCCGCCTGGGGACCCTCCTCATCGAACAACAATCCCGGCTTGCAGTGGGTTCTGCCTGGGCCCAGCGGTACCTGCGGGAAAGCATCCGCCATACCGCGGAATTTTTAAGCGCGGAAATGAACCTGGCCCATATTAACCGCTTTATAGGGGTTGGTTCGGATACCCGGATCGCCGCAGCCCTCATAGGAACCGAACTGAACGAGCATTGCCGGATCATCCCCCGGGAGGGTTTTGTCGCGTTTGTACAGCAGGTACAGCACTATAGCATCGAAGCATGTGTACAGAAGCTGCATATTCCCTATGCGGAAGCGGAAGGTTTTGTTCCAGGGCTGCTGGCGTACCAGCAATTTTTAGAGCAGACCATAGCCTCCCAGGTGGTAGTTCCGGATGTGTCCCTTAGGGAGGGCCTGCTCATAGACCTTGCCTTGGGGGTGGATCCGGAATTGCAGGAGGAGTTCTTCTCCCAGATCATCGCTTCTGCGGCAAACCTGGGGCGCAAGTACCATTATGACGAAGCCCATAACCGGTATGTGGCGAATCTCTGCATCGTCCTCTTTGACGCGTTGAGCCATGAACACGGCATGAACCGGCGGGAGCGGATGATGCTGGAAGTGGCGGCCTTGCTCCACGACATTGGGATGTTCATCCGGGGGGAGAATCATCACAAGCACGGCCAGTACATCGTGGTGCATTCCGAAATTTTCGGACTGCGCCGGGATGAATTGGATATCATCGCCAATGTGATCCGGTATCACCGCGGCGCGCCCCCTTCCCCAGGGGACATCGACTATATCGCCTTGCAGCGGGAAGACCGAAACCTGGTCCTTAAAATGGCCTCTATTCTCCGGGTAGCGGACGCCCTGGATCGAGGCCATACCCAGCAGATACACCTCCTGCAGGTGGAACGGAAAAGCGAAACCCTGGTACTGCATGTCGAGGGAAACCGGGATACGAGCTTGGAGCTGATAGGGCTGGAAGAAAAGGCGGATTTGTTTCAAGATGTCTTTGGGTATACCGTGCTTTTAGTGTAAGGCGGCTATGGGGAGCGGCTGGCTGGCCGAACTCATGGTCCAAAGCGCGGAAAAAAGCAAAGGGAACAGGCGGTGTCTAGTAATCAACGGTTTTTTAATCGAGACCTTTCCTGGATAGACTTTAACGAGCGGATCCTGGAAGAAGGGCTCAGGCAGGATCTCCTTCCCCTGGATCGGTTTAAGTATTTGTCTATCGTCTCCTCCAACTTCGACGAATTCTTCATGGTTCGGGTAGCGGCCATGAAACGGGCGTATCAGGGACGGACCCGGGGAGCCGCTCCGGATCCGGCAGGGCTGAGTTACGAAGATCAGCTCAACCGAGGAGCCGGGAAGATCCGTTCTATAATCCACCGCCAATATGCCTGCCTTGAGCAGGAGATCTTTCCTGCTCTGGCGCAGGGAGGCTTGGAACTCCTGCGGCCTGCGGCCTATACGCCCGGGCATTGGCATTACCTGGACTCCTTCTTTATGCAGGACATTTACCCCCTGCTCACCCCTTTGCGGATCGAAGTTGCCGAAGCCCTCCCTTCTATCGAGAGTTTCTCCCTCTACGGGGCCTTCCTCCTCTCCCCGGAAAGCCCCGCGGAAACCGCCGGAGCAGACCGGATCTCCATTATCCAGATTCCCCGGGTCCTGAACCGTATCATCTGGCTGCCTCAGCATCGGCAGGCCAACGAAGGGGCAGCTATGGAGAAAACCTCCTGGGCGCTCCTGGAAGATCTGGTGCTGACCTTTGGGGCTGCGCTCTATCCCGGTTACCAGGTTAAGGAACAGATGCTCTTTAAGATTAACCGGGACGCGGATTTTTCGGTGGATGAAAAGCGGGATGAAGACTTTATTGAAGCCATGGAAGAGGTGCTGGAAAGCAGAGGAAAGTCCATGGCAGTGCGGATGGTTTTTTCTCCGGGAAGCCAGCGGCTGCAGAATGAACTGGCCCGGCGCTTGCTGTTGGATGCCCGGGATCTCTATGAGGTGCGGGGCCCGCTGAACCTGGGGGGCTTATTGGAACTGGTCAAGACCCCGGGGTTTGACCATCTCCGGGAAAGCCCTTGGAGCATCTACGGAAATCCCAGTTTCACCGATGATGCTCCGGATGCATCCCTCTGGGATAAGATACGCCAGAAGGATGTGCTCCTCCACCTTCCCTATCAGTCCTTTGATCCGGTGATCCGGTTCTTTCAGGCTGCGGCCTACGATCCCCAGGTGATTGCCATTAAAACCGCGCTCTACCGGACCAGCGGTAATTCCCCTATCGTGAAAGCCCTGGAAGAGGCGGCTCTCAAGGGAAAACAGGTAACTGCGGTGGTGGAGCTTAAAGCCCGGTTTGATGAAGAACGGAATATTTCCTGGGCAAACCGGCTGGAAAAGGCCGGGGTTATTGTGATCTATGGGCTTTCCCGGCTCAAGGTACATGCCAAGGTTTCCTTGATTATCCGCAGGGAGAACGACCGGATTAAACGGTACGTCCACCTTTCCACGGGGAACTACAACGATAAGACCGCCGCGATCTACGAGGACATGGGTATCTTTACGGCCCGGGATGAAATTGCCTTTGATGCAGGGCTGCTCTTTAACATGATTACCGGGTATTCGGCGATTCAATCCATGCGGAAATTGGTGATCGCCCCTACGAGTCTGAAACATCGCCTCTTGGATCTGATTGACCGGGAAACCAAGCGTTCAAACCAGGAATACCCCGGCAGGATCATGGCCAAGATGAATGCCCTGGCAGACATTGATATGATCCAGGCCTTGTACCGGGCCTCTGCCGCAGGGGTTAAGGTACTGCTCAATATCCGGGGGATCTGTATGCTGGTTCCGGGCTTGCCCGGCTTATCGGAGCATATCCGGGTGATAAGCATTATTGATCATTACCTGGAACATTCCCGGATTTTTTATTTCGCCAATGGTGGAGCAGAGGAGTTGTTTCTCTCCAGCGCGGACTGGATGCCTCGGAATCTGGAACGGCGGGTGGAACTCATGTTTCCGGTACTCCAGGAAGATCTAAGACGGCAGGTATTTGCAATCCTGGAGGCCTATTTCCAGGACAACTGCCAGGCCCGGGTACTGGGAAGCGACGGGGTGTGGCGGAGACTGGGGCCCCTCTCCGATGAAAAGCCCTTCCGGGTTCAGACGGCCCTGCTCGACCATGCCCGGGAAATCTCTGAGCGTCCCTGGACTAACCGGGAAGAATTCATCGTGCGTCGCAGTCCTCCCCCCCAGGGGGTTTAATGCCCGTGAAGGGCCGTGGTAATAAGCAAGCGGCGCGCCTCTTGATGTAGGAACGAAGGGACGTGCGCCGTACCCCCGTACTCCTCCGCCCCCACAACGCCCGCGGCAGGCGCGCCTCTTGATGTAGGAACGAAGGGACGTGCGCCGCACCCCCGTACTCCTCCGCCCCCACAACGCCCGCGGCAGGCGGCTGGTTATTCCCCTTTCAGGGCTTTGATGAATTGAGCGCGGATCTCCTCCCGTTCTCGATAACAGGTTTCCCAATTAACCGGCATACTATGAGCCCGTATCTGGCTCGTCGGAATAGCATGGTAGGGTAAGGCGGCAAAATGAGCCCGCACCGAATGCATCCATCCGGCTACTATATTGGCCTGTCCTTTCTCAGACAGGAACCAATCGGTGATTGCCTCTGCAGCGGCAAGATTATGATTGGCGCTCCAGGTCTCATGGATGGTCATAATCGTGGAGGGAACGATAATGGTACCGTCGCTGGGATAGATCACCTCCACCTTTGACCCGGTTTCTTCTTGCTTTTTAAGAACCGATTCTTCCAGAATCATGATCGCCTGGTACTCGCCGCGCTCCAGTTTAGCCAGGGCAGTAGAACTAGCTTCCACATTGACCTTTTGTCTGCCCAAGGCTTCAAAGTACTCATACCCGTATGCCTCCCGCAACGCAGTAACTGCGGCTATGGCTGTACCTGAAGTCAGGGGATTACTCATAGAAATCCTCCCCTGTACCCCTTCATCAAAGGCAAAATCGTAAAAACTCCTGGGAATGGAACTTTTATCGGTATACTCAGGATTATACGCCAGGACCATGTTGCTGATCCGTACCGGCATCCAATAGCCCTCTGGATCGTAGTCAAAATCCAGATTAACCGCCTCTTTGGACAGGTACGGATGGAGTACCTTATGCTCCTTGAGTTCCAGGGAATAGGCTGGTTCCGCCACCATGAGCATATCGCATCCCAGCTTGCCGGTTTTCTGTTCCGCGGCGACCTTGGTCTGGATGGCGCCAGTACCTCCATAAACGAACTCAATATCACAGGAGGGGAATTCCTGCTCAAGGGCTTTATCTATGGCGGCAATAATATCCTCGTACATTGAGGTATAGATGACGATCTTCCCTCTCGGTCCCTGGTTGACGGCCTGCTTGCATCCAGGGATCATAAGCCCCGCCAGGAAGACCGTCAAAAGGCCGAGCGGCAGGGTGAGCGACGCGTTGTGTTTCCGCATGAATGTTTCATTTCCTTATAAATGGCGAACTATAGTGCATTAACGGATAGTCTTTATGGAATTATGGGGCCGGTTTCCCCTGACCTGTTGAAACCGCCTCAATTAGTATAAAATATAGGGACTCAGTAGCTAATTGTCAAGGAAACCCCAGGAGCTTACCAAAGGAGTTGAGAGCAAAATGAATTTTGTTGCCATTGATTTTGAAACCGGGCAATACAAACGAGAAAGCGCCTGTGCCGTAGGATTGGCCAAATATCAGCAGGGGGTCTTGGTTGATACTTTCTATTCTTTGGTACGTCCTCCGATTCTCTACATTCGACCGGATTTTACCGCTATTCATGGTCTTACCGTAGAGGACGTACAATACGCCCCGGTTTTTGAGGAACTTTGGGAATCCAAGATACACCCCTTTATAGCGGGTTTTCCCCTGGCCGCTCATAACGCCCCCTTTGATATGGGAGTCCTCCGCGCGGTTCTTGCGCGGTATGCCCTTCCCGCGCCTGGCTTTTCGTATTTTTGTACCCTGGCGCTGGCACGACGTACCTGGCCGGCCTTAGATTCCCACAAACTTACCTTCCTGGGGACAACCTTTGGCATCGCCTATGCAGCTCATAATGCCCTGGCAGACGCCCAGGTCTGCGGCGATATTGTTTGCAGGGCGGCAAAACAATGGGGCAGCTCGAACCTGAGCGAACTCCTCAGCGCTGCAGGGGTGGGGATGACCAGCTTTTCCTGTTGAAGGAGACTACCGTACCGGAAGCGAGTTCAGGGCCACGGCGGTGCGGCAGGCCGCGGTGTAGCCGTCAATTCCGCGGTGTTGTCAGCCGTGAAGGCCGGGAATTCCGCTTCGGAAGTTTTTTAGGCTGGGGCCTTTGTTTTATAGGCCCTGGCTTTAATGTTTCAGGCCCTGGCTTTAACTTTTTAGGCCCTGGCTTTAACTTTTTAGGCCATGGCTTTAATGTTTCAGGCCATGGCTTTTTTTCTTTGGGCCATGGCCTTAATGCTTCAGGCCATGATGCCCTCCAAGGCTGCGTTTTCCGGTTCTTCCGAATCGTCAGCAAAGGCGGCTTCCTGTCCTTGGGGATCGTCCTTGCAGGTATCCGCGGGGGTTTCTTTTACGGCTTCCGGCAGATCCGGCTTCATGCCGGCGACAATCCCCTGATGCAAACCTTCAAGAGCGTCATCAAGGGTAGCTGATACGCCAAAAAGCCGGTGAGGTTGCACGGGCTTTGGCAAAACGGCAGCCAACCTAAGGCATTACGTAGCAATAACATGACATATTTAGACATGCGGAGCAATAGAATAAGTCCAGCCTCCATTTTGCCGGGACTAGGCCGCGCTCAATGAGCAGGATTTTTCGCCCCCTGGTACGGGATCCCTGCCGGCCGCGGATCAGTTCCGGTTGGCGACTTGACACCGCCCATCCAGGTAACTATTTTGTATGTATGCCTGCGGATTCCGGTGTTTTCGCCATGCTGCCTCCTCAGTTTTTTTCCCCCCTTACCTGGGCAAACCGGGAACATTATGCGGCGCTGCTGGTACGCTATTTCAGGTTGTTTCAGGAAAGCTCCGGGAAGCTGGAACGGGAACAGGTGATCCGGTCTTTTACGGACTATCTTGGACGGCATAGGGAAGCCCTTACTACGGAAAGCGCTGAGGATGACGGCCTTGACCGCGCGGGGGAAACCGGGATGAATGTATCAAGCCAGGATGTAGAGACGCCCTATTTTGACTTTAACGGCGATTCATCCAGCCGGGAAACCCTAAACGGCAAAGCCGAAAAAACCGCGGACCCCAAGGATGAGGCTTCTCCCGGGACATCCGGCGGCGATACTGCCTTCCAGGACGACCGGGCCGCGGCAAACCGGTTTCTGCGCAGGATCATTGCCGCGGGCTGGCTGGGGGAAGAAACCCTTCCCGGGTATACCCGGGTCATTAATATCACTCCCCACGCCCGGCCTTTCTTCGAGGCCCTCGCACAGGTGGCCGAAGGGCTTAAAACCGAATACGAAAGCCATGTGGTGGCCATCTATTCCCTGCTCTGCGGGGACGCGGTTGAAGAAAACGGTCATTATGCCGTACTGAATGCCCACAACGCCACTATCGCGCTCATTGATTCCCTTAAAGTGCTGTCCCAAAGCATTAAAGGCCATTACGACAAATTTACCGGGGAAGCCGCATCTGCTGAAGTAAAGGGGATCCTGCATCTTCACTACGATATTTACGCGGCGGAAATTCTGGACGGCGCCTATAAGCGGCTCAAGACGTCGGATAATCTTTCCCGTTACCGGCCCCGGATTCAGGAGAAGGTAGGGAAACTGCTGGGAGATGAACCGTGGCTTGCCGAAAGCGCCCGCAAATATTCCCGGATAAGCGCCCAAACCCAGGAAGAAAGCCGCGCCCGGCTTGCCGCCATGCTGGAAGAGATTCAGGATACCCTGAGGGCGGTAGATCCGTTGCTGGACGACATAGACCGCCGGAACATGCTCTACGCCCGTTCCAGCATTGAGCGGATAAAAGCCCTCTTGGAACCGAATTCTACCCTGGCGGGAAAGATCGGCTCCCTGGTACGGGAACTC
>JAISOX010000018.1 GCA_031275325.1 Treponema sp.
CCCATTATATGCTGATCTGCGGCATCTCCCGGCCCAGCAGGCTTCAGCTCTACGGTATTGATTATCGAACCGCTGTAGACTTTGAACGGTATAATTCTTCTGGCTGGACTTACTCTGCATCGGAACAGATCCTGCTGCTTAAGATGGTGCATCGGAACCAGGTAGAGCATATCAGAATATTTTACTAACCCCCCAGTGGGCCCGCCAGCGGGTTTAATGCCCCTCTAGGGCCGTGGTACTAAGGGAACGGGCCGCTCCTTGCTTCGGGTCTTTGCTACTTTGGAGCCAAACCCGCGGTATAGGGGAGGACACTTTGCAGGAGGCAGGAACGAAGGGACGTAAGCCCCGCATCCGTACCCCGCGGCCCCCCGTAACGCCCAGCGCAGGTGCGCAGGCGTTAGAAAGCAATATCCCGTGGACTAGCGCCGGGCGATTGGGTCTGCACCTTAGCAGGAATGCCCTTTTTCAAGAGGGGGTTATTCGTCAGGGCTGTGAGCACATCCTCCAGGGTCTTGAGGGCTGTCCGCACTTCCATAAGCAACCCCGCGGTTTCCCGGGGGAGGAGTTCCGAGGTTTTATCCAGGTTTCCCAGAATTTTTGACACGGACTTGAGCGAAGATTCCAGGCTTGCGTAGACCGAATCTGAATCCCTGGTATCAAGGATCCGGGAAACTAACCCGTCCGGTTCAACCGCCTTTTGGGAAAGGGTATCCGCGGCGGCGATTATGGGATGTAATTCCCCCAAGAGCTGCTGTACCTCCGTGGAGACCCCATTCAGGTCTTGATTAAGGGTTCCCGCTAAGCCCTGAACCTGGGCGATAGCGGCTTCCACGTCCCTGAAGATACGGCCCAGGCTGGTGGCGTCCGTACCTGTCAAGGCGGCTTCCACGATCAGGATAAGCCTGTCCAGATCCGCTAAAAGAACATTGACCCGGTTGATAAGCAGGGTGATACTGTCATCCTGGGCCTGAACCGCCGCAAGTCCGCTTTGGATAAGCTGCTTCCCTTCAGGAGAATGGATGCTGGGAACCAATGCGCCTTCCGCAAGGGGTTCCCGCCCCAATCCAGGATGGAAACGGAATTGGCTCCCCAACCCTATGGGACTTACGTTGATGTCCACCAGGGATCCGGTCCTCACCCGGCTGATATAGGCTTCATAGATGAAAAACACCACCTCCACCCGATCATCCTCAGTGAGCCGGTAAGACCGTACATTGCCGATGGTAAATCCCTTGTACTGAACCGGCATATCGCCGCTCACTCCTGCGGCAGTGTCAAAGTAGGTTTTGTAGGTATAATCCTTGCTGAACCAACGCTGGCTCCTGCCGAGCATGAAAAGCACAAAAATCAGGGAAAAAAGCGCGGTCATAATGAGGACGCCCACTATTTGGTCGGCAAAACGGATCCTGAATTTCATGAAGCGATTCCCTTCTCAATATGCTGGGCAAGATGCTCATCTGCAGCGATCTCCGCAGCGGTGCGGGTGAGCGAAATCCGCCCTCCCAGGATCATGATAATAGCATCCGCCAGGGTTTTAATAATTCTTAGATCGTGGCTTACAAAAATAACCGTCGTCCCTTGTTCCTTATGGCGTTTCACCCTATCAATAAGCCGCTGCGCGGCGTTCCCGTCCAGGGATTCGGTCCATTCATCCAAAAACAGCACCCGGGGCTGGCAAAGCATCGCCCGGGCAAAGGCGATAAGTTTCTGTTCCCCCATGGAAAGCTGGGCAGGCCGGATCAGCAGGTCCTTTGTATATCCCACCTCAGACAGGACCTGGCGCATCCGTTTTTCCCGATCCCCCTTGGATAACTGGGGAAAATGGAGCCGCAGGGGAAGCTCTAAATTCTGATACAGATTCTGGTTTGCCCAGAGGGCTGAATCCTGAAAGACCACCGCGCTTTGCCGGCGGAACTCCATGGTCTGCCCCCGGTTCATAGCGGCCATATCCTGACCGCGAAAGCGGACGGTCCCCGCACTGGGAATCAGGAGACCCGCCGCGAGTTTGAGGACCGTACTCTTGCCCCCGCCAGAAGGCCCTGCCAGGGCAGTGGTGGTTCCTTCCAAAAACTGATAGGACAGGTCCCGGATAATCTCTTCATGCTGCGTTGAAAACGACACCCCTTGTAATTCAATGATGGGCTCCACCATCCCGCTCCTTATATGAGTACGCTAAAATCCAAAGCTCCGAGGCTTTTTCAAAGGATCCGCTGTTGAAAAGCCGCTCCCTACTATATACATAACCCTCAAGACGAAAAAGGTACGGAAGGAAGCCGCAGGGATTATTTCTCTATGATTATGAAGAGCCGCGGTTTCAAAACCGCATGGTTTGAAACCGCCTCACGTATGCTGTTCCGGGTACGAGTCTATAATGAATAATACAGTGCGGATACGAGAATATCCATCACAATACACCCGGTAAACGCGGAGCTTACCGCGCGCAACCCTGCTACGGGTATCTCCGTACTCGCCCGTTCCACTGCAAATCCTTCAATGATCGCCACTGTGGATATGATCATCCCAAAACCGACGCTTTTGATCAGGGAAATGAACAGATCCGGCAGGGTTAATATCTGCAGCAGGTTGTTGAAATATACCGATGCAGACATAGGGTTAAAAAGCTGGGTTACCAGGAAAGACCCTCCCAAGCCGAAAAGGGAAAAATAGCAATTAAGCAAAAACATGGAGATGGTTACGCCCAGGAAACGGGGAACCGCCAGGTATTCAATGGGATCCGCGCCCACGGAAATATAGGCTTCCACTTCATGGGAAATGACCATGCCGGCCATTTCAGTGGCAATGGCCGTAGCCGACCGGGCCGCGATGATGAAGGCCGCCAGGAGGGGCCCCAATTCACGGGTAATCACGGTAATGAGCAAGGGGTATATGAGCCGTTCTTGAGAAAAGCCGGCTAAAAAGGGCATACCTATACCTATAACCGCCACGCCGATACCCACCGCCAGAAGGCTGGTTATCCCCAGGGCCTCTACGCAGGTGAACAGGATCTGCATGATCAGGATCTTAAACGCCACATGCCCGCGGACAATGAAATAACCGGTACTGCGCACTATCTTGGTAAAAAAACCGAGGGTATACAAGGTATTATCTAAAATACGCATCACAAAGGGTATGGGTACCGCCACCTTCTATTGCTCGCCCCTCCTGGGGGTATAGGTTTCAAGAACAACTCTATTGTACGGTATACCCTCAGGTTATGTAAAGCCTTTTGCATCATCAGGATAACCAAGGGTACTTTTTTGCAGGGGACCAGGGATGGGAGAAACAGCCTGGAGGTTCCGGGCGTAACCTTGAGGGGGTAAGGACCCACGGTTCCCGCCCCCAAGTGTTTCAGGTGAGGCTGTTCAAAACCCGGTTGGTTTTGAACAGCCTCTTGGAAAAAAGGGCAAACGCCCGCTTTTTCCCTTACATCTACGGTTTTAGGACTGAATACCCAGCCTAAACCAAGGGTTAGAAGTACCGCTTCAAGAGGCCCTTGAATCCAGAACCATGACGGGCTTCATCCCGGGCCATTTCATGTACCGTGTCATGGATAGCATCGTAGCCCCGGTCTTTGGCCCGTTTTGCCAGGTCAGTTTTGCCTGCACACGCGCCCTGTTCCGCCTCTACCCGGAGTTCCAGGTTGCGTTTGGTGCTGGTGGTGATGACTTCACCCAAGAGTTCCGCAAATTTTGCCGCATGTTCCGCTTCCTCAAAGGCGTAGCGCTTATAGGCTTCGGCAATTTCAGGATACCCTTCCCGTTCCGCCACCCGGCTCATGGCGAGGTACATACCGACTTCGGAACATTCCCCGTTGAAATTGGCCCGCAGATCCGTGAGGATATCTTCCTCCACCCCTTTTGCAACCCCAACCACATGTTCAGCGGCATAGGCGCTTCCGGCAATCTGCTCCTTGAACTTGGATGCAGGGGCTTTACAGGTAGGACAGAACTCAGGAGCCTTGTCCCCTTCGTGAACATAACCGCAGACGGTACACACAAATTTTTTCATACTTATCTCTCCATTAATAAATAAGCTTTTATATCCTAACAGCATCACGCTGTAGTCTTACAGGTATGCATACACCGGGAACAGATCCCATAAAACAGGGTTTTCTGGTAATTAATCAGAAATCCGGGGACGCCCTGTTCCCGGTTATCCTGGAACAGGGTATGATCCGGTACTTTAGGATACGGAAGTTCGATTGAACCCAGAGAAAAATCCAGAGGAAAATCACCGGCCAGATCAAACACCGCGCCGCAGCAGGTACAGATAAGATGGGGATGAGGCGTAACAAAGCCATCAAACCGTTCCTCTCCGCCCACGACCCCTATCGACACTACCAAGCCTTCCTCTAGGAACAGGTTGATATTACGGTATACCGTACCCAGGGAAAGACCGGGGATAACAGGTTTTAATTGTTCGTACACCCACCGGGCGCTGGGATGGGACTGAGTAGCGCGGATCATCCGGAGAATGGCTTCTCGTTTTTTACTGTGTTTTCTTTCTATACCTTTAGTATGCATATATTAAAACAATAATAATAATTGTTATTATTAATATACTACGCCTAGATGTCCTCGGCAAGGGGAATTATACAAAAATCGATCCTTTGAAATGTATCCCTGGACTTAGGGTGAGAGCCTCAGAACTGGGGGCTTTATTATCTACTTGCAGGGGCATCCCGCTCCAGGGTATGATAGGAGGGTACTTTTAAGAGGAATTGTATGCAAAACCTACAACAGCAACTCGCGGACTTAGGCATTGCCATCCCTGAGATCCTGCTTCCCCGGCAAGATATAGATTTAGAAAAATGGGCGGTGATCGCCTGCGATCAATTTACCCAAGATAGGACCTATTGGACCCAGATAGCGGATGCAGTGGGATCGGCTCCTTCTACGCTGCACCTGATTTTTCCGGAAGTTTATCTTGAAGATCCTGGACGGGCAGAGCGGATTCGGAATATACATAAAACCATGGACTCCTACCTAGCAGCGGGTATCCTCTCTCGGCCGAAAAAGGGTTTGGTTTACGTGGAGCGGAGTACTCCCTATCACCAGTGCAGACGGGGACTCATGCTTACCGTGGATCTGGAGCAGTACGACTGGGAAGCCCATGCCCGTTCCCTTATCAGGGCCACCGAAGGAACCATAGCAGCACGGCTGCCTCCCCGAATGGAGGTCCGCCGGGGAGCGGCTTTAGATATCCCCCATGTGATCCTTCTCATAGATGATGAAGCTGATGCTCTGCTCCCTGGTTTGGGATCCCAGGCAAAAAAGGCGGCCCCTCCTATATATCATACCCCGCTGCAAGGGGGGGCTATTGCCGGTTGGTTGTTGGATCAGGAAACTATGTGGGCGTATCTTGTGGAGGGCCTGCAGGCCCTGGCCCAGAAAGGGCAAGGTTGTTATGGTAATCCAGAGGAGGCTCCTTTCCTCTATGCCGTGGGAGACGGGAACCATTCCCTGGCAAGCGCCAAGGCAATATGGGAAGAATACAAGATCGCCCATGCCGGAGAACCAGGACTCATGGCTCACCCTGCACGGTGGGCCCTGGTAGAGGTAGAAAACCTCTATGATCCAGGCATAGGGTTTGAACCTATTCATCGCCTCATTTTTGGCGCGGATCTGAGGGCAATGCTCCACCTTCTTTCCGGGCTTCCAGGCTTTACCAGCCGTCCGGTAGCACAACTTGCGGAACTGTCCGCGCTAGTGGGGGACGAAGGGGCCTTGCAAAGCCGGCTTGGCCTCATTGCCGGTCCTGAGGTCATCTTGGTAGAAGTCGAGGCCGCAGGGCTTGTCACCGACTACCTCCAGCCTTTATTGGATGCTTTTCTTCAGGATACCGCTGGTACTTCCATTGATTATATCCATGGGGAAGCGGATCTATTCAAAGGCGCCCACCCTTCAGGCAATGCTTCAGTCGGAATCCTCCTTCCTCCGGTTAAAAAAAGCGGCCTTTTCAAAACCGTGGCTCGCCGGGGCCCCCTTCCGCGGAAGAGTTTTTCCATGGGCAAAGCTCTTGAAAAACGCTTTTATTTTGAATGCCGGAGGCTTTTTTGACTTGCATCAGGCCGCCTTTTTTGATATACTAAAAGATATCGTATATATGGATTTTTTTCACAATCCCAAGGGTGTTATTTCAAAAAATTCAGGATATACTCTATATGTTGCCGGCGTGGTGAAATGGCAGACACGGTAGACTCAAAATCTACTGAGGGCAACCTCGTGAGAGTTCAAGTCTCTCCGCCGGCATTTCCAATTCCTTACTAGGATAAGGATGTCTTCCCTGGGGGAAGCGATAAGGGCTTCCTTTACCTGTATATATTTTTCTGTAAGTGCAAAAATATCCTGTCCGTATATCGGCGCATCGACCAGATAATCAAGGGTTTTAAGAAGAATCGGCGCATACAAAGAGGTAAACTCTAATGTAACCGCTGTAGGGAATCCCGCGCCGGCAACAGCCGCTGCTTTTATTGTATTTGTCAGTGTCTCCTTCATTGGTTTCTTCCATGATACAATACCCTTTCCTCATTTTCCAAAAATGAGGGTTTTTATCACCACCGGTATCACGCGCCCCTGGGCTATGGGGATACCGATGTCGATATAATCACCGTTCTCCACTTTGATATTATCCAGCACAATGACCTTCTTGTTCGGCAGCGCGTTCATAAGCAAATTCCCCAGAGACTTCGCCATATCGTTATCTATAAT
>JAISOX010000017.1 GCA_031275325.1 Treponema sp.
CGTAAATCGTCTCGGGGGATTCCTGCATTTCACCCGGTTCCCGGTACGCCATCTTTAATCGTCCCGCTATGGGGTCCGGTGAATCGTCTTTTTTGAACCACTTCTTACCCGTGGTCATCAGGGGAGTATTGTCCTTCCTTCGTATATACCGCAACGATCGGTACGAAAGAAGGTGAGGGGATGGGGATGACCCCTGTTTAATGAAAATTAGAAATCCACCGCCTCTGGCGGTGGTCATGTACTGATGGTTATACCCTAAGAAAAGCAAGAAGGCAGGGTAGAGGATAGGAGCAATTATTTTGAGAAAAAGACGGATAGAAACAACTCAAAACTTGTTGCAAGGAATGACGGTAATTAATAAGGTAGGAAGGTTTCAAGGCCCGCCATTCAAGCCGCCACCTTTGGCAGCGTTTGTTGACTAATGTAGGATATTTGAATTAGAACGGAATGATGCTTGCCTGGATGTTTTTTTGTGGGTATGATACCTCATGGAACCTTTTTTCCCCAGTTCCCCCAGTCCGGGAAGGAGCCGGCGTTACTTTGATTGGGCTGCTACGGCCATCCCAACCCTGCCCTATCCCCAGAGCCTCAATGCCTTTGGAAATCCCTCGTCCCTCCACTATGAGGGCCGCTATGCACGGGCTTTGCTGGAAGATGCCCGCGCCCGTTGCGCTGCGGTATTGGGACTTGATCCCAAGCAGCTCTATTTTACCTCTGGCGGGACTGAATCAAACGCCTTGGTCTTACATTCCCTGGCCCTGCGAAGACCCAGTCCGGGAATCCTGTTTTCTGCGGTGGAGCACCCCTCGGTACGGGAGAATTGCCTGGTTCTTGAGCGGCTGGGAAAGCAGATCGCGCGGATTGGGGTAGAACAAGACGGCCGGGTGAGCCCTAGCCGCTTGGAAAGAGCTTTAGAGAAATTAGAAAAATTAGAAAAATTAGAAAAAAAGGAACCCTCAGGGAGAAGAACAGAGCCTCGGTTTGCGGCGATCATGGGGGTAAATAACGAAACCGGTTCGGTCATGGATATCCCGGGCCTGGTCAGGCTTATCAGAACCCGGGGAGGCGCCCCTATTCATGTGCATAGCGACCTGGTGCAGGCGGCGGGCAAGGTTCCCCTGGATATAGCCGCCTGGGACTTGGACTCTGCATCCATCAGCGCCCATAAGCTGGGAGGCCCCCGAGGCATGGGGCTTCTCTACCTTCGTAAGCCTCTGGAACCCCTCTATACTGGCGGCGGCCAGGAAAGGGGTATCCGTCCTGGAACCGAGTCCATTGCCGGAGCCCTGGCCCTGGCATCCTGTCTGGAATCCCGGGCAGTCCCTGAGCAGCTTACCCTTGAATATGAAAAAGCCGCCCAGCGGTTTATCCAGCTCATTCGCGGCTTGAGGACCCTGCCTGGATGCTTTCTCATTCCCCAGGATCGGGGAGAGGCAGATCCCCGGTTTTCCCCCTATATCCTCCAAGTAGGTTTTAAGGGTATCCCAGGAGAGGTTATGGTCCGAGCCTTGGATGAGCGGGGATGTGCGGTTTCCACTGGTTCCGCCTGTTCCTCTGCCCATGCGGATCGTCCAGTGCTTACTGCTATGGGACTGGATAAACAGGCCAGCCTAGCGGGAATCCGTATTTCCCAGGGCTGGTGTACCACACAGGAAGATATAACGTCCTTACTGGAAACCATCCGGGAGGTCCTCGCCCTGTTCCCAGGAAACCCCGGGCAGGAGGGGTAACATGAGCGCGTATTTGTTAAAACTGGGAGAGCTCACCCTCAAAAGGGAAAACCGGAAGGGCTTTGAACAGATATTGAAGCGGAACTGCTTGACCATGTTCCAGGGAAGCGGGGCAAAGGTGGAGATGATCAACGGGCGGTTTTTGGTGCATTGTCCCGATGGAGCTCAGGAACAGGTGGAGGACGCGCTGGCTCATCTTTTGGGCATCGCTGGTTGGGCTAAAACCATGATTGAGGAGAAAACCCCGGAAGCAGTGCTCCGGGCCTGTGTTACCGAAGCCCGGGAACGCTTTGCCCAGGGGATACGGACCTTTAAGATCGAGGCGCGCAGGACCGATAAGCGTTTTCCCCTGGACTCTTACGGGTTACGGAGCGAAGGGGGGGCCGCAGTGCTCCGGGAAGTGCCAGGTTTACAGGTCGATGTCCATAGGCCCGAAGCGGTGATTGAGGTTGAGATCCGGGAAAAGGCCTATATTTACGGAACTGCCCGGAAGGGCCTGGGGGGACTCCCTGTAGGGACCGCAGGACGGGGGCTGGTACTGCTGTCCGGGGGCATTGACTCTCCGGTGGCCGGGTATATGATGGCCTCTCGGGGTATGGGTCTGGATGCGGTGTATTTCCATGCCTATCCCTATACCTCTGACCAGGCCCGCCAAAAAGTCCGGGACCTGGCAACCCAGGTGGGCAGGTATTCCCTGGGGATCCGGCTCTATACCCTGAGCCTTACTTCGGTTCAGCAGCGAATCCAAACCTGCGCTCCTGAGCCCTGGCGTACCGTGCTGCTCAGGATGGCCATGATGGAAGGCGCGGAAAAACTCGCCCGATACCGGGGGGACAAGTGCCTTATCACCGGGGAAAGCCTTTCTCAGGTGGCAAGCCAAACCATTGAAAACATCAGTTGTACCCAAAGCCTGGTCACGCTGCCGGTCCTCAGGCCGCTGATCGGTATGGATAAAGAGCAGATCATCCGTCTCGCAGAAAAGATTGGAACGTACCAGACCTCTATTCTGCCCTATGAGGATTGCTGCGTCCTTTTTAGCCCGCCCCATCCCATCTTACGGGGGAATCCAGCAGAAGCCCGGCAGCGCTATGAACAGCTTGAACTGAGTACCCTTATCGAAAAAGCCCTTCAGGAACGGGTCATGGAAACCTGCGGCTTTTATAGGCTCTAAGTTCGATGGTTTTATAGCAGCCTTGTTCCACCACCCGGCTGGTCTCGCAAGTCCTGCAGTTGAACGGGGTATGAGCAAGCGGCGGTATCTCTTCCAGATTCAGAAAAATTGTATCGGCCTCGGGAACCGGTGCAGTTGTAACTGCCTTAACTGGGCGCCGGCCATTCAGTTCTAGCCAGGGATACGGGCCTCTGATTTTCCCGTAAGGTTACGCTCATACATCCCGCTATAAACTACACGGGTTTAGGATGAACTGGGCATAAAAGCGCCTTTTGGGGCCAAACTTAAAGCCCTCCCATACAGACCGCGTGGTTTACCCGTACCGGATATGGCTCAGGCAGTATACGGCAGGGCATGGCGGTTATAATGGGGAGGCTTCCGGTTATAACCGCAGCCATCGACAGTATAACGCCAAGTGTCCGCAGTATACTGGAAACTATGGCGGTTATAACGGAGAGGCTTCCGGTTATAACCGCAACTATCGACAGTATAACGCCAGGTATCGGCAGTATACTGGAGACTATGGCGGTTATAACGGGGAGGCTTCCGGTTATAACCGCGCATGGCTGCGGTTAGCTCGCCGGAAACTGAAGTGTCCGAAGCAGCCTCTTTTTTCATCCTATGCCGGAGGCTTATGGGTGGGACGCCTCAGTTTGGATATGAAAGTCCTTGAGGCCCTGCCTCAGCAATTCTCATTTTCATTCCAAGTCGTTTTCTGGTCCGATAGAGGCGAGGAAATCCCGCCAGGTTTCGTGCAGGACATAGCGCAGGGCGGCATGCATCTCGTAGAAAAACATAT
>JAISOX010000022.1 GCA_031275325.1 Treponema sp.
GGCTGCCCCTGGCGGGATTTGCCTGTGGAATACGGCTATTGGCATGTGATCTATGACCGGTTTTCACGAGGGAGGGAGCGGGGATTATGGGCAAAAAACCTTTTAAGGCTACAGGAGGAAGAAGGGATGGTATTTAACGAAGTGATAATAGACAGCACGACGATGAAAGTCCACCGGCATGGGGGAGGACAAAAAGGGGGCAGCAGACGAAGGGGAAGAGTCGGGCAGGGATAAGCACGAAGTTTCATGCGGTGATAAGCAGTGAGGGGAAGCTTATAGAGGGTTTTTAACGGGGGGAGAGGTACATGATGCCACCGTTGCGGCGGAACTGAGCGAAGATATCCTGGGGTGTGCGGTGATTGCGGATCGGGGATATGATAGTAACGAGTTTCGACGAGCATTAGAGGGGAATAACAACACGCCGGTACTACCGGGACGAAAGAACAGATAGTCTATGACCAGGAGAAGTATAAGAAACGGGGGCTGATAGAGAGGATATTTGGGAAACTCAAAGAGAATCGCCGGTTGGCTGTACGCTATGAGAAATCGGACATAACCTTTTTAGGTTTTATATGTATCGCGTTTCTTAAGATTCTCCTTTGCTAACAGTGTCTAGTCCAGGAAGGAATTGCAGGCTATTCCAAGAAGGATCGCACGGCTAGTCTAGGAAGAAATTACACGGCGAGCCTAGGAAGGATTGCATGGCTAGTCTAGGAAGGGATTGAAGGCTAACCCAGGAAGAATTGCAGATTAAACCTCAAAGTATTGCAAGGCTAGTCAAGAAAGGATTGCAGGCTAAACCTCGAAGGATTGTAAGGTTAATCCAGCAAAGCATTGCAGGCTAGTCTGGGAAGGATTGCAAGGCTAAACCAGGAAGAATTGCACGGTTATTCCAGGTAGGATTGCATGGCTAGTCCAGGAAGGATTGCATGACTAGTCTAGGAAGGGATTGAAGGCTAACCCAGGAAGGATTGCAGGGCTAGTCCGGGAAGGATTGTACGGCTAGTCAGGGAAGGAATTGCAGGCTATTTCAAGAAGGATCGCACGGCTAGTCTAGGAAGAAATTACACGGCGAGCCTAGGAAGGATTGCAAGGTTATTCCAGGAAGGAATTGCAGGCTAAACCTCGAAGGATTGTAAAGGTTAATCCAGGAAGGAATTGCACGGCTAGTCTGTCTGGGAAGGATTGCACGGCTAGTCTGTCTGGGAAGGATTGCACGGCTAGTCAGGAAGGATTGTACAGCTGTCTGGGAAGGGATTGCAGGCTAACCCAGGAAGGATTGCAAGGTTATTCCAGGAAGGAATTGCAGGCTAAACCTCGAAGGATTGTAAAGGTTAATCCAGGAAGGAATTGCACGGCTAGTCCAGGAAGGAATTGCAGGCTAAACCAGGAAGGAATTGCAGGCTAAACCAGGAAGGAATTGCAAGTTAATCCAGGTAGGGATTGAAGGCTAAACCAGGAAGGATTGCACGGCTCATCCAGGAAGGAATTGTAAGGTTAATCCAGGAAGGCATTGCAGGCTAAACCTCGAAGGACTTGCAGGCTAGTCCAGGAAGGATTGCACGGCTAGTCTGGGAAGGATTGTACGGCTAGTCCAGGAAGGATTGCACAGCTAGTCTGGGAAGGGATTGCAGGCTAACCCAGGAAGGATTGCAAAGTTAATCCAGGAAGAAATTGCAGGTTAATCCGGGAAGGAATTACAGGCTAGTCCAGGAAGGACTTGCAGGCTAACCCCGGAAGGATTGCAAGGTTATTCCAGGTAGGAATTGCAGGCTAAACCTCAAAGGATTGTAAGGTTAATCCAGCAAAGCATTGCAGGCTAGTCTGGGAAGGATTGCACGGCTAACCCCGGAAGGATTGCAAGGTTATTCCAAAAAGAAATGCATGGCTAATCCAGGAAGGATTGCACAGCTAGTCTGGGAAGGAATTGCAGGTTAATCCGGGAAGAAATGCACGGCTCATTCAGGAAGGATTGCAAGGCTCATCCAGGAAGGATTGCAAGGCTCATCCAGGAAGGATTATAAAGCTAAACCAGGAAGGACTTGCAGGCTCATCCAGAAAGGATTGCACGGCTAAACTATGAAGGAATTGCAAGGCTAGTCCAGGAAGGATTGCAAGGCTAAACCTCGAAGGATTGCAAGGTTATTCCAGGTAGGATTGTACGGCTCATCCATGAAGAAATTGCAGGTTAATCCAGGAAGGATTACAAGGTTAATTCAGGAAGGATTGTACGGCTCATCCAGGAAGGGATTGCAGGTTATTCCAGGAAGGAATTGCAGGCTAAACCAGAAAGGATTGCAAGGCTAGTCCAGGAAGGATTACAAGGTTATTCCAAGAAGAAATGCATGGCTAGTCCGGGAAGGAATGTAAGGCTAAATCAGGAAGGAATTGCAGGTTAATCCGGGAAGGGATTGCAGGCTAAACCAGGAAGGAATTACAGGCTAATTCGGGAAGGATTGCAAGGTTAATCCAGGAAGGATTGCATTGCTAGTCCGGGAAGGAATGTAAGGCTAACCTAGTGGGTTGATTGTGCTAAATGTACTGATAAGAGAAAAGCGGTAAGAAGAAGAATGAACCACGAAGGAACACAAAGGCGCACAAAGGAAAGGGAATTGGTCATTTTTCTCTGTTTTCGTCCTCCGTATTCACCTTTGTGCGCCCTCTGCGCCTTTGTGGTTAAATTCTTAAATATACTTTTAGCCTAATCAAGGTACTAGGAAGGATTACAAGGCTATTCCAGGAAGGAATTGCAGGCTAGTCCGGGAAGGAATGTAAGGCTAAATCAGGAAGGATTGCAAGGTTAATCCAGGAAGGGATTGCAGGCTAGTCCAGGAAGGAATTACAGACTATCCAGGAAGGAATTGCAAGGCTAGTCCAGGAAGGATTGCAAGGCTCATCCATGAAGAAATTGCAGGCTAGTCCAGGAAGGAATTGCAGGCTAAACAAGAAAGGATTGCACGGCTAGTCTGGGAAGGAATTACAGGCTAATCTAGGAAGGATTACAAGGCTATTCCAGGAAGGAATTGCAGGTTAATCCGGGAAGGAATGTAAGGCTAGTCCAGGAAGGATTGAAGGCTAAACCGGGAACGATTGCACGGCTCATCCAAGAAGGATTGCAAGGCTAATCCAGTTATAAAAACAGATACTCGCCGGTGTTTGCAAAGGGCTCGCCGAAAGCCGCCTTTCCAGCCTTAGGCAGTATGGGTTTATCAGATTGAAATAACCCCTGGTATGGGCTATTATAAGGTAGAGGTTTGTTCAATGGTCAATTTTGAACAAGGTATCCTTATATTTGTTATGGGTAAGGAAAGATATAATGGCAGAAAAACCACACATATCCTTAGTGCATTTTAAGCGAGATGCCTACATTATCGTCGAAAGCCCTCAAATTGCCGAACGCTTTTTTATCATCCGTGAGGGGAAGGTGCGGATTTCCAAAGTAACCCAGGTAATTCAAGAAGAAGGGGGGGATATTCTCGTCCCCGGTGATTTCTTTGGGGTTATTGCTGCTATGTCCGGCCATAGGCACATCGAAACCGCTCAGGCCATGACCGATGTGGTGCTCATCTCCATTCAAAAGAGTCAATTTGATGGATTAGCGCAGTATAACACCCCTGTAGTTATGAAGATTATCCTTTATTTTTCCCGGCGTATGCGCTATTTGGATAAAGCCCTGGCCCAGCGCAGGATGAAGCAAAGCGCCCCAGTCGAGGAAGAGGATGGTTCGGTGCTCTTTAATCTCGGCGAATTCTATAATACCCACAAGGGTTATACCTCGGCTTATTATGCCTATCATCAGTATAGTATCTACTACCCCGAAGGAGCCTATGTGGAACAGGCAAAAGAACGGATGGAAACAATTAAGCCTTATAGCAAGCTGAGTACGTTTCAATTCGATAAAACCGAACTAACGAGAACCTATGCCAAGGATACCCTGCTTTTTGCTGAAGGAGAGCCGGGGGATGAGCTCTTTATCCTCCAGAGTGGTTCGGTCAAGATCACGAAAATTGTCAATAACGAAGAAGTACTCCTGGCAGTGCTCAAGTCCGGGGATATATTTGGGGAAATGGCCTTACTGGAATCCAAAGCCCGATCCGCAAATGCCATAGCCTATGAAGATTGTACGGTCCTAACGGTAAACTGGGAAAATTTTCAGAATATAGCTAAAACCCAGCCCCAGATGATCACCCACTTGACCCAGCTCCTGGCTGAACGCTTATGGGTTATCTACAAGCAGTTGGCCAATACCTGTATTACCAACCCCGTAGCCCGTTTATGCGACGCGCTGCTCACCACGCTTGAAAAGAACCGGGTATCCATGCAGTGGAATACGACCTATACCTTTGACTTCGGACCAAAAGAACTGGCCGCTATGGCGGGCATCTCCCGCTCAGAAATCACGGTGGTGTTACGGAAATTTATGCAAGAGAATGCCAGTCTCAAGATCGTGGATGATAAATTCTATACTTCCAATACCGCAGATATCGTAAAACAAAATACCATATACCAGAATATACAACGGCGCAAAGCAGGCGCGTAACCTTCCCTCCTTCATGTAATATAAGCCCAACCCCTGGGCAGCGCGGCTGATCCGCTGGCTAAAGCATTGTATTGAGTAATCCGAGGCTTCTTTACTATACTTCAGAGGTGAAGATTAGAGTCAAAATACTTCTGGTGGTACTGCCGCTTTTAACGGCGGCGGTGGTAATGGCGGGAGTTTCTTCCTATTTGCTTGCCGCCGCGTCAGTTAATCGCGTGGCCGTAGATTTTTTGAATCTCCTGGCCGAAGAGGTCAGAAACTATGCCGACGGCCAGTGGAACCTACTCGTCGATAATAACGTAACCGAAGACCCTTTGATGGAGCAAGCCGCCAAACTTGCGGTGGAAAGTTTTTCCCGGGGGATATTGAGAAGCGATACCCAAGCCATCTTTGCCCTGGATGCTGAGGGTCTGGTGGATATGCAAGCAGGCCCCGGGGCGCTTTCTTCAGAAGAACGAGGGGCCCTCATGGTCTATGGAGCAGGGAACAGCCGGGATTTCATCACCATCAAAGTTGGGGGAATCAGTCGGGTCGCCTATACCATCCCCTTTACCCCCTTCTCATGGCAGCTTTTTATTACCGAAGAACGAAGCCGGTTTTATGGAACCATAGAACAGATATTTAGGACAACCCTGTATATCCTGATAGGCACCCTGATCGCGGGTACGCTGATCCTTTTTATCATGGCTCAGTATTTGACCAATCACATGGAAGCACTGGTTAAAACCATGTGGAATATCATAGAGTCCAATAACTTGAACGAATCAGTACGGGTGTATTACAACGATGAGATTGGACAGCTTGCTGAAACCTTTAATCTTATGCTGCGGAACCTTTCCGTAGCTTATGAACAGGTTAAACAGTATGCTTTTGATGCTGCAGTGGCTCAGAAACGGGAAATGAAGATCCGTAATGTGTTTCAGTTGTATGTTCCCAAGGATGTGATTGACGAAGTGTTTGTGAATCCTGAAAAAATGCTCATCGGTAATAACCGGGAAATAGCGGTTCTTTTTTCAGATATCCGGAGTTTTACCACCATTTCCGAGCGTATGGCCCCGGATGATTTGGTTCATTCCCTGAACCGGTATTTTTCGATAATGGTGAATATCATCATGGATCGAGACGGGGTCGTAGATAAGTATATTGGAGATGCGATTATGGCGATTTTCGGCGCGCCTGTGTCCCATGAAAACGACGCCCTTTCTTCAGTATTGGCAGGGCTTGAAATGATGGACCGGCTTACCGATTTTAACGAGATCCAGAAAGGGTTCGGCGCGCCGGAATTTCACATCGGCGTGGGGATCAACTATGGCATAGTAACCGTAGGCAATATCGGCTGCGACAAGAAAATGAACTACACCGTCATTGGAGACCCGGTAAACCTCGCCTCCCGTTTGGAAGGACTCACCAAAAAATACCGCGAGCCCGTGCTCTTTTCCGAAGGGGTCTATATAAAAATTGCCCAGGATCTGCCCTGCCGGGTCATGGATCGGGTGGCGGTCAAGGGTAAGACCCAGGGGGTTCCCATCTTTACCAGCCGGTTGCGCTTAAGCGATGAAGAAAAGGCGGCATGGAAATACCATGGGGAAGCGGCTGAGTGGTATTATAAGCGGGAATTTCAAAAAGCCCTTTCGGGATTTCAACGGGTCCTCAGCATACTCCCTGAGGACCCTGCTGCGCTTCGTTTTCAGGAACGCTGTTATCGTTATAGCGCCGCTCCTCCCCCGGAGGACTGGGACGGGGTTGAGGTTATGACGGAAAAATGATACCCCGCCTATAGCCTGTAATTCCTTCCTGGAATAGCCTGCAATTCCTTCCTGGACTAGCCTGTAATTCCTTCCTGGAATAGCCGTGCAATCCTTCCTAGAAAAGGCGGTTTAAAAGCATGGTGATTAAGTTACTGATATGGGGATCCGAACCGTACCGTTCACGAATACCTTCCAGATACTTGATTCTCGTGTCTTGCTGGGGGATCCGTAAAGCCGTTTCAATAATACTGGCGGCATTAGCAATACCCTCTTGATACGCGTTCTCGGAATTTCGCCTCTGGAGATTCATAAGCCGATCTAAAAAACCGGGGAACGTCTGGGCTACTTCCGGCGTATCAAAGAAGGACTCTGTATCCCCGATCCCCCCTGGGCTGGCAGTGTACCGGGCATAGGCATTGGTAAGAGCTATATAGGTATTCGCCGTGTCCGCGGTTTTATTTTCTTCTTCAGTTTTCTGCGTCAAGGCGCTCACTTGTTCCGCTATGCGTTGATTGAGCCGCCGGTTGTCCTCCTCTAACGCGGTAAGCTGGCGTTGGTAGTCCCCTGCAATCCTCTGGTCTTGCTCTGCCAAGGCTTGGGATAATTCCTGGTTTACCTGGGTGAGGCGGGTATTGTCCTCTGCAAGCCGGGTAATACGGGCTTCTCGATCCGTTCTATCAATCACCCTGGTACGGTCTTGCTCTGCCAAGGCTTGGGTTAATTCCTGGTTCGTCTGGGTAAGCCGGGTATTATCCTCTGCAAGCCGGGTAATACGAGCGTCTCGAACGGTTATCTCAGCTTCCCGAGCGAGCTCCTGTTCTGCCAGGGCCCGGGATAATTCTTGAGATACCTGAGTGAGACGGGCATTATCCGCGGAGAGGAGGCCAATCTGCGCTTCCAAATTGGCGCTTTGAGGATCCGGCTCTCTTGTTCTCGTAAGTTCGGTTCGGGCTATCCGGGCTAAAGCGCCGGCTGCATACCGGTCTAAACTCCGCCGTTGAGAACCAAGGGGATCTTCCAGGGTTTCTTCAAGGTACCGGATCAACGATTCCGCTTGGACCAGGGCGTCTCGGTAATGTTCCTGTTCCAAACTGGTCCGTATGGCAGCGTACATCCCGATTATGTGATTATCCCGTACCAGGGCTTGCTGCTGCTGTTCCTGTAATAATACCAGCTTGGCCCTCGCTTCTTCTAAAGCTGCGTTCCCTTCCCCGCGGGGATCCGCCTTCATAGCCCTGCCCTCTTCCATACTGAGCCGGACCTGATTTTCATTTTGGGCTAGTGCCTCTTTAATGAGCCGCCGCTGCTCATTAAGGTTCCTTAAGTCTTGCTGATATTTATCCTGAAGCTGCTGATAATTCGCCCGCTCCGCTTCCTGTTCCGCTTCAAGCTGTACCTGGTATCTATCCAATGCCGCCCGATAATAAGCAGATCGTTTCTGCTCATACGCGGCTAATAAGGCTTCCCTATCTTCTGCAGAAACCCCGGTAGTGTTAAGCCGTTTCCGTTCATCTGCCATATCCTGTTCCAAGCGGGTTTGGAGTTCCCTTTCCCGCTGCTTATGCAGCTCTTCAAACTTATTGACCGCAGTAAGTTCTTCTGATTTAAGGGAGGCTAATTGTTTTCGTATTGCTGCTATTTCTTGTTCTTTTTCAGAAAGGCGTAACTCCGAATCCTGCCGCATTTGCTGGATAATCTGACCTTCCACGGAAGCGAATCCCCCCTCATAGGTCGATTGCACCCTATCCCCGGTAACGATCTGGCTAATAAGTAACAAGGCGGCAGCGGCTATTCCCAACATAAGGCTATTAACCACCACCGGAAATACCACCCCATTTTTAGTGGGGATTATGGTGAGTTCTTCCGACTTGAGAGTGATACGGTTCTTATGGCTCAGCGCCTCAATATGGGCTTGTATTTCTTGGGCGTCTTTACCGTCAATACCATCGGCTTGAATAGGCCGCTCAGGATGGGAAAAATCAATAATACGGGGAGATAAAGCATATCCTTTGACCTGACTTGCCCGATACAATAAACTCCTTGGTATCGGAAACGTCCTGATCCGGGGAGCCGCATCAGACTCTTTTGATATATCCCGTTGATGATGCAACCTTGCAGTATGGAGGAGCAAACTTCTTTTAGCCATTTTTTCCTCAATCATCTAAAGCTGCGCTGACCCAGCCCTGGTATCCTTCCCGGATGCTTTTGCACCGGTCATCCTGAACCGCTAAAATTTCCATACTCCTATGAAAGGATCTCGACAAACAGGTTATTTCTGCATATACTGTATACATACTGCTTTATAGTTGTATTATATCTGTTTTTCGGAGGACGTCAACATGAAACTTAAGTATCCCTTGCTGTTGGTGGCTTTTTTAGCATCCTTCATGAATTTGCCCCTTTTTGCAAGGCCCGTATCGGAAACTGAACTTTCCAACATGATACGAACAAGACAGCGGGAGGTGTTCGCCCGGACCCAAAGCGTGCAGCATCAGCCAGCCCAGTCAAGCCCAGCGGCCCCTCAAAGAACCCCGCCTGGACAAGGGAAGTATGAACTCATTCTGCTTCATACCAATGACCACCATGGCGCGATAGTTCCTAACAACGGTAAGGGGGGCCTTGCCTGGCGATCCGCGTATATTAAAGCCATCAAAGCCTTTAATCCCCAGGTCCTGCTGGTTGACGCAGGGGATATCAATACCGGAACCGCCCTTTCCAATATGTTTGCGGCAGAGCCGGATATTCTCGCGTATAATCTCATGGGCTATGACGCAGTGATTCTGGGAAACCATGAATTTGATAAGGATATGGAGCAGTTGCAGCGTCAGGGGGAATTGGTTAAGTTTCCGGTTATCACCTCGAATATCAAGACCGAAGACGGTGCCTATCTGGGGGTTCCCTATGTGGTAAAACAATACGACGGGTTTACCGTAGGACTGTTCGGTATTACTACGCTGCGGACCCAGGTAATTGCCAGTCCGGATCCGAGCCTCCGCTTCATCAACGAGATCGACGCCGCCAAGGAAATGGTGGATATTTTGAGGAATCAAGAGCAGGTTGACCTGGTTATCGGCATCACCCACATCGGAGACGTGAAAGAAGCGCCGGATCATATTACCTCGCCGGAATTGGCCGCGGCAGTTTCGGGCATTGATATCATCGTGGACGGCCATTCCCACTCTTTCTTTGAGGAACCCCTCAAGGTGAATAATACCTATATCGTGAGCGCCCATGAATGGGGAAAATATATAGGTCAGGGGAAATTGTTTGTGGAGCAGGGGAAACTGGTGGACTTTTTCTGGATGCCCATGGAAATTGCCCAGGATCGGGAAATAACCGATATGTTAAACCCCTACCTGACCAAAGCTGACGAGAGTCTCAAAGAGGTCGTAGGGGAAGCCACGGATGAGTTTGTGGTAGGTAATCGTTTACCCCGGAAGGCGGAATCCCCCCTGGGAGACGCGATTTGTGACGCCATGGTCTGGTATTTCCAAACGGCCTACAACCAAGCCCTGGACTTTGCCTTTATTAATGGGGGCAACATCCGGGCGGGCATTCCCGCAGGGCTCATCACCCGGGAACAAGTTCTTACGGTTCTTCCCTTTGAAAATTACCTCTATATCGTCTCCCTCAAGGGTTCTGAAATCATTGATTTGTTCACGTTCATCGCTTCCATACCCCAGGGAAACGGGGGCTGGGCCCAGGTATCGCAGGAAGTCCGGTACACCATTGACTATACCCAAGGCACCGGTATCCTTAAGGACTTGACCATTCACAACGAACCGGTTGATCCCGATAGCGTGTACCGGTTCTGCACCAACAGTTACCTCCTCGGCGGCGGGGACGGGTATACGATCCTCAGTAAGGCTCAAGAACCCTTCAATACCTCCCTGATAGATTCCTGGGTGATACTAGAAGCGTTACAGGCGGTAGGTACCATTTCCCCTGAAACTGACGGACGGATTACCGTTCTAGGAGGGGTGGAGGAATAATTTTTCCAAGAACCCTTACACTGCGGGCCAGAGGCTTCTGGCCCACGGCTAAAGGGGATAAAGTCCTGGTCCGTTCCCTCCTATGCAGAGGGGACCCCTAAAGGTCATGTCTGATCCTTGTCTTAACGGCCCGTTCTTCCAGAGAGGAACGGGCCGGATTTTTGGGGGGTTATAGGCAAGATAGGGAACAGACTTTATCCTGCTCGTCATCTCATCCCTCCGGTATGGGACTTGCCCGGGCGAGGATCAGTTCTCCTGCTATGCTCACCCCAATTTCCGCAGGGGTTTCACTCTTAATCGCCAGTCCAATGGGTGCATGAACCCGCGCCCCTGTAATGATCTCCTGGGTAAACCCAAGAGCGCTGAGTTTTTCCCGGATGAGCTTCAGTTTTGTCCGGCTCCCGATAATACCGATATACCGTGCAGGGGTCTTCAAGGCGAATGCCGCAGCCTGAAAATCGCAGCGGTGACTACGGGTTACCACCACCACATAATCATCTTGGGTAACCTGCACCAAGGATGGGATAGCGGAGAAATCCCCGAGCAGGGTTTTTTCCGCATCAGGAAACCGTTCCGGGCAGACCAGGCTTTCCCGATCATCAAAGACAACGCAGCGGAAGTCTAGATGGGCCAGCAGCGGCACCAGTTCTTGGGCTACATGCCCGGCCCCAAATACGTAGACAAAACTAGCCCGCACCAAAGGCTCGGAGAAATAGAGCTTTTCACCCTGGCGTATCTGGGTTCCCTGGGGCGTCAAGAAGGCTTTCAGGTCTTGGGGAGCCGATCCGGTCCACTGGACCAGTCCTGCGGCTCCAACAAGCCCTAGGCTGGCAGGTCCGGGCCCTATAGCCAGTTGGCTTACCAGCCATAGGTTCTCCCGGGCAGTAAAACCCCTTATCCCCGTCTGGATCACCTGGGCAATACCCGTATCCGCAGGATCTAAATATTGAAAATAGACGCTTACATCCCCTCCGCATACCGCCCCTATATCCGCCTGCTCATTGGGATGCAGGATATAGGTTTTCATCTGGGAGCGCTTTTCTCGAATCAGCGTTTTGGCTTCTTCTTCAGCTAGATGTTCGGATATGCCCCCGCCGATGGTTCCGTAGAGACACCCTTCCGCTCCTATCACCATCCGTGAGCCTGCTCCCCGGGGAGTTGAACCGGTACTGCCTACAATGGTTACGAGGACCAGGGGCTGTTTCTGCAACAGGGCATCCTGCATTATGGTCAATAATCGTTTCATTACGCTTCCTCAGCCGTTTCTCTTTTACGCTGCTCAACAGCCGCCTTTCCAGCCTTAGAAAGGCCGGATCTGAAAATCCTCCTGATTTCTTTTTATAGAAGCGGGTGTATTCGTTTTCTTGGGATGAATTTTCCCCTCCCCGGGCTGGCTGAAAATACCCCTGCCCGGACAAGCGCTTCTCCCCGGGAAATAACCCATTCAGGATAGCCCTGTACTTCCCAGCCTTCATACGCGCTGTAGTCAACCTGGGCGTGGAGTCGTTTTTGAGTCAAAACCTTTTTTACCGCAGGATCGATGATGACTATATCCGCATCGGACCCTTCCCGGATCACCCCTTTTTGAGGATACATACCGAACAGTTTCGCCGGATTGGTCGAACAGAGGTCCACAAAACGCCTGAGGGAGATGCGCTTTTTCATCACCCCCTCAGAAAACAGCAGGGGGATGCGCTCTTCAATGCCTGGCACCCCCGAAGGACACTGGGTAAAATCATCCTTACCCCGGAGCTTCTGGGTTTCAAAAAAGAATGGGCAGTGATCCGTGGCCACCGTATCAATATCCCCGGTCAAGCCTTCCCAGAGGCTTTCCGTATCCTGGGGTTTACGGAGAGGCGGACACATAAGGTACTTCAATCCCTCAGCGCCCGGCTGCTCGTACATCCTATCATCCAACAGTAAGTATTGAGGGCAGGTTTCTGCATACAAATGCTGCTGTCCCCGCTTTCGGGCATCCCGGATAAAGGCAAGCCCCCGTTCATTGCTCAGATGCACGATGTAGAGGGGCGCATCCCCGGCCATGTTCGCCCACAGGATCATCCGGTTGATCGCTTCCGCTTCACATGCCGCAGGCCGGGAAAGGGGATGATAGGCGGGAGCGGTTTTACCTTCCCGCACCAACCGGCCGCGCAAATACCGGATAATCCCATCATTTTCAGGGTGTACCGCAATCAAAAGCCCCTGTTTGCGGGCCTCGACTAAAACCCGATACGCCTCCTCGTCAGAGAGCTTATAGTCATAGGTAAGATATACCTTATAGCTCGAAATCCCCTCATCTGCCAAGGAGCCCATCCGGTCCAGGGTCTGGTCATCCCCCTGCTGAATCACCCCATGAAAACCATAGTCTATCACGGCCTTGTCCGCGGCCAGGGCATGATACGCGCGGATCTGATGATCCAGCGGACAGCCTGCAGGTCCGAACCCTGGATGATCCACGATAGTGGTGGTTCCTCCCCAGGCAGCGGCCACGGTTCCGGTATAAAAATCATCGCTTGCCTGGGTAAACCCCAGATCCAGGCTCAAATGGGTATGTCCATCGATCCCTCCGGGAATGAGGATCTTGCCCCGGGCGTCAATGATCGCTTCCCCCTTTTCCGGAGGTAAGTCCTTCCCCACCGCCGCGATCCTTTCTCCGGTAATGCGAACATCCCCCTGGACTTCCCTGTCTTCCCCTACCACGAGGCCCCCCTTGATAAGGGTTTGCATAGACGCTCCTTTATCCAGCTTTCAGTAACCCCACTCCCTGGATGTTACTAGAGTGTACAATACAACCGATAAACCATCAATGGAATTGTTCGGAAACTGCAGTTTCCAAACAACGCTCATAAAAGAATAATGCACCAATTAAAAAAGTATTGTTTTTAGGCAAAGGCTCAGGACACCCAGGATAAGGAAGGGCTAATACAAAAGAACACACCCTACATAGGTTAAGGTATTCGGGCCGTAATAATAGGGCAGCTTATTGTCTTTACAAACCTCGCTGACCAGCATACCCATTGCTTCCATAGAACAAAGCATCTGTTCAGGAAAACGGCATGGCGCATGAGGATAGGTACACTCCTCGCACCGCCTGCAAGCCCCTGCGCCAATCATCAGACAGGAAGGATAGAGGATCCGTATGCGCGCGCTCAAAGTATCCAGGTTTTTCCCATGCTCCAAGGCGATTCGTTCCATAGACTCATAATCCAGGGAGTCTTCCAGCATACCCGTGGTTTGCAGGATAAGCCCGCGGCGATAGTTTCGGATCCGCCGCTCACATTCCCCTAAGGTACCGCATCCAGGAGGGCAGGACCAGTTGGTATGGTATGCCCGGCACTTGTTTTCCTCACAGCTATCCCGAACTTCAGTCCGAACCGTAATGGTCCCTACATCCAGATCTCCCACATGGCTAAACCCGCAGTTTAAGGCCAGGGCGTGTACCGCTTCAAGCCCTTTCATAGAACCGCCTTTTTTATAGCAGGACTTTTGATCCTTACATTAAAGATAAACACCTAGAACCCTTGGGGATTTTTTCACGGCCCCCTATCGTACCTTGAACCACAGGCCGCCTCCAAAAAGGCATTCATGGCTTACAGGGCCTCACCGCGCTTTCAAGCGTATCCCAAGAGCCTCCCGTCTCCTCAATCTTTTCTTTCGTTTGTTCCTGTGGGGACGGGACTTCCGTGTTCAGGCACGGAACCTCCGTGTTCAGGCACGGAACCTCCGTGTTCAGGCACGGAACCTCCGTGTTCAGGCACGGAACCTCCGTGTTCAGGCACGAGCCTTCCGTGTTCAGGCACGGAACCTCCGTGTTCAGACACGGAACCTCCGTGTTCAGACACGGGCCTTCCGTGTTCAGACACGGGCCTTCCGTGTTCAGACACGGGCCTTCCGTGTTCAGACACGGGCCTTCCGTGTTCAGGCATTGAAGCCGCGCCCCCTGAAAGGTTACTGCCTTACCTAGGCAATGAGTTTCTTAGCCGTTACCGCAGCGCTTCCTGCATCCGGAGCATACCCGTCAGCCCCAATCTGCATGGCATAATCCTCGGTAATAGGAGCTCCCCCCACGATGATCTTAAACCCTTGCAGCCCCGAAGCCTTGACCGCGGCCACCGACGCCTTCATTGCAGGCATGGTAGTGGTGAGCAAGGCTGAAAAGGCCACGAGCTTGACCTTGGGATGTTCCTTGATGGTTTTGATGAATACCTCGGCAGGCACATCCACCCCGAGATCAATGACCTCAAACCCTGCGCTTTCGATCATCATGGCCACCAGGTTTTTGCCAATGTCATGCATATCTCCGGCTACGCTGCCGATGATACAGGCGCCCAAGCTCACACCCGCCTGACCTGCCAGCCGGGGTTTCAGGATTTCCACCCCTTTTTTCATGGCCTTCGCAGCAATCAGCATTTCAGGAACAAAGATGTCCCCCCGCTTGAATTTATCTCCCACAATGCCCATGGTCTGGATCATCCCCTGGTTCAGAATGGCGAGGGGATCCACCTGTGCCGCCAAGGCTTCCTCCACCAAGCCCCCGATGATTTTTACTTTTCCCGCTTCGATTGCCTGGGCAATCGCCTCAAGTTTCGACATATACGTACTCCTTAAATCAACACAACCAGGAGCCGGGTACCGCCAGATAGGGATAAGCCGGCCTTCCTCGTGCGGTACTCCTCTCAGCTTCCAAAACGCCCTTCCCGGAACGCGCCGATATATGCTATGCACAATTCATCCTGTCCCAAAAGGGCTTCCGTGGCGTAGATCAGTCCCTGAATGTCCTTGTTGAGCGGGTCCAGGATCGCGCTGTCCATTCCGGCATGCATGGCCAACACCATGAACCCCTGATTGACATATTTTCGGGCAGGTAAATTAAAGGAAACATTGCTCGCCGCGCCTATGATGTGGATATCCTCGTACCGTTCCCGCACCGTTTTTATCGTCTGGGTTACCAGGGCAATGCCCTCTTCAGCGGTACAGAGCATCTCTACCAAAGGATCGATATAGAGGCGATTCGGCGCTATCTTATAGGCTGCGGCCTGCTGCATCAGCTTCTCAAAAACCGCTAAACGTTTCTCCGCGGTCTTGGGTATCCCCGAGTCGTCGCAGAGCAGGGCGATACATTGCCATGGGGTATCGGCAATCACCGGGAATACCTGCTGGATCTTGTCCCCTTCCCCAGATACCGAATTGATGAGCCCCGGTTTTTTACACAGCGGAATGGCCTGGGCGCAGTGCTTTGCATTAGGGCTGTCAATAGAAATAGGAACATCGCTTACTTCCTGAACCAGCCCAATCAGCCATGCCAGGACCTCCATCTCCGCTTCCCCTGGTACGGAAGCGCATACGTCAATAAACGCTGCCCCTGCCTGGCTCTGTTTTTCAGCCAAGCGGCGGATGGAATCCCCATCTTTTGCGGCTATGGCCTTGGCTACTGAGGGAATGGAGCCATTGATTTTCTCTCCAATAATAATCACCTGCTACCTCCTGGTTTTTATATTTTTTCTTGAGGTTATTTCAAAATCCGACCCGTTAAAAACGCTCTTTAATATGCTTAGGCCTCAAGAAGGCATAACCCTATAACGCTCGTACAAAGTAAGACTAGTATAGTAGTGAAGTTCTCAAGGGTCAACATGCCAACCTGGTTTCCCCAGGGCGAAAGGGGAAGCGTCGGGCGGGGATAAGCATGACGTTTCACGGGGTGATAACCAGTGAGGGGGAAGCGTGTTGAGGGATTTTTAACCGGAGGGGAGGCCCATGATGTGAAGGCAGTCCCGGAATTGATTGATGCGATAGGAGGATGTACGGTGACAGCGGACCGGGGGTATGACCGCAACGAGTTTCGGCGGGAACAGGAAGGGAATAAGAACACGGCGGTACTACCGGGGATCTTTCCTGTACTCCAGTGGCGGCAAAAAAGATGGGGCAGATAGATATAACTAACGGGAAAACCTAAAGGCTTCACTGGATCCGCCAGCAGAGGGGATCCAGGGGGGTAGTACCCTAATCCAGGCGACTAAAATCCGCCGGTTAATCCCAAACATCGGCGCCGGCGGACCCGCGGTCTCTTTTTTAAATGATTTTTAAATACACTTTTTTACTTCTTTTTTAACTGTATACTATACCGGTACGGGCTGGCAGCCTATCTCATCCACTTGTACAGCGTATCTGCTTTCATACCTGCTATTTATTTATCTTATACATTACGCATATAGTATACGAATCTTTTATGATTTATGGTATTATTTTATGATTAAAAAATAGAAATAAACAAATAAGCATATAAGCAAATAGCATTGTTGTTTATAACAAAGAAAATTGAGCTGTTTTCAAAACTCGATTGGTTCTGAAGGAAATTCTGGGACAAGGGGGTAACGGCTTGTTCCTTTAAATCCGAGAAACCTATAGATTAAGCGGGTACCATGAGCATCATAACACTAAGCGCCAGGTAAGGGGATGTACTGGATGAACTATAAAGCGATCATTTTCGATCTGGACGGCACCTTGGTGGATACCATTGCGGACATCGCGGCTTCCATGAACCGGGCCCTGGAACTCCATGGTTTTCCCCGGGTAGCTCTTCAGGAATACACCTCCAAAGTAGGCTGGGGTATACGCCGGCTTGCCCTGCTGGCCTTACCCCCAGCAGTCCGGGAGGGAGCGGACGGGGAATCCATCGCGGGCGCGGTAGCCAGGGACGCGACCCGGTTTTACACGGAGCAGCCCTTGGTGTACTCCACTCCCTATCCAGGTATTCTGGAACTGGTGGCTGAACTGAAGCGGCGGGGCTTTAAAACCGCTGTCTTGACCAACAAGCCGGATCCGGTCGCGCGCTTGGTGATAGACGCCCTGTTTCCCCCAGGTTCCTTTAACCGGATCCAAGGAGACCGGATCGGACAGCCCCGGAAACCAGACCCCCGCTCAACCAGGGAGACGCTTCAGGCTTTGGAGACCTCACCGGAGGAAACCCTCCTGGTTGGGGATTCGGAGATCGATATGGAAGCCGCCCATGCCGTAGGCTGCTATGCCTTGGGGGTAAGCTGGGGATTCCGGCCCCGGCCGGTCCTGGAACGCAGCGGAGCCGCACGCATCATTGACCGGCCTGCAGAACTGTTGGACTTCTGCCCAGGAAACGCTGATGAGGGGCAATCAGGGCCTCTCTCAATTCCCTAAAGATTAAGAGCGCCTATATAGGTATCGTATGCTGCCTGGGCGTCCTGGGCTGTTTTCTCCGCTTCTTCAAGGCGGCTATACAGGCGGTCGATGGCTTCATCTTGGGCAATCAGGCGTTTGAGATACTCCTGGCCCTGCTGGGTCTGATTACCCGCAGCTTCCAGATTACGCCGAATCCGATCCTGTTCAGCTATCAGCCGCTCCCGTTGCGTGTTGAGGCTGATGAGGGCCTGCTGCGCGGCATCTGCGGCTTGTTTCAGCTCAATCCCCTGCTGCAAGGCGGAACGCACCTGCTCAGGAATTGCTTCGTTTCTGGTATAGCTGATAAATGAAGGAAGGTTGAGTTGGGTCAGGGTGATCTGTTCTACCAAGGCTCGTTCTTCTGTTACGGTACGGCTGAATTCCTGAGCAGCGGGGAGGGTCTGCACGAAACGGTACAGGGTATCGGTTCTGGTATCAAAAGCGGCCGGTTCTGTAAGGATGGTGTTAGGGGTAACAGGATGTTCCAGGATAAGCCGCTTGGCAGTACTGGAAGCGTTTTTCCAGGTGTACTGGGTTTCATAGATCAGTTTCCGGTTAATCCTCAGGATCCCCTGCTGTACGGTAACGGCGCTGATCCTGCGGGAATACCGTTGACCTACATACCCGGTAACCGCCAGATCATCCCCATAGGAGATAAGCCGTTTTTCCTGTTCCGGGAAAAAATCGAACAACCCGTCTCCTCCATAGGTACCGCCGTCATAGACCGTGAGCGGTCCTGGGGGAAGGGGTATCCCGGTGGTATTGGTAAGCTCTGCACTGAGCGCGGGATGGACCGGGCCCCCCTGGAGCGCCTTGGCCCCAGAAAAGACCAAGGTTTTAACCGCTTCCACCGAGGCTTCCACCAGGGGCAGCATGGCGCTTTGCTGCCGAGCGAGGCTTACCGGCTTCGGCAAGGTAAACTCGAACTGCTCCCCCCGGAGCTGACCCGCAGGGATTTCCAGTGCAGCTCCGGTCAGGGCCCGGTTCAATTCAGGCGTCCCATCCGTATCCAGGACAGGAGCTTCTTTACGTAAGGATTGAGGGCTGGCCAAGGATTCAGCGGCTTTTGCCTGAATTTCCTCCTCTGCATATCCTGCCTCTCCCCAACCCGAATCATAGGTCTGGGCTTGGGCGATCCCGGGAATAGCCAAAGGAAGAACAGGGCGGGTAAGATGATAGGGGGGATAGAGATTTTGGATGAATGAAACCGGCCGGCCGCTTACCAAGGCAAGGTTCAGGTTGTTCCAGTCCGTATCGCTGTCGTTATCCACAATAGCCCAGCCCTGGATGCGGGCCTTATCCTGGGATAGATCCAGCCGGTAGGAAACCTTCCACACCGGAGCGGGGATCACATAACTCAGGAAAACCTCCCGGCTCCCTTCTCCCGGAAGCTGAATCTGCAGGTTCCGGGTATCCTCATTCCGGGAGTTCATAATGAGATCCAAGGCCCGGTTGAGGTCGGCGTTTATCCTCGAATCCTGGAAGACAAAACCGCTTACTTCCTTGAGATTGATGACCCGGATCCCTTGGCCGGTATAAAGGGAAAGATAGGCCTCCTCCCTGGGGTTCTGGGCTGGGGCGGCTTCCGCGGTCCGGTATGCTACGCCGAGGATTCGCCCCTGTATCAAAGCCGGGGTATGGACCTGGATTTCCGTTCCTTTGAGGCTGTCCAAGATTTCAGCCATACCGGAGTACTGGGAGAGGTCGATGCTCAGGCTTTTGAGGGTCCGGGCCAGGGTCTGTTCCGAAGGATACACCACCGTAGGGCTTGAAGCGGGATCCCCTATTACCAGGGATTTTAGGACATCGTTTACCTCGACTGCCTTAAAGGGGAGGGTAATTACCGCAGAACCGGCAACCGGTCCCTGGTGTTCAAAAAAACCAAGGCCCGAAGAAAAGAGGGTAAGCCTGCGGAGGGGCAGGGTGTTTTGGGAAACCATAGCGGCTTCTTCAGAACCTGTTGGAACAGGGAACCTGGGCTGCGAGGCTGTGCCTGAATCCTCGAAATCCTGTTCCGGCTGGTCATAGACAGCCTGAGCAGCAAGACTGCTGCGGTTCACCAGAAGCCCTAAAAACGCGCCCCCCCAGATAAGGGAAAATCGTAACCACTGACGCACGGCATATTCCTTTATAAAAAGTATGCTTATGAGTATACGTGTGGAATTAAGGGGCTTGCAAGAGGCGTACCGCGGGGGATCCTGCAGGTAAAAGGACATCCCAAAGCCCTGGATTTCTTGACGAAAAGATCTTTTGCTGTTTTTAAGCGGTTGTGGGCTGGCCCCCTATGAGCGGGCAGGCTTAGTTCATAGTCGTGAATAGGCTTAGTTCATGGTCGTGAATAGGCTTAGTTCATGGTCGTGAATAGGCTTAGTTCATGGTCGTGAATAAGCTTAGTTCATGGTCGTGAATAGGCTTATAGTTGCCAACAACTTAGGTTTAGCCTCTATAAACGGACAGGTTTAGTTCAAGTCATGAATAGGCTTAGTTCATAGTCATAAATAGGCTTAGTTCATGGTCGTGAATAGGCTTATAGTTGCCAGCAACTTAGGTTTAGTCTCTATAAACGGACAGACTTATCCCCCATGAGTGGGCTGGCTTAGTTCATGGTCATGAATAGGCTTAGTTCATGGTCATGAATAGGCTTAGTTCATGGTCGTGAATAGGCTTAGTTCATGGTCGTGAATAGGCTTAATTCATAGTCGTGAATAGGCTTATAGTTGCCAGCAACTTAGGTTTAGCCTCTATAAACGGACAGACTTATCCCCCGTGAGCGGGTAGTTTATCCTGACCTAAGGAAGGCTTATTGTTACAAATCAAGGGGTGATGCTATGATTAAAAGCATGAAACGGTATTTTTTAAGTCTGAATTTTCTTATTATCCTTTTCGGGGGGATGACCGGCTTTTTACAGGCGCAGTCCTCAGTAACCATCTACAGTATTAAAGGCCCTTCCGGGGTGGGTATGATCCGCCTCTTTGAGCAGCCTCCTCAGGTTCCGGGGATCGCCATAAAGGTAGAGGCCTTAGCTCAGGCGGACCTCATGGCTGCCCGGTTTATTGCTGGAGACGCCAAAGTGGGCATACTCCCCGCCAATGCCGCCGCGAAACTCGCCGCATCCGGTAAGCCCCTGCAGGTTGCAGCGGTCCTGGGAACCGGTATGTTGAGCCTCCTTACCTCGGATCCTGGAGTGCAGCGTATCGAAGATCTGAAAGGGAAACAGGTAGAAGTGGCCGGCCAGGGAGCTACCCCGGATTATGTGTTCCGCCGGATCCTTAGGTTCAAGGGCCTTAATCCTGATAAAGACCTTAGGTTGAGCTATGCCCTGGCCTACCCCGAGATAGCCCAATCCCTCATAGCAGGCCGGATTTCCACGGCCTTACTGCCTGAGCCTTTTGCCACCATGGCCCGATCCGGAAAAGCAAGCCTCAGACTGGTAAGCGATATCCAGGCCGAATGGGTAAAAGCCGGGGGTAAGGGGAACTATCCCATGACCGTACTGGTAGTGGACGCGAACTTAGCTGCCTCAAGACCTGAGCTTATCAAGGCCATCCTGGAGGCGGTTAAAACCTCCATTGCCTGGGTGATCGCCCACCCTGGGGAAGCCGGAGACCTGGTGGAGAAGCACCAGCTGGGGCTGCGGGCGCCGGTGGTGAAGGCGGCCATACCCCGGAGCAACTACGTGTTTATCCCCGCGCGGGAAGCCCGGCCTGCCTTGGAATCGCTGTTTACCGCCTTTCTTGAGTTTTCACCGGTTTCAATCGGCGGCGCGCTTCCGGGGAATAATTTTTATCTGGAGCAGTAGGAAACCGGTTTCGTGGCGACTACAAGGCAGCCCGCCGGTGTAAGAAGCATAAAAAAAATCCCCCAGGATGGTTCTGTGGTATGGTTCTGTCTTGGTATGGCGGCGTTACTCTTGTGCTGGGAGGCGGGTTCCCGGATTGGAGGGAGCGATCTCATCTTCCCCGGTCCCCTGGGGGTAGTGAAACGGTTTATCCTCTTGATACCGCAGCGGAATTTCCTGCAAGCCCTGGGGTCTAGTTTGGCGCGGGTCATCCTGGGGATAGCCATTTCCGTGCCTTTGGGTGTGGGAGTGGGTATTGTGGCAGGCATGGATACACGGGGAAGGGCGTTTTTCCGTCCCCTGTTTTCCCTTATTTCCGCGACGCCGGTAATGTCGGTGCTGCTCATCGCCTTTCTCATCTTGGGAGCGGAACAGACGCCGGTTTTTACCGCGTTTCTTATGGTATTTCCCATAATGGCCGCTGCCACGATGGAAGGCTTGCGCGCCGTGGATCCCCGGCTTCAGGAACTTTTCAGCATATATCCCGTATCCCCGGGAGCGGCAATCCGGTATCTGTATATCCCTACGCTCATCCCCTTCATCCTGGGGGGCCTCCGTAGTTCCCTGTCCCTGTGCTGGAAAGTGGTAGTGGCCGCGGAAGTCTTGGTGCAGCCTTTCCAGGCCGTCGGTACCCGGATGCAGATGGCCAAGGCTCAGCTTGAAACCCCCGAACTTTTCGCGTGGACCCTCGCCACGGTGATCGCTGCCGCCCTGTCTCAAGGCATCCTCACCCTGATACTGAGGAGGGTTCCTTACTTTTCCGTCTATCTCCACTATTCCAAGAAACGCCCATGACCATCCCCATGTCCGATCCTGCGGGTATAAAGTTCAAGAAGGTTACTTTTGGGTTTGGTGAAACCCTGATCTTGGACCGGTTTTCCTTGGAACTGGGCAGGGAAAACCCCGCGGTCATCCTGGGGCCTTCAGGGTGTGGGAAAACCACCCTTTTGCGGCTGGGAGCCGGTCTGTTACAGCCCTGGTCAGGGGATATTACCTATGACGCAGGGGATGGTCCCAGAGCGTGTTCCTTTGTCTTTCAAGAGCCCCGGCTGTTTCCCTGGTTCACGGTCCTGGAAAATGTGATGATCCCCTTGAAAGCAGGGTTCTCTCAAAAGGATGGGGAAGCCCGGGCCCGGCATTTCCTGGAATTGGTCTCCTTACAAGATAAGGCAAAGGTCTACCCGGAAGAGCTGTCAGGGGGGCAGCGGCAGCGGGTTTCCATTGCCCGAGCCTTTGCCTATCCTGCCCAGTTCCTGTTTATGGATGAACCCTTCCAGTCCCTGGATATACCCCTGCGAATAGAACTGATGGACATGACCTTGGACCTGCTCAAAGCAGCACCGCGGCGGTGTATTGCGGTTACCCATGATCCCCGGGAAGCCCTGGTTCTGGGCCAGCGGATCATCATCTTAGGGAAACCTCCCCGGGGCATTCGTTTTGATGAAAGGGTACAGCTTCCCCAGGAAGATCGGGAATACGCCTCAGCTGCCCAGAGTTACCAGGAACAGCGGATTTTACAAGTGCTCCAAGCAGAAAGCCGATGATCCTTGGGTGAGGCTCCACTTAGGCTATGTGTGAGGCTTCACCTAGACCATGTGTAAGGCTTCACCTAGACCGTGTGTGAGGTTCCACCTAAGCCATGTGTGAGGCTTCACCTAAGCCATGTGTAAGGCTTCACCTAGGCTATGTGTGAGGCTTCGCCTAATCATGCACAGATTGAACCTCCCCCGCTGAAGCCCCTCCTGTCCGGGTAATCCCTGGGGCAGGGGTGTATTGACGCGCCTATTTAAATACGCACAATAAGGGATACGAGCACGTTCATGGCGCTTCAGGGTTACAAAACAGGGGATACCCATAGAAAGCGGGTATAGGCAATGAACCAGGCGGAGTAAGCCATGATGGTATCGGTTCCAAGGGGTATAGCTCGTACCTGGCGGAACAAAGGCGTTATAGCCCGCGGGGTAGTAAACCCCACGGTAAAGGCGCTGTCGCGGTTCATGTGAGCCGGTGGATTGAAACAGAGGAGCATTATGAGAAGTGATGTGGTAAAGAAAGGAATTGCCCGGGCGCCCCACCGGTCCTTGTTTAGAGCTTTGGGGTTCATTGATGAAGAATTGGCAAGACCCCTCATCGGTATTGCCGTGGCGCAAAGTGAAATCGTCCCTGGTCATGTACACCTGGACACCATTGCCCGGGCCGCGGCAGAGGGGGTACGCCTGGCTGGGGGGGTTCCCGTCCAGTTCCCGGTGATCGGCGTATGCGACGGGATTGCTATGGGCCATGAAGGGATGCGGTATTCCTTGGCAACCCGGGAACTCATTGCTGATTCCATTGAATGTATGGTCATGGCCCACGGCTTCGATGCGCTTATCTGTATCCCTAACTGCGACAAGATAGTTCCGGGGATGCTTATGGCCGCAGCCCGGCTCAATGTACCTGCGGTCTTTGTCTCTGGCGGGCCTATGCTTGCCGGCCATAGGAAGGGGAAACCCTTGAGCCTGACCACCATGTTTGAGGCGGTGGGGGCCGTGGGAGCAGGGAAGATGGACGAAGAAGAGCTTAGGGCCCTGGAAGAGGCCGCGTGTCCTGGCTGCGGATCCTGTTCAGGGATGTTCACCGCGAATTCCATGAACTGCGTTACCGAGGCCCTGGGCATGGCCTTGCCCGGAAACGGCACCATTCCCGCGGTCATGGCCGAGCGGCTGCGGCTTGCCAAAAAGACCGGGGTTTTGGCCCTGGATGTTTGGAAGAAGGGCCTCTGCCCCCGGTCGATCCTTACTGAAACGGCCTTTATGAACGCCTTGGCCCTGGATATGGCCCTGGGATGTTCCACCAATACCGCGTTGCACCTGCCCGCCATTGCCCATGAAGCGGGATTCACCTTGGACTTGGACCGCTTGAACCAGGTTAGCGGGGTTACCCCGAATCTCTGCAAGCTGGCTCCGGCGAGCGCAACCCCCATCGAAGAACTCCATGCTGCCGGGGGGGTTCCCGCGGTCCTGGGTGAACTGGCAAAAAGAAAGCTCATCACCCTGGAAGCGGCTACGGTTTACGGCGTCCTGGGAGACAGCGTTAAAACCGCGGTCAACCGGAACGCCGCCCTTATCCGGCCCATTGAGGATCCCTATTCCCCTACCGGCGGCCTTGCCGCGCTCAAGGGTAACCTGGCCCCTGAAGGTTGTGTGGTCAAGCAGAGCGCGGTGGCCCCTTCCATGCTGCAGCATGAAGGACCTGCCCGGGTCTTTGATTCCGAAGAAACCGCGTTCGACGCTATCATGGCCGGGGCGATCAAAGCGGGAGATGTGATCGTCATCCGTTACGAGGGCCCCCGAGGCGGGCCGGGTATGAAGGAAATGCTGGCCCCTACTGCAGCCTTAGCCGGTATGGGCCTGGACGATAAGGTCGCGCTCATCACGGACGGACGCTTTTCCGGGGCCACTAAGGGAGCGGCCATTGGCCACATCTCCCCAGAGGCTGCCGAAGGCGGTCCCATCGCGCTTCTTGAAGAAGGGGATATTATCGCCATTGCTATTGAGGCCAGGACCATCACCATCAAGGTCCCTGCAGAGATACTGGAAGCCCGCAAAGCTGCCTGGAAGCCCCTGCCTCCCAAGGTGCAGACCGGCTACTTGGCCCGGTATAGCCGACAGGTGAGTTCCGCTGCTTCAGGGGCCATCCTGCGGGACTAGGAGGAAGTACACATGCAATACACAGGCGCACGGATCCTCGTGGAAGCCCTGATTGAACAGGGAGTGGATACGGTTTTTGGGTATCCTGGGGGGAAAGTGTTGGTTATTTATGACGAGTTATACCAGCAGAAAGACCGGATCCGGCATATCCTGGTGAGCCATGAACAGCACGCGGCCCATGCCGCAGACGGTTACGCCCGGTCTACCGGCAAGGTGGGGGTCTGTATCGCCACCTCCGGTCCAGGGGCCACCAATCTGGTAACCGGTATCGCCACTGCGGCCATGGATTCAACCCCCCTAGTGGCCATCACCGGCAATGTAGCCACCACCCTTTTGGGTAAGGACAGTTTTCAGGAAGTGGATATTACCGGCATTACCATGCCTATTGTCAAGCACAACTGGATCGTCAAAGATGTGGGGGATCTGGCCGAGGTGGTCCGTGAGGCCTTCCTCGTGGCAGTCTCCGGCAGGCCCGGGCCGGTCCTCATTGATATCCCCACGGACATTACCGCGCTCAAGGGGGCATGGGTTCCCCATGCCCCAGGTACTACCCTGGTTGATCCCATAAGGAACGCCCGGGCCCGGCGGCTTACCCAGCGGGTTGAGGAAGTAACCTTCACTGATGAGGATATAACCCGGGCTGCGGCCATGCTCGCCGCGGCAAAGCGGCCAGTGATCTATGCAGGGGGCGGCGTGATTCTTTCCGGCGCGTCTCCTCAACTGAGGCTTCTGGCTGAGCGGCTCCATGCGCCGGTTTCAGTGAGCCTCATGGGTATCGGGGCCATACCCCAGGATCATCCCCTGTATACGGGCCTCTTGGGGATGCACGGGACCGTGGCCTCTAACCGGGCGGTACAGCAGGGGGACCTGCTCATTGCCATAGGCGCCCGGTTTTCCGACCGGGTTACCAGCAGTACCGATACATTCGCCCAAAGCGCCCGGGTGCTGCATTTTGACATAGACCCTGCAGAGATCAACAAGAACATCGGGGCTGAGGCCTGGGTGGTAGGGGATATACAAAAGACCCTCACCGCGGTGCTGGAAAAGCTCCCCTCAGGGCTGGAAACCGCGTGGAACGGGGATATTGAAACCTGGAAGACCCTGGTTCCCCAGGCCCATAAACCAGAGGGAAGGTCTGGAAAGCAGGGCCTCCATCCCCGGTTTATCATTGAGGAGACTGCCAAGGCCCTGGGAAAAGATGCCCTGGTTGTTACCGATGTAGGGCAGCATCAGATGTGGGCCGCCCAATTTTATCCGATTACCCAGCCCCGGACCTTCCTCAGTTCAGGCGGACTGGGGACTATGGGCTTTGGCCTGGGCGCTGCGGAAGGGGCGAAGATCGCCAACCCGGATAAGCCGGTGGTGCTGTTTACCGGGGATGGTTCCTTCCGTATGAACTGTGGGGAGATGGGGACCCTTGCGGCCTACCGGATTCCCCTGCTCATCCTTATCTTGAACAACCAGGTCTTGGGCATGGTCCGGCAGTGGCAAACCCTTTTCTACGAAAGACGGTATGCAGAGACCATCCTGGACCGTCCCCCGGATTTTGTGAAGCTCGCGGATGCCTACGGACTCAAGGGCTACCGTGCAGAGCA
This sequence comes from Treponema sp., assembly GCA_031275325.1. Taxonomy (GTDB): domain Bacteria; phylum Spirochaetota; class Spirochaetia; order Treponematales; family Breznakiellaceae; genus JAIRLU01. The sequence continues at coordinate 26,595 of JAISOX010000022.1, forward strand.
TGAAGCCGCGTTTATGGATGCCCTGGGTAAGGCTGTCCAGGAACTCCACAGGGGTAATGCGGTACTGATTGACGCGCTCATCCACCGGGACGAACAGGTGCTGCCCATGGTTCCTGGAGGCAAACCGATTGACGAGCAAATCCTATAGGATCCTCACAGGGTCCGGCTGAGCGGCTTGTTGTAGGAGCGCAGTACCATGAGGAAGAGGCTTTTTCAGGTAGGGATGTGGTTCGGGATGTTCAGCTTAGGGCTGTTCGGCGCCTGTTCCTCCGCGCCGAAACGGCCTGCCGCGGTTTTCACGATCAAGCATCAGGTTACCACTCAGTTAGAACTGGTCCATAAAGAGACGGATCAGGGGAATTATGAGCAGGCCCTGAACCTGCTGGAGGAAGCCCGCCGCCTTGCGATCAGCGCGGATGATCCTGAACTGCTTATCCGGGAAGGGCTTTCCCGGGGGACTATTCTGTACGCGCTAGGCCGTACTGAAGAGGCGGATGCGGTTTGGAACCGTGCCTTAGCCGAAGCGGAACTGGCCGGTGAAGCGGAGCTTGCCGCGATAGTGCGGATTTATAAGGCCCGAAGCATACTCTTAGCCGATGGCGCTGCCGCAGAAACGGTCAAGACCCAGGTAAGGACCCAGTTAGCAGCCATAGAATCCGATAAGCTCGCGCGTGCCTTGGGCTGGACCGTCATAGGGCTGGCGGAAAAAGAGCAGCGCCGATGGAGCGAAGCGGAAGGATCCTTCCAGAAAGCCCTGGCTATCCATGAGCAAGATAACTACCTGGAACAGGCTGCCTACGATTGGTTTCTTATCGCGTCAGTCCGTTCCATAGCCGGAGAGTATGCAGGGGCCTTGGACGCCTTGGGGAAGGCCATAGGGTTTGACCGCCGGGCGGAGAACTCCTATGGCCTTGGTATGGATTGGCGGGCTCAAGGGGATGTATACAAAAAAATGGGCAAACCCGATGAGGCTGGGGAGGCATACCGCCGTTCAGCGGCTATTTTTAGAGCCATCTCTTTGGAACAAGAAGCGCTCCAGGTTGAAAGCCGGCTTACCCAATAGCGGAATCCTGGGGGCCCCTGGTTGCCTGGGGGTTTGTATGTTTCGGGATATTTCCATCAAAACCTGAGACGTTAGGGAAGAGCGGCTCGATCCTTCCGCCCCCCAGGGGGCTTAATGCCCCTGTATGGCCGGGGCAGCGAGAAAGCGGGCCGTCCCTTGCTTCCTGTCTTTGTTACTTTGGAGCCAAGCCCACGGTACTTGACCACGGTAT
>JAISOX010000049.1 GCA_031275325.1 Treponema sp.
TAGCCGACATACTCCCGGACGCATTTGAGATTTTTTTGTTCGACGAAACAGTTGTCGTTTTTCTTGTAGGGCCGGGTACGGGTGAAGGTGATGCGGCGGGAATCAGCCCAGGAGAGGAGGGAACGGTTGATAAACTCCGAGCCGTTGTCGCTGTCGACACCGAGGAGGGGGAAGGGGAGGCCGGATTGGATGTCCGGGAGGGCCTCCAGGACCCATTTTTGGGCTTTATTGAGGAGGGGACGGAGTTCCGTCCAGCCTGAGGAGACGTCGGTGGCGGTCAGGGTCAGACAGAACTCCCCCGCATCCCGTTCTCCGCAGTGGTGAACGGTGTCAATCTCGAAAAATCCGGGTTTTCGCTCGTCCCAGGGGTAGTGGGTCCGGACGGGGATGTGCTTTTTCAGGAGTTTCCCCGGTTTGGTACCGCTTTTCCCCCTGAGGGCCAGCTTTTTCCGGTCCCCTTTCAAGGCCCGGTCGATGGTCGCCGGACTGATAGTCAGGAGCCTGGGTTTGATGTCCGCGGTGATGTGGAAGGGCTGCCAGTCCTCAAAAAAGGCCATCTGTTCCCGGATGAGGGGGGCCAGGAGCTTCCCGCAGGGGTACCAGAAGAAGGCCCAGATGACCCTCAGGCAGGCTGTCACCTCCGGCCCGTAGACCGGTTTCCGCCCGCCCCCCTTCCGCCGTTTGGCCGTTCCCGCCTTGAGTTTCACCGGCTTGCCGTCCACCGTGAGGAAGGCATCCTTCCCCCAATGGGTCAGCAGGTGCAGGGCATACTTGCGGTTATAGCCGGTATGCCTGACGAACTCATCCAGCATTTTGGACTTCTCTTTTTTTCCCGCTTTTCGGTACTGGGGAGCCAGCTCCCCGGTCAACGCCTTTTTCATGTTCAGTGGTAACCCCATGATGCTTCCCGAACCCTCCTTCGGGTAAGCATAGTTGGGTTAGATTTTTTATGAGGCAATGCGGTTAGTAGACGCTCCAGCCCGTTGTCTGTATAATATGAGCCCGGAGCCCGGAAGTCTGCGCTTGTGGATAACTGCTTTGTTAAGAGCATAAGACTATGTTAGTTATTTAGAACAAAACTGTCAAGAGGTCATTTTTTTAGACCGGGGAAATTTCAGGCGGCATGGATGCGGCCTGCTACAGTGAATTTTGGAGGCAAAAAATTGTGCTTTAGGGGTTATTTTTATAATATGGCTATGACGGCTTAATCCCGGAAGCAGAACTCCCCTGCCGGGTACCGTCTCGGGATACGTACAGGAAAACAAGAAAGATTCTGAAAGATATGAGGCAGGGGAGCTTGACAGGAGCCAGAGCCTTCTGATAAAGTATCTATACGTTATAATATGAAATTATAATGAACCATTGTAGTGATACCTATAGATCTTACGCTTTGAGGGGTAGTCCATGAAGGGCCGCCGCAACGTCATGAAGACGCAGCCGGAAGGTTGCGTTTTTTTTGCATAGGCCCATACCCCGTTCCTGACGGTCAGGTTCATAGGGTAACGGGCGTTTCCAGATTTTTTATTTTTTTTAGGAGGAATCGTCATGAAAAAATTCAGCATCAAACCGTCTCTTTTAGGCCTGCTTGCGGCAGGCGCCCTGGCAGGCATGGTACATCAGCCTGCTCATGCCGGAGCCCGGAAGGAGGCTCCCCAGGCCGCGGTCCGGGATTCGCTGGTTATCTCGGTGGGCAGCGAACCCGCGGACGGGAACTACGACCCCTGCAAGGGCTATGGCAGTTATGGAATCAACCTGTTCCAATCGGCCCTGCTCAAGATCAACGTGCAGGTCCTTACGGAACCGGACATCGCGTCCGGGTACACGGTCAGCGACGACCGGCTGGTGTATACCTTCACCATACGGAAGGGCATCAAGTTCTCCGACGGCGTTACCCTGACCCCTGAAGATGTGGTGTTTACCTATGAAACGGCCAAGAACGGCGGTTCCAGCGTGGATTTGACCATGCTCCAGCGTGTTGAAGCGGTAAACGGCAACCAGGTGCGGTTCACCCTGAACAAGGTTTTTTCGCCCTTTGTCAGAACCACCGCGCTTTTGGGCATTGTCCCCAAACACGCGTATAACGATGACTATGGGAGAAACCCCATTGGAACCGGGCCCTTCCGGGTGAAACAGCTTGACTTAAACCAGCAGCTCATCATTGAGCCGAACCCTTACTACTACGGTGTTAAGGCCCCCTTCAAACAGATAACGCTCCTGACGATTGACGAACAGGCGGCCCTGGCCGCGGCGAAGTCAGGCCAGCTCGACGTGGTGATGGTGAATCCTGAATATGCGCTGGAAAAGGTAAACGGGATGCATCTCGAAACCATCAAAACCTCGGATAACCGGGGCTTCAACCTGCCCACGATTCCGGAGACCAGGAACGCGGCGGGCGCGGTGGTGGGGAACAACGTAACCAGCGATCCCGCGGTCCGGCGGGCCCTCAACATCGGCATTAACCGGCAGACCATCATCAACAACGCGCTGAACGGCATCGGCACGGCAAGCTGGGTGCGTTTCGAGGGCCTGCCCTGGGCAAGCGAGGACCCGCCCTTGCGGGACGGCCAGGTCGATGAGGCAAAGCGGATCCTGGAAGCGGCCGGCTGGATTCCCGGCGCGGACGGGGTACGGGTGAAAAACGGCGTGCGCTGCGAGTTCCGCATCACCGGCCGTACCGATGACCTGCAGCGGTACAACCTGGCCGTGGCCCTTGCGGAAAACGCCAAGCCCCTGGGTATCAACATCATCGCGGAATCCATGGACTGGGCTTCCGCTCAAAGGATCGCCCGGAATGTGCCTACCTGCATCGGTACGGGGGATTACAGTTTCTACGATGTGTTCAACGCCTTCCATTCGTCCCTCGCGGGAATCGACACGGTGAGCCTCTCCAATTCCCCCATGTATACCAACCCCACGGTGGACGGCTACCTTGAGGCGATGATCGGATCGAAATCCGAGGAAGAGGCCCTTGAATTCGCGAAAAAGGCCCAGTACGACGGACAAACCGGCGCGAATGTGGACTTTCCCTATCTCTGGCTGGTCAATATCGACCATACCTACTTTGTGCGGGACGGCCTCAACCTGGGGGTTCAGCGGATTCATCCTCACGGACACGGGGTTCCGGTTATTCAGAATATGAATGAATGGACGTATCGGTGATAACCATAAAAAAATCCGCAGCGGTCTTGCTGCGGATGGTCCTGCTGCTCCTGGGGGTAAGTTTTTTCAGTTTTATCCTGATTGTATCGGCCCCTATTGACCCGGTAACGGCTTTTGTCGGCGCGGAGTCCGGGGTTTCCGAGGAGCAGAAGGCCCTGGTTGCCGAATACTGGGGGCTTAATAAACCGCCCCTGGAACGCTATGGCGCCTGGCTTTTCAATGCGCTTCATGGGGACATGGGCGTGTCCCTTGCCCTCAGGAGGCCGGTAACCGCGGTCCTTGCTGAACGGGTATTGGCTTCCCTGGCCTTGATGGCGGTTGCCTGGGTGTTCTCAGGGCTGCTGGGTTTTATCCTCGGCGTGGCGTGCGGGGCAAAGCGCTACAGCCTCTTTGACAAGGTGGTGCGGACCTTCTGTTTCGTCCTCTCCTCCACGCCGGTATTCTGGATAGGGCTCTTGCTCCTCATGTTCTTTTCGGTCTCCCTGGGGTGGTTCCCCCTGGGTCTGTCCGTGCCTATCGGAAAAATGGCGGGCGAAGTTACGATAGGGGACCGGATCCATCATCTCATCCTTCCCGCGTTCACTTTGAGTATCACCGGGGTTTCCAGTATCGCGCTCCACACCCGGCAAAAACTCATTGATGTGCTGGAAAGCGATTACTCCCTCTTTGCCCGGGCCCGGGGAGAACAAGGCTGGCAGCTTATCAAGCGCCACGGACTGCGAAACATCGCCATCCCCGCGGTAACCCTGCAATTCGCATCCTTCAGCGAACTCTTCGGCGGGTCAGTGCTGGCGGAAAACGTCTTCTCATATCCCGGACTCGGCAGCGCGGTAAGTCTTGCCGGGAATCAGGGGGATCTGCCCCTGTTTCTGGGGGTGGCGCTCTTTTCCGCGCTCTTTGTCTTTGTGGGCAACCTCACCGCCAATATCCTCTACGGGCTGCTCAACCCGGAAATCCGCGAAGGAAGCGTCCCCCTATGAAATACAACCGGAGAACGAAAACGATCATCCTCACCAGCGTCATCGTGCTGGTCCTCGCCACCGTGGCCGTCGCGGGCCTGGCAATGGACCCGGTCCATTACAGCCCGGATTATTCGGCCAAGCGGCTTCCTCCCTCCCTGTCCCACCTCTTTGGTACGGACTACCTGGGACGGGATATGTTCAGCCGTACCGTCAAAGGGCTTTCGACCAGCATCCTTATCGGCGCGCTGGCGGCCACGGTGAGCGCCAGCATCGGCCTCGCGCTGGGACTTGTCGCGGCAACCGCAGGAGGAATTGCCGATAAGATCATCGCGTATTTTGTGGATCTTATGATGGGGGTTCCCCACATGGTCCTGTTAATCATCATTTCCTTCCTCTTGGGCAAAGGATTGCAGGGGGTCATTCTCGGCGTCGCGTTGACCCATTGGCCGAGCCTCACCCGGGTGATCCGGGGTGAAGTGCTCCAGGTACGGGAGGCGCAGTTTGTCAAAAGCGCCCGGAAATTCGGTAAATCGCCGATGAACGTCGCGGTTGAACATATCCTGCCCCATGTATTTCCCCAATTTATCGTCGGTCTCATCCTGCTGTTTCCCCATGCGATTCTGCATGAGGCGGGCATCACCTTTCTCGGTTTCGGCCTTTCAGTGGACGCGCCGGCCATCGGGATAATCCTCTCCGAATCCATGAAACATATCGCGGTGGGATTGTGGTGGCTCGTGTTTTTTCCCGGGGTCATGCTGGTTTCGCTGGTTATGCTCTTTGATAAGCTGGGAGAACAGGTGAAGCTGCTCATCGATCCGGTAAGCGCCCAGGAGTAAGGCATGGCAGATAATAACAAGACGGCAGCCCGGGAAACCATACTGGAGGTGCGGGATTTATCGGTATGGTTCCGTATGTATGACCGGGGGCTTGAACAGAAGGAACTGCGGGTCATTCATAATCTAAGCGTACCGGTTCGGGAAGGTGAAATTGTGGCGGTCGCGGGTTCTTCCGGTTCAGGAAAAAGCCTTTTAGCCCATGCGATCATGGGGATCCTGCCTGCCAACGCGCAGGTCTCAGGGGAGCTCCGGTACCGGGGCCAACCCATAACCGAGTCCTTGCTGCGGAAGATCCGCGGGCGGGACCTTGCCCTGGTACCCCAGTCCCTTACCTACCTTGATCCGCTTATGAAAACAGGGAAGCAGATAAACGGCCTCTACGGGAATGAGGAAAAACGGAAAGGCATTTTTCAACGGTATGAATTGGCGGAAAGCGCTGCGGAGCAATACCCCTTTCAGCTTTCAGGGGGCATGACCCGCCGCATCCTCATATCCACTGCGGTTATGGGGGATGCGAAACTCATCATTGCCGATGAGCCGACGCCGGGGATGACCCTGGCTACGGCGAAGCGGGTGATGGGGCATTTCCGGGAGTTGGCGGACACGGGCGCGGGTATTCTCCTTATCACCCACGATATTGATTTGGCCTTTGAATGCGCCGACCGTATTGCTGTTTTTTATGCAGGCAGTACGGTAGAAATCGCGGATGCCGCTGATTTCAGAAAAGGGATTCCATATCTGCGGCACCCCTATTCCAAGGCGCTCTGGCAGGCGGTTCCGCAAAACGGCTTTGTCCCTATTCCCGGCAGCCAGCCTTACGCGGATAATCTGCCTCGGGGCTGTTGTTTTGCCCCCCGGTGTCCGCAGAAGACAATCGAATGTGATTCGCCGGTTCCCATGCGGGAAGTACGCGGCGGGGAGGTACGTTGTATCCATGCAGATTGAAGCAAAAAACATCTGTTTCAGTTATGGGAAAGGCAAGCCTGTACTGGATAAGGTCTCCTTTACCCTGCACTCAGGGGAACGGACCGCGCTTATCGGGCCCTCTGGGTGCGGCAAAAGTACCCTGGCCCGCATCCTGGCAGGATACCTCACCCCTCATTCCGGGGAAGTGCTGCTTGATGGTAAACCCCTTCCTGCCGAAGGGTACTGTCCGGTTCAACTCATCTATCAACACCCTGAAAAAGCGGTAAACCCCCGCCGGAAGATGGGCAAAACCCTTTTCGAAGGCTGGGAACCGGACGACCCGTTCCTCTCAAAAATGGGCATCGAAAAGCCCTGGCTGGAACGGTATCCCCGGGAACTGTCCGGCGGCGAGATCCAGCGTTTCTGTATTGCCCGCGCGCTGGGGCCGGAAACCCGTTTCATCATCGCGGACGAGATGAGTACCATGCTCGATGTGATCACCCAGGCCCAGATATGGAACGCCATGCTGGATATAGTAACCAGACGAAATCTGGGATTGTTCGTTATCACCCATAACCCTTATCTGGCGGAAAAGATAGGCGCGCTGATCCTGCCCTTTACCGCCTGCTGCACCCGCCAGCGGGTTTAATACCCCTATAGGGCCGTGGTAGTAAGAAAGTGGGCCGCCCCTTGCTTCCCGCCCGCGATGGTTCGGGCCTTTGCCGTTTTGGCTCCATACTCACAATACTTGACCACGGTAGAGGTGAGAACGCGCCGCAGAAGGCAGGAACGAAAGGACGTACGCCGTACCCTCGCAGTCCTCCGCTCCCTATAACGCCCGCCGCAGGCGCCCGCCAGCGGGTTTAATGCCCCTGTATGGCCGTGGTAGTAAGAAAGTGGGCCGCCCCTTGCTTCGGGTCTTTGCTGCTTGGGGCCAAGCCCAAGGTACTTGACCACGGTAGAGGTGAGAACGCGCCGCAGAAGGCAGGAACGAAAGGACGTACGCCGTACCCCCACTCCCCCGCTCCCTATAACGCCCGCCGCAGGCGCATTGTTCCTTGGTCATTTGAATGGCGCTGTTCAAGGGGGCTGAACCGTACCCCTATGGCTACCTCATAGGATAAAGTCCAAGCCTTTTACTGTACTGATGACGCTTACCAGTTCACCATTCCTTGGGAACAAATCCTGAAGGACATTCCAACTCCATACTCTCTCCCGACGGCACAAGCACCGGAAATCCTTGCTTGAACGCATAGGCCTTAACCTGATCGGTTACCACCATCCCGGCTATGGCCCCCAGGTATTTCCTCCGGTCATTGTGTTTATCCGCATAGCCTCGGAT
>JAISOX010000012.1 GCA_031275325.1 Treponema sp.
GGCCAGGGACTTCTGCACCATATCCATGTTGATCTGCTGCCGTTCCACCACCTTCACCCGTCCCCTGCTCACCAGGCCGCTGGCCAGTTCCCCCAGGACATAGTCCGAGAGCTTTGGGGAGTCCGCCTGGAACTGGGCCACTGCTGCCACTGCTCCGGCAGGCGCTTTCTGGCGTATCCCCTCCAGGGCCCCGGCAATGGCCCCTTCCAAAGAAACCGTCTGTCCAAACCCCAGCCCTGCACTGGCGAACAGCAGCAGCCCCGCCAGCGAGCCCGCCAGGGGGTTTACTGCCCGTGAAGGGCCGCGGCGGCAAGCGAGCGGGGCGTTCCTTGCTTCCCGCCTTTGCCGCTTTGGAGCCAAGCCCAGGCGCTCCCATGCCGTAAACCGATACCGTGCTTTCATCTTCATTCTCTCCTTTATATTGGTTATTGCTTTTTTACATGAACGTGATAGCGTTAGATAACCGCTTAGGGTAATTATACCCCTCCCCCCGCAAACTGTCATGCCCCTCGGCCCCCTTAGGGGGTTTAATGCCCGTGTATGGCCGCGGTGGTAAGCGAGCGGGTCGTCCCTTGCTTCGGGCTTTTGCCGCTTTGGAGCTAAACCCTTTCCCGTGATCGAGGCTCAATCCTTCCCAGGATCGAGGCGCGATCCTTCCCACCCGCCCGCGGGCTTACCGCCCGTGATGGTTCGGGTCTTTGCCACTTTGGAGTATGCCCACGGTACTTGACCACGGTAGAAGTAAGAACGCGCCGCAGGCGGCAGGAACGAAGGGACGTAAGTCGCACCCCCCGAACACTTCCGCCCCCCACAACGCCCACCGCAGGTGCAGGCGATTGACAGGGTTTTTAGAGGGGGGTATAGTTCTTACCAATAAAAAAAGGTAATGCTGTGAAAGACCCGGTGGATGACCAGACAGATAGGAGCTTCTCCCTTGCTGCGTGTACTTTCTATTATTATCTGTTCCTCATGCTAAGGGGGCCGCGGCCTATCACCGTGAAGGGCTAAGGATAGGCGATTACCTGGTTAATCAGGGAGGTTCCCCAAGGGGCCTCCCTTTTATGTTTTATAGAGAGGTTGTTTCAAAAGCTCAGATTGCGAAACCGCCTCTCCCTATCAAGGGGAGATAGTATGATTGTCGTCATAAAACGAGGGACCGCTGCGGAATCAGTACAGGGCTTCACCGCGTTGCTGGAAAAACAGGGGGTCAGGGTACACCTTTCCGAAGGGACTTCTCAGATGGTCCTTGGCCTGGTGGGAGATACCACGGGGATTCAGGAGAAAAGTTTATTGGCCCATCATCTGGTGGAGAAGGTCATCCGGGTACAAGAACCCTATAAAAGGGCAAACCGGCTTTTTCACCCCGATGACACCCGGATTGACCTATGCGGCCTTGACGGTAAGACCCGGCATATCGGGGCAGGGTATGTGGGGATCATTGCCGGCCCCTGCTCGGTAGAGACCAGGGATCAGATCGTCTCAGTGGCTCAGGCGGTGAAACAGGCAGGCGCAGGTTTCCTCCGGGGAGGGGCCTTCAAACCCCGGACAAGTCCCTATAGTTTTCAGGGCCTCGGCTGTGAGGGGCTGGATCTCCTCATGGAGGCCAAAAAAGTTACGGGCCTTCCTATTGTAACCGAACTTATGGCCATCCATCAGCTTGAGATTTTCGATACGGTGGACATCATCCAGGTAGGGGCCAGGAATATGCAAAATTTCACCCTCCTCAAAGAGCTGGGCGGGTGCCGTAAACCCATACTCCTTAAACGGGGCTATGCGGCAACCATCACTGAACTGCTCATGGCTGCAGAATATATCATGGCCGGAGGCAACGACCGGATCATCCTGTGCGAGCGGGGAATCCGGACCTTTGAGGCCTATACCCGCAATACCCTGGACCTTTCTGCAGTTCCGATCTTAAAAAAGCAGAGCCATCTCCCGGTGATCGTGGATCCCAGCCACGCCACAGGCCGCAGTTGGATGGTTCCTGCTATGGCTAAGGCCGCCATAGCAGCCGGAGCAGACGGCCTCATCCTGGAGGTTCACCCCAACCCTGAAGAAGCCCTCTGTGACGGCGAACAATCCATCACCCCGGATACCTTTGCGGAGCTTATGAAAACCTTGCATCGCTATGCCGCTATCGAAGGCCGGATCTTACATAAAGAATATGAGGAAATAGCATGAAACCCCTTGAAACCTCCACGGTTGGTATTGTAGGACTAGGACTTATGGGCGGAGCCATTGCCCTGGCCTTGCGCTCAGAAGGGATCATCGGTACAACAGGCCGTATCCTGGCCTATGACCATAACCGGGATACCCTGGCTGCAGCGCAAGCGGAAGGGATCATTGATGCAGGGAGCTACGCGGCTGAGTCCATGCTGGGTCATTGCGACCTGGTATTCCTCTGCCTCACCCCTACCAAGCTGCTGCGTTTCATGGAAAGCCAGATGGCGGCTTTCCAGCCGGGAACCCTGATCACCGATATAGCGGGAATCAAGGGAAGTATTGTAGCTGCCATGGAGCGCACCCTGCGGGAGGATCTGGATTTCATACCAGGGCATCCCATGGCAGGAAGCGAGATGGGAGGGTTTATACATGCCAGAAGCTGCAGGTTTAAGGGGAAAAATTATATCCTCACCCCCCTTAAACGGAATAAGCCGGAAAACCTGGGGTTCCTTAAAACCCTGATCTATCGTATGGGGTTTGGCCGTATTACCGAGACCAGCGCGCAGGAGCATGACCGGAATATCGCGTTTACCTCCCAGCTCTGCCATGTCATTGCCGCTGCCCTCATTGACTGTGAACCTGATACGGAGATTACCCGCTTTGGCGGGGGGAGCTTTGAGGATCTGACCCGGATTGCCATGCTCAACGCCCCCATGTGGACCGAGCTTTTTATTGAAAACCAGGAGGAACTGTTGCAGCGGATCGAACAGTTTGCAGGAAGCCTGGATAAGCTGAAAAGCTATATTGCCCGGGGAGCAGGGCCGGAACTGGAACAGTGTTTACAGACGGTCCGGGAACGGCGGGCATCCATGGTATAGCATCATGGCAAGGCTTATGCGGTATGGGTTACGCGGGTCCCGGACCAACGGGGTACAAGACCTGTTCCAGGATTAAAAAGTGTATTAAACTTGAGCTTGTTCCAAAACAAGGTTAGTGCGGACCTTCGGTCAAGGGTTCACCTGTTTGGGGCTGGGGTTCATGCTTACCATCAGCGTTGGCTATTCACGAATCCTACAGACCCCAGTTGTTTGTTGCAGCAGCCCTGGCGGGGAGCCTGTATGACGCCTCCCGCGCCTTGGGTTTACCCTTGGGGAGCGCCCTGTTGAGCCTGGGGTATGATGGGGAGAGCCCCTGGGGATGCAGGGTATTCGCGGAACTGATGGATGGGTCTCAGCGGAGCGGAGCAATCTCTTTCAAGTTACCCTGAAGGATAGGGGGTATCTTGAAATGCCCCGGTTCAGGCTAGGCATACGGGTCTCCTTGGGGAAACGGGAAAAACCAGGGGCCTGGGTAAGGGCATCCCCCGCACGGGCGCGGTTATCAGTAACCTCTGGGGTTTAGCGGTCTTGCTGCGGGACTCAGCGGTCTTGCTGTACGGTTCAGCGGTCTTGCTGTACGGCTCGGCGGTCTTGCGCTGAGGCTTAGCCGCGGTTCCGGTTCAGGCTGGGCCTCTTGGGGAAACGGGAAAAACCAGGGATCTCATCAAGCAATCCCTGTTTTTGGGGAGGCTTCTTCGGGAACCAACTGGGTTCTCGGAGAAGCCCAGTAACGTCTACGGACGGATATGGAGGGAGGATTTTACAAAACATGACAGGAAACACGCATCGTTTACCAGAAGATCCGGATGGGTTTACCGCGCTTCCCCAGGTACGGGTGCCGCTGAGTCTCACCTTAATCAGCATCATCACCGTGATGGTGGTCCTCGCCCTGGGGCTGCTCACGGTCTTAATGTTCTGGCTGGTTACCAAAGATATCCGCAGTACTGCGGAAAACAACAACCGCAGCATTAACCAAAAAAACACCGCGGTGGTAGATGCCCTGTTAGGAACCCTCCGGGGGGATATACAGGTGTTCCTCCATACCACGGAAACCCTTTTAGCCGAAGCAGCCCCTGAGGCCGCGTCTTCCCTGGAACCAGCGTTGCCTGACCCCATAACCCGTGAAACCGTACGGCAGAACATAGAAACCTACTTCTTTCAGCACCGCAGCGACATTGCGGCTATTTTCCTGACCCATCAAGAGGATGAACACGGCGCAGCCCCTACGGGGTATACCTCTTTCATCAACCAGCGGTTTTTGACCCTCCATGAAGTGGATCCTGCATCGGTCCACCGCTTTATGGCAGCCCAGGAGGAAGCTGTGATCCGCGCCCGGTCAGGACAGGTGGTACTGCAGCAGGGAGGGCAGGTTTTTTCGGTTCCCCTCTTAGGGATGTTCTTTCCCTTCATCGAGGAAACCGGAACCAGGGTGGCCGCGGTCCTGTTCTCCGCGCAAAATCTTACCGATACCTTCGGTTCCAGTGTAAACACCTCTTTTATGATAAACCATGAGGGAGCTATCCTCATCCATACGGACCAAGACCTGATGAAAACGCATCAAAACCTGCAAACCCATGCATATATCCAGTATATCCTCAGCAGCGGGGCCTACCGGACCCGGGGCGACTATCCGCCCTATGTGGATGAACAGGATCGGGTGTACTTTGCCGCGTTTCAGCCGCTGAGGATTGGAAGCAATGTCAGCAACGCCACGGTGATTACGATCATTCAAGAGGATGTGGTGTTTGAAGGCATCCAGCGGACCACCTCGCGGAATATCTACCTGTCTGTAGCGGTCCTGTTTCTCGCGATACTCTTCATTTATTTTTTTTCTAAGACCATCAGTAGACCCCTGCAGCTACTCTCCCGCGCGGCCTTTAAGATAGAAGCGGGACAGTACGACCTTAACCTTAGGGTAAGCACCAGAGATGAAACCGGCGTCCTCACCAGCAGTTTTATCAGCATGGGACAGGCCCTGGAAAACTTTGAGCGTTTCACCAATAAGGCCATTGTCGCCATGGCCCGTAAAGGCAAGCTCACCCTGGGAGGAACCGCGCGAATCGCTACGGTTTGTTTTGCCTTTATCCGGGATTTTTCTGAAATGGCCGAACATTTCGACGCCCATGAAACCGTGGCCTTTGTGAATGAGTATCTGAAACGCATGGTTCCCTGTATCACCAAAACCCGGGGCGAGGTGGATAAGTTTTTAACCCAAGGGGGGGTGATAATTATGGCCCTTTGGGGTACGTTGGAATCAGCAGGACCAGACCAGGACGCGCTGAACAGCATCAAAGCGGTCTTATTGATGCGGGCTTCCCTGAGGGCGTTAAACCTTGAACGGCAGCAGGAGGGAAAGCCCAGTATCAAGATGGGCTGCGGCATTAATACAGGAGAGCTGGTGGCAGGCCAAATGGGCAGTAATGACCGCATGGAATACACGGTGATCGGGGATACGGTGAACTTCGCGGCCCGGGTTGAAGGGCCGAATGACGCCTTTGATACGGACATTCTGATTACTGAAGATACCTGGAACCGGGTGGGGGACTACCTCATCACCGAAGAGATGCCTGGGTTTGAGGTAAAGGGCAAGGAAAAGCCTGTGCGGGTGTTTGCGGTGGTCAATATGAAAGGAGAAGCGGAACAGGAAAACCAGGCCCTGCGCTCCCTCTTGCAGGACCTCGTGCCAGGGGATATAGCCCTGCCTTGTATCGGCCCGGAAGGACCGGCCACCTTAGCGGAAGTGAGGGAACGATGGATACCCTAAACCAGACAGCCCCTGCCATGAAGGTACAATTTTCCCTGGGGGCAAAATTAGTCAGCATCATTTCAGTGCTTATGATTGTCTCTTTGGGGGGCATGACCATCATTGCCACGATGATGATCAATAAAGACGTACAAATTACCGCAGAAGACACCAACTTCAGCATTAACCGACGGACCGCCCTCTCTGCGGACTACCGGATCAAGGGGGTGTATGATGATGCGCTGCTGCTCCTGAACCACTTGACCGCGTTGAACCGGGTCAATTTGCTGGAACAAAAAAAAGACCAGGCCGTGGATTACTTCTACCAGCAGAACCAGGAGATTGGGGCTATTGGGGTCAGCCATACGATACGGCAAGGGGCCAGCGAAAGCGAGATGTTCGTCAATAGATACTTTATGGTGGCAAACCGGCTTACCGCTTCCCGTATTGAAGCCTTTCTGGAAACCCAGGTCGAAGCCATCAGTTTAGCCCGGGAGGGCCGGGTGTTCCTGCTCAATGTAAGCCCCTTCTTTGAAATGGAACTGCTGGAGCTGCTCTTTCCCTGGAAGAACGGGGATATAGACACCACGGTAATGGTCTTTTTTTCCATAGACAGTCTCAAAGAGACCTTTTCCGATAGGGTGAACCGCTCGTTTATCATAAATGAATCCGGGGATCTGTTGATTGATCCGGAATCTGAACTGGTCCGGGCCGGGGTCAATTTAAGAAACCAGGCCTTTATCAAACAAATTCTTGAAGGGACCGGGCAGAGTCTGCAAACCGCCTACCTGGACGAAACGGGCAATAGAAACTTTGTGGCCTATCAACGGCTCTCCCTGGGCAATGCCTTTGTGGTAACGGTGATTCCCGCGAAAACGGTGTTTCAAGGGATCGTGGCTACCACCTGGCGTAATGTATTCGTGTCTTTGGGAGTGCTTCTCGGGTCAATCTTCTGTATCCTGCTGTTCGCCCGCAGGAGTCTAAGGAAACCCCTTAAAGCCTTGACTCAGGCGGCAGGGATGATTGAAGAGGGAACCTACCAGATAGACAAGACCGTTACCTTTGCCGCCAGAAAAGATGAGATCGGCATCTTAGCCACCAGTTTTATCAGCATGAGCCGGGGCCTTATCAGCTTTGAAAAATTCACCAACAAAACATTGACGAACCTGGCGCGAAGCGGGAAACTGGTCCTGGGCGGCGCGGAACGGAAAGCCACCATGTTTTTCTCAGATATCCGGGGTTTCACCGCTATATCGGAAAAGCTCCAGGCCCACGAAATCGTGGAATTCCTGAACGAGTATATGGAACGGATGGTAGCCTGCGTGCGGGCAAGCGGCGGGATTGTGGATAAATTTATCGGCGATGCGGTGATGGCCCATTGGGGGGCAGTGGAATCTTCGGGAAGTCCCCAACAGGACGCGTTGCATTGCGTCAAATCAGCCCTGATGATGCGGGCCTCCCTTATGGCCTTTAATCAAGGCCGGGGCGGGGACAAGAAACCCGTCATCAAGATAGGCTGCGGCGTCAACTCCGGGAACCTGGTGGCAGGACAAATCGGTTCGGATGAACGGCTTGAATACACGGTCATTGGAGACACGGTGAGTTTTGCCGATAGAACGGAAACCTTTAATAAACCTTTTGGCACGGAGATTTTGATAAGTGAAAACACCTGGAAACTCTGCGGGGAATACCTGATTACCGAAGAGATGCCCCAGGTTACGGAAAAGGGTAAAAAGGTGCGGATGTTTGCGGTGGTCAACGTGGCGGACCCGGATGAAGCTGAGGATATCCTGCGCTGTTTGGATGGTATGCCGAAAAATATTCCTAAAATAACCCGGCGGTGCGTAGGGCCTGAAGGGCCGCAGACCTTAGCGGAAGTCCGCAGCCTTCTGGGGATAGCTACTCCTGATTTGAGCAAGGTGAATACGGATGAAGAAGAAAAGAAGTATACCATTAGTACAGAACCCCAAAAATGAACTGCTCCATCACCTGATGGTCAGTACGGTTTGCCTCCTGGGCGCGGGGATTTCGGTGTTTTTATTTTGGCAAAACCTCAACCTCACCATGACCAAACAAAATGAAACGCCCATCGCGTATATCCAGTTCAAAGAGCGTATTGCCCAACGCCGGTTTGGAGACCGGACCGCCTGGGATACCCTTAAAAACAATTCCCCGATTTACAACAACGATATTATCCACACCGGAGACCTCTCGGAAGCCACGGTGGTCTTCCCGTCGGGGGACCAATTTGAACTAGGGGAAAACAGTATTATACAGATAACCATGAATACCCAGGGAACCTATCTAAAATTAAACGGCGGGAACATCAACGTGCAAACCACAGAAGACCGCCAGGCTCCTTTGACCCTTATTGCCGCAGGCCATGAAGTTACCCTGGATTCAGGGAGTTTAATCAGCGCAGGCACCGAAGGAACAGCGGATTTACTGGTCCATGTGGTAGAGGGAACCGCGAATATTACCACCCTCAATGGGACATGGCAAAACGCCGAAGCAGGAACCGCAGTAACCGTAACTGATAAGGGGGTTCTCCGGAACCTTGGGGTGGCGGTGCTGCAACCCAAACCCTCAGTCCGTATGGTAAACCACCAGGGAGGGCTTGTACCGGTGTCTTTCGCCTGGAAACCGGTTGATTTGAAGGAGGACGAATCGATCCGCCTGGAAATAGCCCGGGACAGCAAATTTACCCAGATAAGCGAACGGTTTGATAGTACCGATGTTTCGGATATTACCGTGGATCTCCAATCCGGTACCTGGTATTGGCGGATCCACCCGGTAAGCCAGACCAGGGAGGCCGCTGAATCCCAGGTCAGCGGCAAGATCATGATCCTGGATCCCCCGCGGCTTATCCCCATAAGCCCTGCTGCGGGGAAAACCTTTACCTATCGGGTAAACGGGCCGGTGATTACCTTTAGCTGGGACAGCTCTTCCCAGGAGGCCCTGTCTTACCAGGTGCTGGTGGCGGATAATCCCCGCATGGAAAGGCCGGTATATGCCAATACGGTAGCGGAGAACTCCCTCATGTATTCGGGGCTGGAGGCGGGGACCTGGTATTGGCAGGTAAAACCGGTTTTTACCGGGGGCCTTACTGAAACCGCAGGGTATGCCACGAGTCCCATTTCCTTCAGCATTGTCAAGAGCGGCAGTTTAAGCCCGCCGGAACTCTTAGTACCCCTGCCGGGGGGTCTTTTTGAGGTTGAACCGTCTGAAACCGAATGGTTCTTCTCCTGGAAAGCCGCGGCTGAAGCAGATACCTATACGGTGCAGATTGGAACATCCCCGGATATGCGAAATCCCCTTATAGTACGACAGGTTACCAACAACTATTTTGTATACCATACCCAGGAAAACCTGCTCAGTCAGGGGGATTATTTTTGGCGTATAGGCTATACCGATCTTGAGGGGATCAATGCTCCGGTTTCTGAGGTCCGTTCGTTTAAGGTCCGTTTTCCCCAGGAACTGCCGGATTATGCGGCGCAGGCAGCCCAGGCCTTCACTGAAATAGAGCAGGCCAAAACCTGGGCTCTGCAGCAGGAATGGACCGCTGCCCTGGAGGCCCATAGAAGGGCAGGAACCTATATAGGCTTTTCTCCGGCTCAAACCCAAACCTTGCTTGAAAGTATCATGGCGTTTCAGAACGGCCGCGGACTAGAGACGGCTGCCCTGGAAAACTTCCAGGCTCAACTGGCGGAGAAAGACGCAGAAATCGACCGGCTGCTTAGGGAACAGCAGGCTGAATATGAAACTGCCCAAAACCAGAGAGCCTTTCTGGAAAACCAGATAAGCCAACTGGCAGCGGAAAACCAGCGCTTAACCCGGATCGCTCAAGCCAGGCCCGATGAAGACAAGCAGACGCAGGTCCAGCAAACCTATACGGAATACCAGAAAAGTCCTCCCCGGTTTTCGTACATGAAAACCTTTTCACGCAACAGGGGAGTCAGCTCCCCCTCTCCCGCGCCCGCC
>JAISOX010000155.1 GCA_031275325.1 Treponema sp.
CCGTGCGGGTCGGGGCCGGGCCGGCCCCCCCCCTTAGATATAATATTGTTTCTACAATCGACATAACCAGTCTTGATGCTTTTGTAGAAAAAAACAAGATTAAAAAAATCGATTTTATAAAGGCCGATATAGAAGGTTCGGAAAGAGATATGCTGCACGGCGCGGTTAATGTTCTGAAAAATTTTGCTCCAAAACTCGCTATTTGTACCTACCATTTACCGGACGACCCGGAGGTTCTTTCAAAGAAAATACTGGATGCCAACCCGCGATATAAAATTATCCATCTTAGAAAGAAATTGTTCGCCAGTGTTGTATATTAATGTTTTTATAGAAGATAAGAATGACCATATCGATTATTACCGTATGTTACAATAGTAATACTACCATACGCGGTACATTTGAATCTGTGCTGTCGCAAAGTTATCATGATATTGAATATATCGTGATTGATGGTGTTTCCGTCGATGGTACTGTGGATATTATCAAGGAATATGAACCAAAGTTTGCAGGTAGGATGCGCTGGGTTAGTGAACTGGATAGCGGTATATATAACGCGATGAACAAGGGTATCAAAATGGCTAGTGGTGATATAATCGGTATTCTGAATTCTGATGATGTATACAGTGCAAAGGATATTCTTTCAGTCGTAAATAAAATAATGACAGACAATAATGTGGATTCCTGTTATGGGGATATTTTGTATGTCAAGAATGGAAGAGCATTTCGCTATTGGAAATCTGGTAATCATAAATCTTTCAAATACGGTTGGATGCCACCTCATCCTTCTTTTTTTGTACGAAAAGAAATTTATGAAAAATACGGTATTTTTAGACTTGACTGTGGAATTAATGCAGATTATGAGTTACTGCTTCGTTTCTTGGATATATGTAAAATATCCACAATGTGGATAAATAAAATTTTTGTATATATGAATGTCGGAGGAAAAAGCAATAGTAGTCTAAAAGCTAGATTTGACGCTATAAGTAATGATAGAATTGCATGGAAAGTTAATAATATGAATCCATATTTTTTTACATTATTTTTGAAACGATTAAGAAAAATACCTCAATTTTTCAAAGCAAAATTTCATCAGTTTAATTTTAGTTAATAGGTACGGTCTCACCCTCATCGGCAGTTCATGATTTGCCGGATGCCCGTTAATCTAGCGATGATCACTCATGGTAATACTTCCCGGCTTTCACCACCCGCCCGCGGGAAAAGCGCGCTGCCTCTGGCCCCGAAAGCCCGCCTGCGGCTTCCCATAGACCGGGAGCCGCTCATTGGCTGGTCCTTGGCTGGCATGAGCAGAGCCAGGCTGGCATAATGTGAATAGGCCCTCATGGGCAATCTAAAGGTCCGCGCATGAACCCTCAGGTATCCGCATAATCCGTGACCCCCCGGACACGGGGTATAGACCGGCGCCCTACAGAAAATCCCGGCTGCTTTATTCTGGAAAAGAAAACGATCCATTCTGAGAAGAGAATGGTCCATTCTGAAAAGAAAACGATCCATTCTGAGAAGAAAATGGACCATTCTGAGAAGAAAATGGACCATTCTGAGAAGAAAATGGACCATTCTGAAAAGAAAATGGACCATTCTGAAAAGAAAATGGACCATTCTGAGAAGAAAATGGACCATTCTGAGAAGAAAATGGACCATTCTGAAAAGAAAATGGACCATTCTGAAAAGAAAATTCTGGAGAGAAAGCGAGGCCTTGCCAGGGAGCCGCTCATTGGCTGGTCCCCTGGCTGATTATGAGCCAGAGCCTGGCTGGCATTATGTGAATAGGCCCTCATGGGCAATCTAAAGGCCCGGGAAGGAACGCGCATTTCCGCGAGTTATGCGGATATATGAGGGGTAATTCGCGTAATAGCGGACTTTTAGCAGAAACAAGTCCGGCGGACCTTCAGCAAAAACAAGTCTTGGTCGAACATACCTGCACCTTAAAGCGTGCAGACTCCCGGTTAAAAATTACCGGTTTTGAACGCAAGCCATCTCCCCTATCCTGAATGAAACTTTTTACCCCAGCCCAAGAGGCCATTATCCGTTACCTCATTGCGGAAAACGAGGAGCAGGACGAAGTAAGCCCCCTCACGCCATACCTGTACGCGTTAAGCGGCGGCCTTTTGCCGGATATGCCCTTCACTTTGTGCAGGGATAAAAAAGCCGGACTGATGCTGTATGTCCAGGATCCGGGGAATCAGGGTGAACAACTGAGAAGACACTGCGGGGAACTTAAGCAAAAACTGCTGGACATAGCGGACTTTATCCGGTATTTGGCGGAACAGGGGTATGTGCGGACCATCGTCAAGCCGCCTTGGGAAGAATCCCCTGGTATACCGGAACAATGGTATGGGTATGACGATTTTACCCCCGCGGAAACAGAGACCCTCAGGTTTGCCTGTTCTGTATACTGGATTCCCCGGTTCACCTTATACGCCTATTGGGAAGGATCGGTGCTATGTTCGATCTGACCAGAACCCAGCAAGAGATCATCACCTATATCATCGCGGAAAACGAAGGGGTCCGGCCCTTTGGGAAGATTACCGCCTACATGCAAGCCTTTCATGGGGGCTTCTCACCGGCCATGCCCTTCACCTTTTATTTTCTCTCAGAAACCCGGCCTATTATGTATGTGTACGACCCCAGGTCTTCGGAAGACCGGAGTACCCGTGAGGCGTTTCATAGGGAGTGTCATCAAAAGAAACCTAAGATGCTGGAAATCACCGGTTTCTTTGAATATCTTACCGGACACAACTACATCCGCCGGATCTGCCGGGGTTTATGGGGCCGCCCGGAACTACCGGAAGGCTATGCTCACGTATGGCGCAAGTACAGTGATTTTTATAATGACCTCATGTCTGGGCTGTCTTTTGTCTGCTTGGCTGATTTCACCCCGAAACTCAAACTGTATAAACTCTGGAAAAACCGTACCCCCCTTCATCTGCCTTAGTCAAGACCCTGCCTTGAGGGATCCTCCCTTTTCCTTCCGCTGCAAGCCCCCCTGTCTCAAAACTTCGATACTACGGTACACTTCCCTGCTCATGCTATCGCTGCTCATGGATCCCTCCAAATTGTTATGCCTTGTTCGGCCTTGAAACTTCCCGTATCTTTTTCAAAAATCTTCAGCATCTTTTCAAAAAACTTCCCGCATCTTTTTTAGCATACTTCCGCATCTTTTTCCAAAAACTTCCCTGTCTTTCACCATGCAAGGAAGTACATAAGCTCCAGGACGCGGCTCTGGTTTGCCGCCTCACATGCCTTGACAAAATGCGTGAAGGCATTGATGATCATCCTTAGTCTATGCTTACCTTTATCCATACCGCGGATTTACATCTTGGCAAGGTCTTTCACGAACATTCCCTCATCGAAGATCAGCACTATATGTTGGACGGGTTACGGGAACTGCTGGAAGACCCTTCCTATAAGGCCCTGCTTATCGCCGGGGATGTGTACGACCGTTCAATCCCTTCCCCGGATGCGGTTACCCTGTTCAGTTCATTTCTCGGAAGACTCAAAGCCCGGCGGCCGGATCTGGAGGCGCTCATCCTTTCAGGGAACCATGATTCTTCCTCCCGCCTTGGGTTTGGGAAGGAGCTGTTTGCGGAACTGGGGATCCATCTGGCTACGGATCCTGAAGACGCCGCTGCCCCGATCATCATACCAGGCAGCGCTGGAGAGGAAGGGGCCTTTTTCCTGCTTCCTTTCCTTAATCCGGGGAGTTTGAAAGCAGCCCTCACCGCGCCTGCTCCCCAGGAAGGAACCGGGCAGGCGGACGCCAAAGCTGGGGAAACCCCAGCGCCCATCCGATCCCAGGGGAAACTTGCCCAGGAAGCTGGGGCCCGGCTGGAAGCAGCCCGGCTCCAAGCTGGTAAAGCGGGTATAGCCTTTACGGTTTTGGGGGCCCACTTGTTTGCCCTGGGCGGCCTTGAAGCCGGTTCTGAACGGAACTTCTGGGGAACCGCAGAACAGGTAGACATCAATTGGTTTGCCGGGTTTGATTACGTTGCCCTGGGGCATCTCCACCGGTTTCAAAAAGCCGGGCCCCGGGCTTGGTATTCCGGCAGCCCCCTGGCCTATGCTTTTGAGGAAGCCTCCTACTCCAAGGCGTTTTTGGCAGTTACCTTGGAGCAGGGCCAGGAGCCGAGGATAAACCCGCTGCCAGTGCAGCCCCTGCGGAAACTGAGTATCCTCACCGGGTCTTTCGCCTCTTTTTTCCAGGATTCAGGGGATGCCGCCTATGCTGAGGCAGCCCAGGACTACCTGGAGATTAGGCTTACTGATTCCGCCTTGGTGGAAAATCCCCTGGCCTTGCTTCGGGAGCGTTTCCCTTGGATCTTATCGGTTAAACAGGAAGCGGCTTTGGCTCGTCAGCTTGTTTTGGTACACGGGCAAAGCCCTGCTTTCTGGGAGGGCGCTGCGCTCAAACGGGGCTTGATAGATAAAGATGACTTTAAAGATTTTCTTATGGATATATACGGCGAAGCGGATCCGGAAAAGATCGAACTCTTCCAGGAATTAGTACAAGCCATCGAAACCGGGGAAAATCAAGGGTGAAGCCGGAACTGCTCATACTGGAAAATTTCGGCCCCTTTGTGGGCAGGGTTTGTATTGATTTTAATGCCCTAGACCATATCTTCCTGATTACCGGGAAAACCGGCTCTGGAAAAACCACCATCTTTGACGCCCTCTGTTTTGCCCTTTATGGTAAAGTGCCGGGCAGCCGCGGAGGGCACATCGCACGGCTGCGGAGCGATCATGCAGGGGACGATCAGGAATGTTCGGTTTCCCTCTGCTTCAGCGTTGGGGAACGGCGCTACCGGATTGACCGGACGCCCCGGCAGGAGAAACCGAAGAAACGAGGAACCGGGACTACCATCGCGGAGGAGACTGCGGTGCTGTACGAACTGGTGCAGGGAAAGCCGGTCAATCCCAGCGCCCGGAAATCCGAGGCAGATCAAAAGATCCGGGAACTTATTGGGTTACAGGCCGAGGAGTTTTTCAAGATTGTTCTGTTACCCCAAGGGGATTTTGCGGAATTTCTCAAACAGAATACCAATGAACGGAAGGATGTCCTGGGAAAACTCTTTCCTATTGAGAAAGCCATCCGCATCAAAGACCTGGCCCAGGAAAAGGCCCGGGAGGCTGGAGCTGAGGCCCGGGAAGCGGAACGGGTCTTAGGAGATGCGGCAAAACGGGTTTCCTTGGATAACCTGGAGGAGATACGGGCCAAGGCCATAGAGACCTGGGAACAAGCCAAGGCCCAGGTTGCAGCTATAACCTCGGAATCACTGCTCTTAACCCGCATAGTGGACTTTAAACGCCGGGAACAAGACGCGGCAGGAAGGCTGAGGTCCATCCAGGCCGAAGCTGCCCGGCATGAAGCGGAGACTGGAGCCATACAAGACCAGGAGGCCCGCTTGTCCCGTTCCCGAAAAGCCCAGCCTTTGAAGGAGTATGTGGTTCTTGAGGCGGAAAAGCGGGGGGAAGCGGAACAGGCTGAGAGGGAACTGGAAAAGGCCCAAGCCTGTACTAGCCAGGCGCAGCAGGCGGCTCAGAAAGCGGAAGCCCAGGGGAAAGTCGCCGCTGCCTTGGAACAAACCGTCCGGGAATTCCAGGAAAAACGCCCCTTTCTCTTGGAGATAAACCAGGAAGCCGAACTGCTTCGCCGGAATATCCAGGAAGCAGCCGCATGTAAGGCTCAACTCCTGGAATTGAGCAAAAAAAAGGAGACCCTTAAAAAAAATCATGCCCTGCAGCAGCAGGAACTCCAGAACCTGCAAGCCCGCGCTGAAGGTGTAGCAGCCCAGGACGGGCAATGGGAGGTTCTGCAGGATAGTAAGGATACCCTCCTCCGGTTGAAAGCCTTAGCCGAGGAAGCAGATGCCCTTCGAACCCAAGAGGAGGCTTTGCAAAGCCGTATCAGCGCGGGGGAAGTAGGGCAACAGGAATTGCATCAGAGAATACCTGTTTTGGAAACCGCTTTACAGGAACTGGAACAAGAAAAAGACGCGGGAGAACAGGCGGATATGGCGGCCCATCTTGCGGCCAGGCTTATTCCCGGAGCGCCTTGTCCGGTATGCGGTTCTGAGAGGCATCCTTGTCCTGCAGTACCGGTAACCCCGGTTTTTGGTATAGACCAACGGATCGAGTCCCTGGCTCATGCCTTGAAAGATGCTGAACGGGACGCTGCCATTCAGGAGACCGCTCTGGAAGCCCAGAATCAGGAACTTTGCAAGGTGCGGCACCGGCTTGAAGAACTCCAGAATACTGCTGCCCAAGTCAAGGATGCTTCATCAAGTACAGCGGATCCGGCATTGGCCGGGTGTTTCCCTTCCGGGAATGCCCTGCCTGATGCTCTGGAAGTAGCCGGGCTTCTTAAAACCAGGCTTGCCCTGCTTCAGGATCTGAGTTCTAGACGGAACGAGGCCCGGAACGCGGGCGCTTTGGTTCCTGGCTTGTATGGGAGGCTCCGTGAACTGGAAAGGGTTTTAGGAAAAACCGAACAGGACTATGCGGTTATGGCAGAGAAACACCGGGGTCTTATGGCGGCTATTGAAGATCTCCAGCAGAAACACCGCCGGCTCCTCGGTGAACAGGGCTTGAAGGAGAGCGGATCCTCTGGGGGGAAGGAAGCCCTCCGGGTTTTGGAACAGGCTATCCATGAGGGGCAGCAGCGGATTAAGGCATATCGGGAAGCCCAGGAACGGGCGGGCCGGGAACTGGCTGCTGCAGAAGCCCGGGAAACTGCTGCCCAGATAAGCCGTGATGCAGCGGTCAAGAAATACCAGGAAGCTATATCCGCCTTGGAAGCGGCCTTGGCCTCATCGCCCTTTGCCACTAAGGAGGAGCTGAAAGAAGGGATCCTCAGTCCTGACAAGGCAGAGGCTATGGAAACTGCCATTACCCGGTGGCGGGAAGCAGGTACCCGGATTGAATCCCTCATGGCTGAACTGGAAACCAGTCTTGGGCAGGTCCGGTCCGAAATAGCGGCCTTTGGTAGCGCAGGGGAAGCGGACCTTGGGGCGCTCCGGCTAAACCTTGAGCATCTGGCCCAGGCGCAGGAACAAGCTGAACAACAGCGGGACCAGGCCCAAGGGGAACTGCTTGCTCTTGAGCGGGATGCGGCGCTGCTCCAGGAGGCCGCTGAAAGGTACGAAATCCTGGCGAACAAGAGCGGTCGTCTCCATGCCCTAGCAGCGGATCTAGCAGGAAAAAATCCCAAAAAACGCGCCTTCGACGCCTGGCTGCTGGGTTTGTACCTGGTAGAAGTTGCTGCCTTTGCCACCAAGCGGCTTGAACGAATGAGCGAGTCCCGGTATGCGCTGATTTTGGACACGCAACGGGAATCTGGCCGAGGTTTGACCGGGCTTGACCTGGCGGTATTCGACGGTTATACCGGTAAGACCCGGCCCTGCGCCACCCTTTCCGGGGGTGAAAGTTTCATGGCTTCCATCAGTCTGGCCCTGGGGCTTGCGGATTCCATCCAGGCCCGATCCGGAGGTGTACGGTTGGATGCGGTCTTCATTGATGAAGGGTTTGGCAGTCTGGACGAGGGGAGCCTCGACAAAGCCCTGGTGATTCTGGACGAACTGCGGGATCACCGCATGGTGGGCCTTATCTCCCATGTAGGGGAGCTGCGTTCCCGGATTCCCTGCCGTATAGAGGTAATCAAATCCAGGGCTGGTTCTTTTTTACGCACTTCTCAGGATGGGTAGTTGCTTATCGGCAGGTCTCCCTACGGCATCTTCCTAGAAACCTAAGGTTTTTGGTTTCTAGTCCACGCCTCAATAAAAAATCCCCGCCGCAGAGCGCTAAACTTGACCCACAATTTTCACACATTCATGTTATACTCTCCTAAAGAGCCAATAATTCTGAGAGGGGACATATGGCACAGGGGACAAGTTTCGACATGGGAGAAGAATTCGCCGG
>JAISOX010000168.1 GCA_031275325.1 Treponema sp.
ACTTTGGAGGCCCTGGGATGAGGGGCCTTGTTCCAAACCCCTGATCGTGGGTCTCCAAAAGCGGGTCCAATGTACCCAGCCGGACAACCCTGCGCCTCCCCTTCAGGGTGTGGTACACCCGGACGGCGGGTTTGGTATACCGGCACGGCGTTGGTTGCAACGGCCAAGCCATCCGGTACACCGGCACGGCGTTGGTTGCAACGGCCAAGTCATTCGTTTCAACGGCTAAGTCATTCGTTTCAACGGCCAGGTCATGCGGTGCAGCCCCTGTCCCTGCTTAACTGCCCTATAGGTTATTCTCAACTGAAAACGGATCATTCTCAACTGAAAATGGACCATTCTCAACTGAAAATGGATCATTCTCAACTGAAAATGGATCATTCTCAACTGAAAATGGACCGTTCTCAACTGAAAACGGACCATTCTCAACTGAAAATGGACCGTTCTCAACTGAAAATGATCCATTCTCAAAAGAAAATGAGCCGTTCTTGCCGGGGGCCAGGCTTTGGGGCCGGGGCGGTCAAAAACAGGGCGTTACGCTCGTTTGAGCCTTTCCCAAACCCTCGCTCCGGCCCCGGCGGTGGGTATACCGGCGCGGCGCTTGTTACGCCGGACCGCGTCTCAGAAATGACTGCCCCCCGCAGGGGGATG
This sequence comes from Treponema sp., assembly GCA_031275325.1. Taxonomy (GTDB): domain Bacteria; phylum Spirochaetota; class Spirochaetia; order Treponematales; family Breznakiellaceae; genus JAIRLU01. The sequence goes on from JAISOX010000168.1 coordinate 652, forward strand.
CCCGGAGGCGCGCGGTTCCCTTCTATAAAAAGGACTTGCATCCGCTTGTTGGGCTGTTTCCCAAGGCCCTTCGGCATAGGGTTTGCGGGTTTTCTTGCTTTTCTGGCGGGTTTGCTTGTGCTCTAAAAAATCCGGGATCCACATACATAAAAAAAGGCCCGCGCCTATAGAAAAGGCGATGATCTTGATCGTCGTATCAGAAATATGACGGGGTTCAGCTGCGGTGATGAGCGCTCCTGCTTCAACCTGGGGTTTCTTGGTCCCTTCCAGCCCCACAATCCGGATAAACCGCTCGTTTTTAGCGCTATACCCCAGATCCCGGGCGTAAATCGCGATGGTCTCTTTATCATACATGAGCGCGTCTTTGGTAATTTCCAGTTCTTTATTGATTCGTTTTAAGGATTCCATGTTTTCCGAGAGCTTGTCATATTCCCGGCTGAGTTGATTATACGCGGATACCCCTACCGGCCCACGGGTTAGTGAGAATAAAGTATAAATAAAAATCCCAACCCAAAGGGGAATGAGATATTTTACGGATCCCATTATGTATAATTACGGACGCTTGCTCCTGATTCTTTAGGCGGCTCCCCTGGACCGCAGCGCAGGACCGGCTCAAGAATCCCCGGCCATAACCGATAATGAAAATGAGCAGGATACAGCGCAGGAACCTGCGGTTTAGGAGTACCCATCCTGCAGGAGCGGTTATGACAAGTGAAAAACCCAGGCGTCCCCAGCAGACAGAAGCCCATGAGGCGACGCAGGAACTGGATGCCTATGGGGTGTGGGTAAAAAGTGAGCCTCAGCCCATTTCGGAGCCTATACCGGATAGTTCCAATGCGTTCAATTTCCTGGACGAACTGGCGGCGCCGGATGAAGCCCCCCCTCCTTCGCAAACCGCTCGTACCGCCAGCCTGTCCCCGGAGTTCCAGGATTTTATTCATATAGAAATACAAGAAAAGGGGGATGGCCCTTTGATTGGGGACCGGTTAATTCCTGAGGTTTCCCAGGATCAGCGGGCCGAGGACCCTATTGCTGATAATGACGGCTTATGCGCTGACCTCGCCGAGCAGATCTTCATTGAGGATGTGCTCTCTGACCCTGTTCCGCAGTTTGATGCAGCAGGTCTTCCGCCCTGGGATGCAGGGCTTTCTGAAAAAGAATATCCCCCCTTGGGCGTGCCGGATGCTCCGGTGAAACCAGCGGATCCCCCCCAGGAAGGGCGTCCCCTGTCCTTCCTGGAAGCCCGTGATTCAGCAGGGGAACTGCACATATTAAAGCGCATTTGGGAAGAAGTATCCTTGATACGGCAGGAGGTGTCCGCCCTCAAAGCGCTGATCCTCCGGCGGGAACAGGCTGCAGAAACCCTGGATCCCCCGCAAGAGGAACGGGCTGAAGAGCAGGATGAAAAAGTTACGATCACCGGGAATGAACTGACCAATATCTTCCATAACCCGGATCATATCCCTAAAGCAGTAACCCGGACCCAGACCGCGCCCTTTGTCCCAGGAATCGAAGGCATCCCTCCTGAAACCGGGTATGGAGCAGGGAGTACCTTTCAGGAATCAGGGCAGCCTCAGGATGCAGGAACAGCCTATGATGGGGTTCCTCATACCCAGGAAATCCTCAAGGAGGACAGGAAGGACGCCCTTGCTGATGAAGGTCCGGGGAATGGGCTGAAGCATACCGCAGGGAATGAAGCCCCTCCCCCCGTATCCCCCGGTGAAGATGAAGGGGATACAGGGGTTTCCCCGGACGGACCTGCCCCTTCCCCTGCTCCTGGAAACGAAGATTTTTTGCTGGATGAGTTATGTATCGAACACGGATCGGTTAAGGATATACCCATTGCATGGGATCCAGAGGATGAAGAAGAACTGGACCATGCCTTTGCTATGATTGAATCCCTTACCGGCCCTGAAGCTGCCGAGGCGCTCCACAAACCAGAGAACCCTGATGACCGGGAACCCCCGGATGACCCTCCCCCTGGCGGCGGCACTTACCGGGGAAGCGATCCTGGAGGTTCCCCCGGGGGAGCGGCTGATCCCCAGGATGCGGGGGCAACCGGGGAGCCTCAACCCTTTAACCTGAAAGAGGAACTAAAAAAGGTCCTGGTGTTTATGGATCAGCTCTTGGAAGCCCTGCCAGAGGATAAAATCGGAGAATTTGCGGAATCCCGCTATTTTGATATCTACAAAAAACTTTTTAGCGAACTAGGAATCGCCTGATATGGGGCTTTTATACAAAGCCGTTTCCCAATATGCCCTCACATTAGACGATCCAGGGAAAAAGTTACGGGATCGGATCCTCCGAATCGCTGAAAAAGGAACCGCCCCCTATACTGCCTTGAGCCTCCTTAAAGCCTATGGTTCGTTTCAATGCGGTATATGCCTTCGCTTGATCGAGCGCGCCTATGTCAGTTACGCTTCAGTGGGCTTGGGCATAGAAAAAACCGTCATATCCCCGGAACAGTTTCCCCCAGGTTTAAGCGGGCCTGCGCCTTTGGAATATCCCCCCCAGCGGTACTATAAAATCGGCTCCCCCGGGCTGCTTTCCATTACCGCTATGGAACCCCATGCGGTTATATGGGCCTTCCCCTTAGATGATGAACAGCCCCGCAGGTATATCCTGCTTTTAGCCGAAGAAGTCCCGCCCCCGCAAGCAGCGCGGCCTGGGGAATTCCCGTTTAATCCCCCTAAAATAGCGCGTATCCTGGGGGATATTAGCGGGGTGTTGCGTTCTCCCCCCCAAACCGGGCTTACCGCTCCCGCAGGGAAAACCCCTCAAAGGGCTGCTCCCAAACCCAGGGGCGCAAATGAAGCAAACCAAGCCTCTGAACAAACTGAAGAAAAAACCCTAACCCCACAAACGCCGGATCAGAAGGGTCCGGCAGCCCCGGTTCTGGACGTGCCAGGGGAGATCCGCCGGTTCTATAGCCGAAAGCCCCTGCAAAGTACGGTTCAGGGCATCCTGTTTGCCCTCTCAGGGGACGCGGCCCCGGTTCTGCCGGTGTTAGCTCCCTTGGGGTCCATAATCCCGGTAGCTGCGGGGTATCTTTTGGTCCTGTTTCAAAAGCCTGTGGACCGGGAATTACTCGCCCACCGGCTTTCCCACAGTTTGGGCCTCAGCACAGTAGTACGTTTTGAAGCGGACACCCCTGAGCGTCTGTTGGCCTTACTCAGACCCTACAGCCCCTATGGTTCCTGAATCTCCTTGCCGGGACCCAGGGGGAAATCCCGGCCCGAAACAGGCCCTCCATTCCCGGTATAATCCGCAAGGGGAAGCGGAAAAATACCTCGGTTCCCTGGATTTATCCCCAGGGATTCGGTTCTTTATCCTTATAGAGCCAGGGGAGGAATACCTGATCCCCCTCCTGCACCAGCAGTTTCCCGCGGTTCGGATCATCGCCCTGCATATACAGGCCCCCAAGACCCCCACGGTTGCCCAGGAAACGCCGGCGGCGCGCTGGAGCCCGGAAGCGGGTATCCCCCTGCAAACATTTTTGGAACAGGAAATCCCCGATACTTTGGCCGCGGCCGTCCGTATTATCGAATGGAGGCCCGCCTTAGCCGCGTATGGGGAGGGCTACCGCTGGCTCTTGAGGGAAACCGTGGATTTCATCAAGCGGATTGATGCGAATATGCGGACCGCCCAGGCCTTTGGCCGCAGATGGTTCAGGAATTTTTTCAAGAATCTCCTGCTGGTACAAAGGGTCCTGGTACCGGATCATGCCGCCTCAATACCGGTGATCATCACCGCTGCAGGGCCGGGCCTGGAAGAAGCAGCGCCTCTGATCCAGGCATTACAGCGCCAAAGCCCCCATCAGATCCTCGCGGTCTCCTCATCTGTGCAGGCCCTCCGGTGGCGGGGTATCCTTCCTGATCTGGTCATCACCACCGACGGCGGAGGCTGGGCTTGTTTCCACCTGTACGAATGTCTTAGGGGCCTGGACGCCCAAGCCTCCCTGGTTCTTGCGGCAAGTCTCTCCGCGGCCCTTCCCTCCCAATGCAGCCGCCTCGTCCTCCTGCCCATCAGTGACGGGAGCCTCTGGCAAACCCTGATCCTACAGGGTCTGGGGATTCCCTTCATCAGCCTTGCCCAACGGGGAACCGTCAGCGCATCGGCCCTGGACCTCGCGCTTATCCTCACCCAGGGGAAGATCTACCTGGCCGGCATGGATCTGGCTCATCAGGATATACGAACCCATGCCCGGCCTTATGGTTTTGACCGGCTCCTGGAAGAAGGGGCTTCCCGGCTTAACCCGGTGTATACCCAAGGTTTTACCCGTTCCCGGGCCATCCTGGCTGGCAGGAGCCATGACATCTATGCAGCCTGGTTCAGGCAGCATCTGCAGACCTATCCTGAACGGCTTTACACCCTGGGACCGCATAATCCGGTGTTTGAGAACCTCAAACCAGGGACGCGGTCCCGTCAACCAGGGCGGCCTGCGGTGGTGAGGACCCGGGAGATTTCTTGGCAGGATAATCCGGTTAAACAGGGCGGGGCCCTGCTCGTCAAAGCCCTGGCCAACCCCCGCATCGGAGCCAAGCTCTCCAGGGAATTAAGTTCCCTCCTGGCTCCCGGCGAATCAGAGGCCCATAAGGTCGAAACCCTCAGCGCCCTCATGCTGAGCCTCATCGAACCGTATGAAAGGGCGAGGGCTGGAAAAGATGGATAGGTTTTTGAACGCCAATCTGCAGGCCCTGGCGAAGACCGATCCCGCGCTTAGCGCCCGGCTTGCCGCCGCCGCCCATTTACACCGCTATGGGTTTGTCCGTTCTCGGTCAGGAGAACCTATCCCTACCTTGGCCGCGCCCTCTGGCGGGGTCCGTCCCCTGCACTCCCTGGTGGATCCGGTCCGGGAAGGACGGCGGCTCATCAGTACGGTCAAAGATGCAGGGTTTCTGGTTTTTTTCGGCTTGGGCGGGGGATTTGCCATTACCGCGGCCTTGGAACGGGAAGATATTCAGCATATCTTGGTCATAGACTACGATATTAATGGCGTCGCGGAATTACTTGATTCCAAACCATACCCCGGTCTGTGGCAGGATCCGCGGGTTCATATCCTGGTGGATCCTCCTCCTGAGCTGATTAAGGGGTATATCCTTGAGCATTATCAGCCGGTTTTATACCGGGGTATCCAGGTCATACCCTTGCGGATCCGGATCGATGCGGAACCTGAACGGTTCAGCGCTGCCGGGGAGGGGATTAACGAGGCCATCACCCGGATCTCCGGGGATTATTCGGTACAAGCGCATTTTGGGGCCCGGTGGTTTTCTAATATCCTGCGGAACCTCCTCAGGATGAAACCAGTCCCAGATCCCCTCCCCGCGCTTAACCAGGCAGCGATATGCGCTGCAGGCCCTTCCTTAGACATACAGCTTCCCGGGCTGGCAAAAAAGCGGCGCCATTGCTTTCTCCTTGCCACTGATACGAGCCTCCCTAGTCTGCTTCACGCCGGACTAGTACCGGATGCAGTGGTTTCTATTGATTGTCAGCATATCAGTTATTACCACTTTATGCAGGGACTTCCTGGGCATATACCCCTTTACCTGGACGTGGCCAGTCCTCCGGTGGTGGCTTCCCAAGTCTTGCATCCTCGTTTTTTTTCAGGAGGCCACCCCCTGACCCGGTATGTTTCCCAGTATTGGCGGCCTCTGCCTTTGGTAGATACCTCAGGGGGTAATGTTACCTACGCGGCTTTGTCCCTGGCGGACTGCTTGGGAGCGAAACAGGTAGAACTATACGGCGCAGACTTTGCCTATCCCCTGGGGCGCACCTATGCCCGGGGAACCTACCTTTACCCCTTCTTTGACGCCCGGCAAACCCGGCTTGCTCCGTTAGAAACGCTGTGGTCAGCCTTGCTATACCGAAGCCCTGAACTCAAACGGATCCAGCCAGGGGATGCCTGGTATTATGAGACTCCCACTTTAAGCCGCTACCGCAGGCTCCTGGAAGAAAAAATCCCTTTTCTCAGAGCCCAGGTCATACCCGCGGAGGGTCTGGGCGCACCGCTGCGTATCAGAAAACAGCAGGAAGCCCTTCCCCCGGGTCAAGAGGGGAGATTCCTCAAGGCTTCGATGCCGGTTCAAGACTTCATTGCAGCGTACCGGAAGAAAATCTGCAGCCTCCCGGCCTTGACTGGAACGGTCCAGACCTATCTTCAGGGTCTTACTGAAACGCAAGGCCCGGTCCTTACCACCCTGCTTCCCTTAGCTGCCGCGATACAGCACCGTACACCCTTCCTCGGGCCTGGGGAACTGATTGAAGCGGTTCGAGATGCTTGCGTGAAAAAAATTGACGCCCTCTTAGGCCGGATTTAGTGTTCTATCTAAAACATCTTGCTTAATTCATGCTCTATACGCCATCAAAACAATAAAGAAGGTATCCGCGAATTTCGCGAATTGGCGGGGTTTTGTTCGGGAAATCCGCGTTAATTCGTGTATTCCGCGGACAATGGCATTAGGTGATTTGCATTGGGGCCTCTAGCCTGGCCATGCAGGACCCTCCCAGAGGATAGGATTGAACTTCTTTTGGAATCCGGTTACTTTGAGAAAAGAGAGGAAGCGCCAGCATGGAGAGACTAGGCCCGATTGAAAACCACCGCTCACGGGAAGAAGGGGTTCTGGTATACCCGGTGTATTCCCGGCGTTCTCAGGGGCTTTCTATGGGGATAAACCTGTTCCCGAATCATAAACTGTGTTCTTTTGATTGCCCTTACTGCGAGGTGTTTCCTTTTAAACAGGCCGCCCCTTTTTCTCTGGAACTCATGGAAAAACAGCTTCACGCTGAACTGTCCAGGGCACAAAAGCAGGGCATCAGGGTTAAGGATATTTGTTTCTCCGGTAATGGAGAACCCAGCCTGTCTCCCTATTTCTTTGCGGCCTTAGACTCGGCAGGCCGGATCCGGGATGGGGCAGTCCCTGATGCGGCCTTAGTGCTGATCACCAATGGCACGGGACTGCTCAACCACCAAACCTTTCAGGGCTTAGGCCAAGCTGCATCAGGGCCCAAAGCCCTCCATATCTGGCTTAAACTTGATGCCGGGACAGAAGCCTGGTATACCCTCATGGCCCGATCTTCGGTCCCCTTTGCAAGGCTTATCAGTACTATTAAGGAATTCGCCGCCTGTGCGCCGGTAACTATCCAAACTATGCTTTGCGCCATCCAGGGTAAACCGCCGCCTCAAGAAGAGGCTAGGGCTTGGGAAGGGCTGGTGGTGGAATTGGCCGGGATCAGAGCAAGGGCGGCCAGCAGAACAGGGGAGCGATCTCCGGGAATACAGGATATTCAGTTCTACGGTAAGGCCCGGCCTGCTCCCGAAGACCCCTTGGCAACGGCATTAGCCCCGGCCTATCTGGAGGAACGGGCCGCATCCCTCAAAGCAGCTCTGGAACGCTCCCCATTACCCCAGATCAGGAAGGCCATACCAATCCGGGTATTTCCCTAAAAGCCTGTCCAGCCCTCAGAAAGCATAGCCCTGGTTGATTGAACGGGGGGTATTTATTTTTGGTGGTGATCTATAAAGTATGATAAAGGGGTAAAGACAATAAGGGCACAAAAAATACTATGAAATGATGCTAACAACCATAACAATCACCTGCCCCCATTGCCATAGTCCTACCATATCCAGAAACGGCAAAAAAACGCAATGGCAAACAAAATTACCTCTATGCCCACTGTGGACGACAGTTCGCCAGTGACCATGAAATGACTTACCTGGGATGGCTCTCCAGGATAGTCGAGCTTATAACCATCATGCTCCTCCGGGGAAGATGCATACGGGACATCAGGGTCATACTGAACATAAACATCACCAAGGTCTTAAAAACACTCAAATCGACCAAGTACCGGATACAGCCAAAACAACAGCACGATGATTGTCTAGAAATAGACGAGTGTTGGACGCAGGTAGGGAAAAAGGATCACGAGGTAGGGCTTATTTACGCGTATCACCGGGAAAGTGGGGGTATGGGGGAAAGGGGACATAAAGGCGGTGAAAAAGGTAAAGAAGCGGATTAAAGATCTCTGGATATGCTATAACGTGTGGCAACGGATAACTGGGAGCGTTTTCTTGCGACGTTTGGAGGAGATGGGCATTGGGTAGGGAAAGAATATATGCAGGGAATAGAATGGAATAACTGCCGACTGAGGCATCGGATACGACGTGTATTTCGGAGGATATGTTATCTTCCGAAGGAGTTATATAACTACTGGAAAGCGTTTGGATGGCCTTCTTTTATTTCAATTATGGTTTCGATAGAGGGTTATCCTACTTTGTGGATCACTTCCAACCTTTTTATATTGAAATCAGAGGTTCGTATGATACGCAACACAATGTATCTCACCTTCGCTCTGCTCCTCGCCCTTGCGTTCACCGGTTGCCCTGACCATCACCGGCGCTATCAATGTCGTACCTTGGATAGATACGATGTGGGTTCCATCAGAAATCCAGGGGAAACCGGTTATCCGTATTGGGGATGATGCCTTTAGGGATCTATATTT
>JAISOX010000169.1 GCA_031275325.1 Treponema sp.
AATACCCCGCCCCTTGGGGCGTAAAACTGGGGGCGCGGGGGATTTGTTCCCCCGCATACGATACGCTTTCAAGGAGAAATCTTCAATACCCCGCCGCTCTGCGGCGGGGATTTTTTATTTTAAAAACAAAAAAGACCTTTTTTATTACAGCATTAAGCAGCTCATGGGTGAAGTGGAAGGCCGCATTCTCCAGGTCCGTCACGATACCAGTCTGAATAGGGTGGATAAGCTCATTCGGGTGTTATGGGTGATTATGAACCAGTTGGAAGAAAACCGCCGGCTGCTGTCGGTGATCCTGGATTATCTGCGCTGCCTTTCCAAGCGAAATACCAACCCGGAAACCAGCGTCCGTCGCAGGACCATCCGGTTGCGGCATATCCTGGCAACCATGGTAATCGACGGCATTCGGGAAGGCGTGTTCAGGGCGATTACGGTGAGAAACGCCACGGATCTTTTGTACAGCCTGCTGGAGGCCGCGATTTTCCAACTGACCGTCCTCAACCGTCCTTCGGTGGAAGCGTTAAAACAAGCCGCAGCCTTAGCCATTCGGCAGATGCAGACTGATTCCCCTCATTAGGAGGACTTGGAAGAGGCGCTATACCGTCTTTCAGGGGATGTTTCTCAGGTCCTATGTTTTCGTGTTTTAACCTGCCGATGAGAAATACTTCATGCCTCCCGGCTTAGGTTGTCGACAACGCGGCTTAGGTTGTCGACAACGCGGCTTAGGTTGTCGACAACGCGGCTTAGGCTGTCGACAACGCGGCTTAGGCTGTCGACAACGCGGCTTAGGCTGTCGACAACGCGTATCGAACTCAGGTTATGCTTAGAGGCCCGCCCCGTACCGCTCCATAACCGCCTTGAATAAAAAATCCCCACGGTAAAGGCGTTGCCGCGCTTCAGGTGAGCGGGTGGATTGAAACAATAAAATGCTTGACAACGCATGGCTTGATGCTATACTGATACTAAATTATATAGAAATTGATATATGGGTATGCAATTTTGAGTATGGCTTTGGTGAGCAAATAGAAAAAGATGACAAGAGAGGGGTTCATCAAAGCATAGGCAATTACAGGCGCTTCAGACCGGCATCATTCACGGCAAGCCGGTCTGCCGGTGTATTGTAATCTTTTCGTTACAGGTGTGTGAAAAAAAGAAGGAGGGTACGCTATGGCAAGCACGGATTCAGTACAAGAAATTCAGACGACCTGTTGCTATTGCGGCGCAGGGTGTCAGCTCTTGTTTACCGTTGATAAGGGGGCGAACAAGATCCTTGATGTTCATCCTGTATGGGGCAGAACCAACGAGGGTACGGCATGTCTTAAGGGCTGGTATGGCTGGGATTATCTCAATGATCCCCAGATCCTTACCAGGCGTATTCGGGAACCGATGATCCGAAAACAGGGAAAGAAATCGCCCCTGGAAGTGGTAAGTTGGGACGAAGCTATCAAGTTTGTAGCGGATAATCTGCTGAGGATCAAGAAAAAGTGGGGGCCTGATGCGTTTTTGGGGGCTGCTTCGGCCCGGGGACCGGGCAATGAAGCAGGTTACATCACCCAAAAATTTGCCCGGGCAGTTATGGGGACTAACAACATCGACCATTGCGCCCGGATCTGTCATGCCGCATCGGTGGCCGGTTCCCGGCAGACCATTGGGGAGGGCGCGATGTCCCTTTCTATCCCGGAAATCGAAGACGCGGAAGTCATCTTCAACATTGGGTATAATGCCGCGGCCTCCCACCCTATTGTGGCTCGCCGGATTGTCAAGGCCAAGGAGAAAGGCTGCTGCATCATCTGTGCGGATCCCCGGATCACCGAAACCGCCCGGATTGCGGATCTCCATCTCCAACTCAAAGGGGGCACCAACGTGGCCCTCACCAATGCCTTGGCCCATGTGATCATCCGTGAGGATTTGTATGATAAGGAGTTTGTCAAAGCCCATACCAAGGGATTTGACGAGTTCTGGGAAGTCGTTAAGGACTATACCCCTGAAAAAGTAGCCCAGATCACCGGACTTTCCGCGGAAGATATTCGTTTCACTGCCCGGAAGTACGCAAGTTCGAAGCACTCGGTGATCCTCTGGGGCATGGGCATCACCCAATTCTCCCAGGGAGTTGAAACGGTCAAATGCTGTTGCAGCTTGGCCATGCTCACCGGTAACTTCGGACACTATGCCTGCGGCACCGGCCCAGTGCGGGGTCAAAACAACGTCCAAGGCACCTGCGATATGGGGGATCTCCCCGATGTGTATCCGGGTTATCAGAGTGTTACGGATCCCGGGATACAGGCGAAGTTTGAGAAAGCCTGGGGGGTAAAGCTGGACAACAAAGTGGGTATTCAGCTTACCCGGGTTCCTGAATTCGTGATACATCAGCCAGACCCAGCAAAACGGATCCATGCCTACTATATTACCGGTGAAGATCCCGCTCAGTCAGACCCGGATTTGGAAGAGATTCGAGAAAGCCTGGATCAGATTGACTTTGTGGTGGTCCAAGATATTTTCTGGAACAAGACTGCAGAACACGCCGACGCTATCTTGCCTGCCACTGCCTGGGGCGAACACGAGGGGGTGTATACCAGTTCTGATCGGGGTTTCCAGCGGATCCGCAAGATCCTGGAACCAGCGGGTAACGTTAAGACGGATTGGGAGATCACCTGTCTTATTGCCACCGCTATGGGTTATCCCATGCATTATAACAACACCGAAGAAATCTGGAACGAGATGATCGATCTGTGTCCCAAGTTCACCGGCGCTACCTACGAGAAGATCGAGCGCCAGGGCAGTGTCCAATGGCCCTGCTGGGACAAGGGGCCTGAAGATAAGGGAACCATGTTCCTCCATAAGGGGGGTACATTCGCCACCCCCGATGGCCTGGGTATCTTGAAAACCTCTCCCTATCACCCGCCTACGGAAGTGGAAAACAGCGAGTTTCCCCTTACCCTCTGCACGGTACGGGAAGTGGGGCATTATTCGGTGCGGACCATGTCGGGGAACTGCCGTATGCTCCGTAACCTGGAAGACGAACCAGGTTGGGTGGAAATATCCCCTAAGGATTGCGCCAAACTGAATATAAAAGAAGGGGATATCGTCAAAATTCTTTCTAAACGGGGCTATGCCTACACCCGTTGCAAGCCTACTGAACGGGTCAAACCCGGGGCAGTGTACATGACCTATCAGTGGTGGATTGGCGCCTGTAATGAGCTTACCATATCCTCCCTGGATCCCACCAGCCGCACCCCAGAGTACAAGTACTGTGCGTGCCGGATAGAAAAGATCCCAGATCAGAAGTGGGCTGAAGAAGAGGTAGCCCGCCGGTATGCGGATATCAGGAAGCGGATGCGCATTGTCAAAGAGGTAGTAGCATGAACTGTTTCATAAAAGCAAACCCGATCCGGTGTATCGGATGCAGAACTTGTCTGATTAGCTGTGTCGTTGCCCATGAAGGGAAGCGGATATTTGAAATAGACCCCGATGGGTATGCCTTTAACCCTAAGCTCTTTATGGTTAAAACCGCCCTGGTGAGCGCTCCCCTGCATTGTCGGCACTGTGAAAATCCCGCGTGTAAGACTTCCTGTACTTCCAATGCCATCAGTATTGTGGACAACGTGGTGCTTATCAATACCAAGAAATGTATTGGTTGTAAAAACTGTGTGATCGCCTGTCCATTTGGCGCAGTGGAGATCGTGGAAACCGGTGAGGTACAGACCGACGGTTCTATCAAAAAAGTAGCAAATAAATGCGATCTGTGTAGGGGGGTCGCGGATTCCCCGTCCTGTATCCGAGTTTGTCCCACCGAAGCCCTGACGCTGGTTACTGAAGAGACGATGGACCAGAGTTTAGCGGAAAAACGCCGGAACGCGGTGCAGTATCAGGGGTGATGAGGGGTAATCTTTTTCATGTGAGGTTGTTCCAAAACTAACCGAGTTTTGGACAAGCTCATATAACGGAAGCGGTTTATGCCAGGGCCTTAACCCGTGGTAAACCCGTCCTGTTGCTTACTAGGGTTGTTTGGAACCTTCAGTTTCCGTCGAACTAAAGGTTCGCCAACAACCGCTTAAAAACAGCAAAAAACGTGGATTTCGTCAAGAAACCCGCGTTTTTGGGGCCCGGTATAATGCGGCGGCTAAGGCAATGGGGAAGATGCTGATACCCCATCAATTCAGAAGGGAAAGCCTTTATGTTTAGCAGCAGACTAGCCCTTACGTTGTTTATGCTGATTGAACGTACCGGGGATGACCTCAGCGGGCTTTTTAAGGCAGGGTTATATGAATATCTATATAGTGAACGGATTACCGATGAATAGGTGGAAGAATGGATACTGGAGGGACCTTTGAACCGGTATTGATACGATGTACAGGCTGTATGCAGAATTCCTGTACCGTATCCTGCGGGAGTAATGCGGTAGTGTATATCCGGGGGGATCTTCTGTTGGAGGCTCACAAATGCAGTGTTTGTGAGCGGTACAGAGAGGGGAAGAGTATCTGTACTGATGGTATACCTCCTTGTATTACCGCATGTCATCATTCAGAAGATAAAGTTGTGCTTGAAGCCCTTGATGGAGCACAAAAACGGATAAAAAACGCGGATTTTTTACCGCTGCTGACCTTGTAATGTACTATATCTTGGACCCAGGGCTTGAGAGAGAGGAAAGCCCTTTGAAACCCATGGTATCTTTCCGGAACCGTAAAAGATTCCGGATAACCCTTTGAGAAGAGGTGTTTTGATGAATGGAGAGCAATCTTGTTTTGTGTTGGCAGATTTGGAAAAATGCATCGGTTGCAGGGCCTGCGAAGTCGCCTGTTTTGCCGCGCATCAGCCGGGGCAGCTAAAGACCGTTGGGGCGGTTACCACCCCGGTTATTCCTAATTTGTACCTCACTACGTCGGAACGGGGCCGTATGCCGGTACAATGCCATCATTGTGAAAATGCGCCCTGCTTACGTTCCTGTGCAACCGGGGCTATTGAACGCCAAGACGGAACCGTTGTAATCAACCGGAAAAAATGTATTGGCTGCAAAAATTGCGTTATGGCCTGCCCCTTTGGGGCTATTGCGATTTTGGGGGCTCAGGACATGGAGGGGATACGCGGTATTTTTGGTCCCGCCGGTATGCCCCAGGATCAAGGGGTCCCCCGGTTTGTCCACAAATGCGATCTCTGTATCGGTAAAAAGGATGGTCCTGCTTGTGTGGCAACCTGCCCTAATCAGGCATTGCGTTTGGTTGATGCGGCTGTGGAAGTAACCGAAAAAAGAATCAAGGCAACCACGGCACTGGAAGGCGTATCGGATATCGTAAAACAAGGGAGGTTGTAAATCATGGCGGTTATTCAAATTGATAAAGATATTTGTACCGGATGCCAGGAATGTAGTAAAGTATGTCCGGTATATGCGATTGAGGGTAATCCGCATGAACCCCAGACCATCGTTACCGAGCGGTGCGTCATGTGCGGACAATGTGTACAGAAGTGTAAGTCCTATATTTCCCTGTTTGATCATGGGCTAGCGGTTTACGCCCAAAAACGGCAAGAACGGAACCTGCCTGATACGGTAACTGAGCCCTTGTTTGCTGCGTATAATGTGAGTCATGTGGATGAGGTCATCAAGGCATTGCAAGACCCGAATATCTTTACCATAGTCCAGGCCGCGCCTGCGGTGCGGGTGGGTATTGCCGAAGACTTTGGCTTGCCTCTGGGTACGTTGGCAGCGGGAAAAATGGCCGCAGCCTTACGGCGGATTGGGTTTAACAAAATCTATGACACCAATTTCACCGCGGACTTAACCATTATGGAAGAAGGCACCGAATTAGTGAAGCGGGTTACGGAAAAAGGGGTGCTTCCCATGTTTACTTCCTGTTGTCCGGGATGGGTGAAATATATAGAAAATAACTATCCTGAACTGACAAAACACCTTTCTTCCTGTAAAAGTCCCCAGCAAATGGCTGGCGCGGTGTTTAAGACCTACGGAGCGAAACTCAACGGGGTGGATCCGGCCAAGGTATTTACCGTATCGGTTATGCCCTGTACCTGTAAAGCCTTTGAATGTGACCGGGAAGAAATGAAGGATAGCGGGTATAAAGACGTGGATGTAGTTATTACCACCCGGGAACTGGCTTATTTAATTAAAAAGGCAGGCATTGATTTTTCCGTACTCCCGGAGGAATCCTTTGACCAGCCTCTGGGGGAATATACCGGTGCAGGTACCATCTTCGGGGTTACCGGCGGGGTTATGGAAGCGGCCATACGTACCGGTTACACCTTGATCACCGGTAAGGAACTGAGCGACCGGGATGTGGATATCCTCCCGGTTCGCAGTACCGAAGGGTTCCGTACTGCGGATATTAAAGCTGGGGACATAACCTTAAAGGTGGGAGTGCTGACCAATTTAAAGAACATCGATCCGGTTATCGAGCAATTACAGAACGGTACTTTGAACTTGCACTTTGTGGAGGTGATGACCTGCCCAGAAGGCTGCGTGAGCGGCGGTGGACAGCCTAAGCTCTTGGTGGACAGTGATAGACCTGTAGCCTATGAAAAACGCCGGGAAGCTACCTTTGACCACGATAAGGCGCTGCCCCTGAGGAAGTCCCATACCAACCCGGCGATTATCCAAATATATAAGGAGTTCTTGGAGAAACCCAACGGGAAGCTTTCCCACAAACTCCTCCATACCAAGTACAAGGGAGGATGAGCAGCCTTCCAGGATGATTGCGGAGGCACTCTTCCGCTGCTGAGGGGGAAGGGTGCTTATCTTCAAGAGGACAGAAGGAACCCTGCGGGTATGGTTACGGGAAGCGCCTTGATTTTGGCCGGCGGTCGAGGTACGAGAATAGGATATGACAAAAAAAAGCTGGAATTGGGTGGAGAAACGATAATAACCAGGCTTATAACAAAACTGCATCTCCTTTTTAGTGAAGTGTTGGTATCAAGTAATGAACCTTTTGCCCATGATCAGGTAGTCGTTCTCCAGGACGAGCTTGGGGCCGGGCCGCTGGCGGGGATATATCAAGGGCTCACCTATTGCAGGAGTGAGTATCTCTATGTAGTTGCCTGCGATATGCCCTTTATCTCCCTGGCCTATATACAGTATATGCAGGAAGTGATCCGTAAGAAACCGGTGGACGCCTGTGTTACCCGCCGGGATGATGGGTTTTATGAACCCTTTAATGCTTTTTTCAACAAGTCTTGTCTCAAACCAATGTACGAGGCCCTGGTAGGGCGTACTTATAAGATCAGCAGCCTTTTGGACCGCTTGCACTTGCATATCATGGATGCCTCAAGGCTTAACGGGTTTAATCAGGAAGATATGTTTTTTAATATCAACTATCAAGAAGACTTGGAGCTGGCGAAAAGCAAAGTTCAGGGGCCTTCTCTAGGGCAGTAAGCGGACTACCCTGCAGTTCCCCTCATGAAAGAATCCCGCGCTATAGGGCGCTCCCCGGTCCCTGTGGAAGAGCAAACCCTCTTGAGCCGGGCGGTTGAAGGGCCATTTTCACCGCAGGAAGAGTCCTATGTATGTGCCGCTTATTTTTGTGTCTACCCGATAGAGGCTTCGACCCCTCGGTAACTTCATGAGGATCGGGGGGATCGTAATTTTCTCATCTCAAAATAAATCAGCCCTCCGGTCAATAAAAATGAAAATCCATCCGCAACCGGCGCCGAAGCAATCACTCCAGAAAGCCCCCAAAACATCCCGAAGAGGAGCATACAGGGAATCAGCACGATACACTGCCTGAGCATGGAAAGGAGGATGGAAATTTTAGGCCGGCCTGTAACCACAAACACATTAGCAGACACAATCTGGAAGCCGTTCAGCGGGAGCAAGAGCAAGGCTATCCGCATTGCCCTGGGGGTAAAGTGCAATAACTCAGGGCTGCCTGCTGGGGTAAAGAGCCTGACCAGCCCCTGGGGAACCAGTTGGACCAGGAGAAACCCTGCAGTGCAGATCACCGTAGCCGTAACGATGGCCCGCAGGTATGCGCTCCGGACCCGGTTAAACCGTTTTGCCCCGTAATTATACCCGAGTATGGGCTGGAGTCCTTGGTTGATGCCGAATATGGGCATCAGGATAAACAGGGAAATGGACATAACGATATTCATTCCCGACAGGGCTATATCCCCCCCGTTGGAGACCCCAAGCGCAGCAGTCCCATACCAGCCCATGCTGAGATTGTAGAGCAACTGTACCCCGGACATGACAAATTGCAGCAAAAACTGGGATGATCCAAAGGCGAGGATCTCCCGGATGATCCGCCATGCAGGCTTAAACGTTTTTAGTCTGAGCCGGATAACCGCTTTTTTGCTTATATTGAAAGACAATATCCATAACGTAGCGGCGCATTGGGATATAATCGTCGCCCAGGCCGCTCCTTCGACTCCCCAATGAAAGAGAAAAATAAAGAGGGGATCCAAGAGCATATTCAGCCCCGCGGCGATGAACATACTGAGCATGGTGATCCGGGGGAAGCCTTGGGCCCGGGTACAATGGGAAAAACCGAAACTCAGCATCCCAAATACCGACCCCAATAGGATAATCCGGTAATAGCTGCGGGCATAGTCCAGGGCAACGCTTCCCTTTTGCGCGCCCAGCAGGGAGAGTATGGGATCGATCAAGATAAGGCCCGTATTCATAATGACCAGGCCCGTAACGGTTAAAAGCCAGAAACAGTGGTTCAGGGCATTTTCCGCTTCTTCCCGGCGCTGCTGGCCGAGGCGCATGGAAATCATGTTGGCGGATCCCATTCCGAAAAGCATGGAAAAGGCCATGGTTATGGTCATCAAGGGCATGACCAAGGCAAGCCCGCCCAGGGCAGTCTCATTTACCCCCCGGCCCACAAAGATACGGTCCACCACATTGTAGAGGGCATTCACCAGCATCCCTGTAATCGCCGGTACGGAGAACTGGGCCAGCAGCTTACCCACTGGCTCCGTACCAAGCCGGTCAGCCGCATTGATAGGAGGGGGTGCTGTTTCCCTGGAAACAGGGGTATTCGATTGCAGATTAGACAAATTAGTTGTTTTCCTTTATGTATTGTAATGGAGGCTGAACCTTTCCCAAAACTGAAGTTTTGGGAAAACCTCGGCTGTTTCAAAATAGCGCCTGATGAAACAGTCCTTATGATAGCCCTCATCAAAACAAACCGCAACCCGTGCCGCAGGGTTTTCTCTTTTCTCCCGTATACCCCGTTCAAGGTTATTCCGCGCATTGCCATAATCTATCCCCAGGGCGGCCTCGGTAAAAAGGCATCAGGCGCGCATCCTTGCGGCGCCGCGGGTTTTGCATATATAGTGGGAGTGGGGAGGAACCATGAAACGTACTTACCCGTACATTCTAGAGGATGGGTTTTATGTGGGCCATTTGGATGATTACCCTGAATACACCACGCAGGGAGAAAACCTTGAGGATTTTGAAGACGCGCTCAGGGAAATTTACGGCTGGATTTCGGATGGGACCTTGGAAGTTACAGAACATACAGGTGTTTTAGCGGTTGCCGGTGGAAGCGCGCCGGTTTTATAAACATCCTCAAAGAGAGAGGGGTTGTTTTTCATAATCATGGGACAAAACAGGATATTTTTATACATCGGCCTTCCGGAAAGAAAATCCCCATTCCAAGGCATAGAGAAATAAGAAATAAAACCGTTATGGAAATTTTGAAAGAAATACCGGATTGACCTGAAGGGGGTTCCTGCCCGGCGATCCGGCGGTCCCGCCGCGCAGGGACATCTGAAAGTTCAGTTCCTTATACCATACGCCAAGTTCCGGGGGACCGCGGCTTCAAGACCGCGGTCCCCCAGGGCCCTGGCAAGCCCGCCCATGATATGCTCCGAGAAGCTCTCATGGTCCGAACTAAAGCCAACGGTTGCCCCCTGCTTCCGCGGGGGATTGCGCTAGGGCTTCATCAAGGGAAAGCAGGCCCGCGCCTTTTCCCCCGCCGGTGGCGGCGCAGGAAAAAAGCGCGGCAGAGGCAATTACCGCGCATACGGCGGATATACGCTTTTTCATAGATACCCCCTATCAAATGAAGCAGAAGAGCGGGGAGAGTTGTGGGCCGGGGGACTTGCCGTACCCTGGTCCGGTTTTCCTGCACTCCTCCCTCCACCCTTCTTATGGCTCCCTTCTCATGGAATAATCGCCGAAGCCACCGGCCCCCATTGGCCGACCTCGCCCTTCCCGTTCTCATAGCGGCAGCAGACGTAAACCGTCATGCCCGCGTCCTCCGCGTCGAAGAGGATCTTCTCCTTCCGCCGCCGGGTAAAGCGGTAGTGATGCAAGGCTTTCCCGTCCGCGGGGGGCTTCATCAGGTAGTGTTTGTCCGACGCGGCCTGTTCCAGCGCGGCCCCGCCAGGCGGCATTATCCCCAGGTAGATCGCGTACCCGTAGTCGGTCCTGGGATCCAGTTCCTGCGTCCCTGCCATCGGCCCCAGATGCGCGGTTATCCCGTGGGGGCCGCCGGGGTAGCTTAATGATGCCGCAGGCACCCCGTCCGGCGCGGGTATGGTCGAGGGGTGGGTATCCTTCTCCCGGAACCCCAAAGCCGCCCAGTCCCCATCGGAAAGCGGCGGCAGCTTAAAATACCGGTCCCGGAAGAACCTCATTTTGGCGCTCAGGACCTTGAAGGCCCCCTGGCACTCCACAGTGATGACGTGGGTTCGTTCCGCTTCGTCCATGGCCTTCTGTAAAAGGGCCTGGGCCGCGGCGAAAAGGGTTGTCAGCTCCGTAAACTCTGCCTCAGGCACCCCCCAGGCGGTCCGCCGTTCAGGGGTCATGTACTCCAGCCAGTTCCGGCACATTGCCAGCATCTCCGACCGGGTCCTGGGCAGCCAATCCGTATTATACGACATAGTAACCTCCTATAAATAATCTCCCGGCGATCCGCCGCCTCACGGCGGGGCCGTTCAGAAGACAAAATACGCCAAACCGCCAACAACCTGAGCCGCGTTGTCGACAACCTGAGCCGCGTTGTCGACAACCTGAGCCGCGTTGTCGACAACCTGAGCCGCGTTGTCGACAACCTGAGCCGCGTTGTCGACAACCTGAGCCG
>JAISOX010000004.1 GCA_031275325.1 Treponema sp.
GATTTTTTATCAAACCCAAGGCCCGGGGGAGCCGAGTTTTGAAAAAGGCGCTCATACTCAAACTAAGACAGCCCTTCAATCGTCCTCTGGTTCTATCTCTTCGGGTATTTCGGTCTCTCCTCCAGCAGCGGATTCCTCCTTTCCATGCAAAGCAACCGTCTCCTTGGGAGATCCCGAAAAAACGGACTTCCCTAAAAGTTCTATCTTGGCTTGTACGTAATCAAGCCGGTCTTGGTTAAGTACCGACCGGCAATAGGGGCTTCCCCGGATCCTTTCTATGGTATACCCCCCCCGGCTTACGAATTTTTTTCCTCGCCCTTCTATAAACCAGTAAACCAGGGCAATAGTTTCATTGGTCAGTTCTATGGCATTAATACCTTTCTTGCTGATGGCGCTACCGGAATTAAAAAGACAGGGCACGGGTAACTCATCGCCGTAAAGGCTCTGCCGCGGTATATTCCGCCGCTCAGAACGCTTCAGCTTACTTAATTCAAAGCGCAAGGCCCGTACCTCCGCAGCGATCCGTTCCCGGTCGGTTCCCCGGGACGCAGGATAGTCCCGGCACAGCCGCTCAATCTCGAATTTGATATACTCAAACCGGCCTAGAGACTCAAAGAGGGCCCGGTGGGTATGCCCAATAATGGAAATACAGTGGTTATCCAGAGAGAAGCTATAAGCATGTTTTTCCACATGAAAACGACGGTTGGGACTGCGGGCGCTGGATATGTTCCGGATTCCTATGGGTTTTAAAAAATACCGGATACTGGCATTAATCAGGTTATTATAGCAGGTATATACCTTAGATGACTGGTGTCCATGGTACACATAAAGCGGGAGGATGCCGGTCTCAATCCGGATGGCGTTGTACAGAGGATAGGGATAATTGGGCTCAAACAGAAGGCCCTCATCATGGTTACCCAGGGTTTTGTACAGCCGCCCCGCCGCGTTAAAACGATCAAACACCTGATAAAGCCGTGCCCACTGTTTCTTGATGGCATCCAGGGAATAGCGCAACAGCTCTTCGATATCTCCGTTCAGCACCAAGGTCCAGCCCCCCTGCCAATAATAACCCTCCAGCATATCCATGAGGAGGGTACCGTTATGGGCAAGATCATCCCGATAGCCCTCCCCCATGTGCAGATCGCTTATCACCAGTACCTTACCGTTTTGGGAAATATCCAGAACCGCTGCAGGATTAAAACGAGGGCTTACCATTTCGGCAAAAAAAGTAGTAGAGGTCATGGAGTAGCGCCTAAGGGTCTCAAGTTCTCGGTTAGCGCTCCTTGGCCACTATTTTTGCCAGAACGATTTCGCTTAGTTTTTTAAACTGCTGGGGAAGCAGCTCCGCATCAGCGGTGTCATACCGGCTGAGCAGGGTCTGGAATTCGCTTTTGGCCAATTCATAGTGTTTTTGTTTATAATGAATGAAAGCAATCTCATATTCTGCGGCGCATACTTCATCTATATACGAAGGATACCGCTCAATAATGGCCTCATAATACTGTAAAGACTGCTTATACTTATTCCGATCCGAGGCTTCCTGCCCTTTCTGGATAAGCTCTGCAGGACTTAAATTCTCAGGTATGGAGAGCATGGATGTACAGGCTGCAATCCAGAGCATGATCGGGATGATCCTAAGCCCCATACCCCCATATTTCAAGGTGATCATAGTATGAGCATACTTCTTTATGGGCCTTAAAAACAAGTAGAGCTGGGGCTTCCGCCAGAAAAAATCAGGCCTGTCTTTTAAGAAACCATCCCTATTAGAAGGCATCTTTATCGGATATGGTTTTTCTCAGTTCCCGGATAAACTCCCTGGCATCCCCCATGGCTTCGTAGGCATCGCAATAATCCAGATAACGCCGGATAATAGTGCTATATTTATACAGTTTTTCTTGGCCGAGTTTTTTCTTCCACTTACCCGCGGCGCAGCGGATCCGGGGCACATTCTGGTCCTCCCCATCTACAGATAGGGGTATTACCGAAGATCCCAGGGCTGTACTGGTAAGCAATTTACAATGCCTACAGTTGGCACAGTATATTTTTCCGTGGTACATTGCTCTGTCCCGAAAGGGTTCCTTACATACCCGGTTATGTCTTTCTTGGTACAATGTCTCATGGAGCATTTCATCCAGGAACCTAGGTTCCTGCCGAAGCCTATCATCTTCTATAACCATATCGGCACCTACCTTATACCTTTAGAGTGTATAAATATTCTAAATATATGCACTTTTTGTCAAGGGATCGTTCAGGGGCTTGACCTGGTATGGTTTGTACGGGATCATGGCTATGGAAGGAGGAATGATTACATGATTGCAGGCATTATCGGCGCTACTGGCTATGCAGGAGCTGAACTTGTCCGGCTTCTTACAGGACATCCGAACATTACATCCTTGGTCCTGGCTTCGGTGAGTTTTGAAGGAGAACGGATGGACCATATCTACCCCAATTTTTTCAAGAAGGTCCGTACTGCTTTGATACAACCCGAAGCCGTACTTGAGGCTGCGGAGGTCCTTTTTACCGCCCTTCCCAGCGGGGTAGGAGAATCCTATGTTAAACAGTGTATGGAAAAGGGGATTCCCTGTATTGATTTATCCGCGGATTTCCGTTTTGACCATGATGAGGCCGTGTTTTCCGCATGGTACGGCAAGCCCTTCGTATACCCTGCCCTGCGAACCCGTTCAGTCTACGGTCTTCCTGAATTGAACCGGCAAAGAATTAAAGACCTCGCAGCTTCCGGTCCGGTGATTATTGGTAATCCTGGGTGTTATCCTACCGGGGCTTCTCTAGGAGCCTACCCTGCCTTGGCCCTGGGCTTGGCAGGAACCGGAACCATCATCGTAGATGCTGCTTCAGGGATTACCGGAGGAGGCCGGGAACCGAGCCGTGCTTTTCATTACCCTGAATGCGCGGATGCCCTAGGTCCTTACAAGGTGGGCTGCCACCGGCATACCCCGGAGATCAGCCGTACTTTCGGGTTCATGGCTACCGGCAACGGGAAGCAGCCCGAGGAAGCCCTACCGCTGATCTTCACCCCTCATCTGGCTCCTATGAACCGGGGTATTCTCAGTACCATCTATATCCCCTTAAACAAGGCCTGGCAGGTACCGGTTCCCCGGGCTGCTGGACCGCGTCCGCCATCTCAGGAAATCCTGGATCAAGCAACGGTAATCCGGGAGCGGTACGCTGCATTCTACCAGGATGAACCTTTTGTGCGCGTACTCCCGGCAGGAACCATTGCCGCCACTAACCGGGTGCGGCAGTCCAATTACTGTGATATTTCCATACATCTGGATCAGACCGGTACCACCCTCATCCTGGCTACTGCCATTGACAATATGGTTAAAGGCGCCGCAGGTCAGGCAGTACAGAATATGAACCTTATCTTTGGGTTTGATGAAACCACAGGACTCACCGCAATCCCCGCGGCTTTTTAAGCTGAAGGAACCGAGCCAGATCCCCATGCTGCCTGCAGAGGGCTTCAGCGAAGTCAGGTTATGTATGCAAAATAAGGAAAAAATACTATGAAACCAATAGACGGCGGGGTTTGCGCTCCCCAGGGATTCCAAGCCGGAGGGATCCGGTGCGGTATCAAGGGGGGATCCTCAAAACGAGATCTGGCTTTGATTTATTCAGAAGCCCCTTGTACTTCGGCGGCCCTGTTTACCGCGAATCGGGTTAAGGCGGCCAGTGTGCTGGTGAGTCAGCAGCACCTAGCCCGAGGACAAATCCGGGGGATTATCGCCAATTCAGGGAATGCCAATGCCTGTACCGGAGAGGCGGGTATAGCCGCTGCCCGGCGTATGGCGGAACTTGCCGGGGCAGCCCTCCATATCCCGGGGGAACAGGTGGCAGTAGCATCCACTGGGGTCATCGGCGTACCCTTACCTATAGAGGCCATTGCAGAGGGAATGAAAGCGCTCCGAGGGGCGATCCGTGCTGATGCTCAGGGACATGAGGCGGCTTTGGAAGCGATCATGACCACCGATATCCGGAAAAAATCCGGATCCCTGGAAATTGAAATCGCCGGTCTCCCGATACGTCTGGGAGGCATGGTCAAAGGTTCGGGTATGATTCATCCCAATATGGGAACTATGCTCTGTTTCATCACCACGGATGTCCTCATTTCCCAAGAACTGCTGGACCAAGCCCTGCGCAGGTCCGTACAACGATCCTTTAACCGGGTTACTGTGGATGGAGACACCTCCACCAATGACAT
Source organism: Treponema sp. (assembly GCA_031275325.1). Classification (GTDB taxonomy): domain Bacteria; phylum Spirochaetota; class Spirochaetia; order Treponematales; family Breznakiellaceae; genus JAIRLU01. The sequence goes on from JAISOX010000004.1 coordinate 4,220, forward strand.
GATCCTGATCATGGCCAATGGAGAAGGGCATAATCCCCCTATCCAGACCGAAGGAACTGATTTTGCGGTCTTTGCCGCAGCCATGGAAGGACTCTGCGTAAACCTGGCTCGCGCCATGGCCCGGGACGGGGAAGGTGCCACCAAACTGCTTACGGTTACCCTGCGAGGAGCTGCAGATGAAGCGAGCGCGGCGGTTTTGGCCAAATCCGTGGCATCCTCAAACCTGGTAAAAACCGCATGTTTCGGGGCAGATGCGAATTGGGGCAGAGTGCTCTGTGCCTTGGGTTACGCGGGAATTGACTTTGATCCTCATAAAGTAGAAGTAGCTGTAGCAAGCGCCGCAGGGCATCTCAGTCTATGCAAAGAAGGTATGGGGCTTCCCTTTTCCGAGGACAGGGCAAAACAGATCCTTTTGGAAGATGAAATCGAGATTATCATTACCCTTGGGCAAGGCTCAGGAGAAGCAGTAGTGTGGGGCTGTGATCTGACCTATAATTATATCAGAATCAATGGAGATTACCGGTCATAGCCATGAGCGTCTTGCAAGTTGGCCATGATTTTTTGATCCGGTTCTTGCTGAGGCTAGGTGAGGCTGTTTTAAAACGTGAAGTTTTGAAACAGCAACCTTTAGCGCCAGTTCAAGTTTGAAGTGCGAAAAGATGCTCAGAAAAGACCTCGTTAGGAGTCCGGTATCCTAAAGCCTTGCGAGGACGATCATTGATTCTTTCTACTATCCGGTCAAGCTGCC
>JAISOX010000128.1 GCA_031275325.1 Treponema sp.
AGGCTCACACCTGCCCTAGTGGGAGGCTCACACCTGCCCTAGTGTGAGGTTCACACCTGCCCTAGTGGGAGGCTCACACCTGCACTAGTGTGAGGCTCACACCTGCCCTAGTGTGAGGCTCACACCTGCCTTAGTGTGAGGCTCCCACCCGCCTTAGCCGGTACATAGCTTTCAAGAAGCCCCTGGTTTATCGTTTATGAAGGGTCCAGGATAAACCCGGTTGAGATGGTGAAGGTAAGGGGGCTTACCTCTTTTTTTCTTTTAAAAGCGGTGAAGTCCTGCAAAAAGCAGGGCTTATACCTCGGAAGAGACTGAGCACTTGGCGTTATTGCGCTAGAGTGGTTCAAAAGCTGAAGTTTCCGAACAAGTCCAATGCAGAATCCTTAACCAGCGGGCCCTTCTTGTAGAACGAACCGGACCTTTGCAGGGTGCAGCCACGGTTATACCGCTATGGGGCGCGAAGAAGCCTCTCAAACCTCTTGGCGTTTTTCTATACGTTTATCCCGCCCCCACCGCGATTGAAAAGGATCTGATTCCTGCATATAATAACCTATGGACCAAAGCACGATAAAAGGAGTGGTTTAGACCGGTGAAGGGCTTGGTGATCTCCTCGTCTCGAAATATCTTCACGGTAAAACCAGATGCGCTGGGACCCGGAAGAAAGGAGACCCTGCGGGGGGGAGTAGAAACAGCCAGGAAACAACTGACATGCCGTATCAAGGGTAAGGTGCTTAAAGGCGTGGAGGGTTATGGTAAACCCTTGGCTCCAGGGGATCGGGTGTGTTTCGACTGGGATCCTGGCCATCCCCACCAGGGCCTCATTCGGGAGGTGGAAGGGCGGAAAAACCTGCTTACCCGGTTTAACCGGCAAGGCCAGTCCTCTCAGCTCTTGGCAGCCAATGTAGACCTGGCCTTGTGTGTTACCACCCCGGTTTCACCCCCTTTCAGGCCCCGCTTTCTTGACCGGGTTCTTCTGCAAGCGGATAAGGCAGGTATTCCCCCGGTGATTGTCTGCAATAAACAGGACCTCTATGCAGAAGGGAGGGCCGATCCGGATACAGAGGAGCGGCTTCAGGATTGGAGCCGTATCGGGTATCCGGTGTTCCGGGTTTCTGCCCGTACTGGAGAAGGCCTGGGCGAACTGCGGAGCTATATCGCCCGCCGTTTTTCCGTACTCTTAGGCCAATCCGGGGTAGGGAAGTCCAGCCTCATCAATGCGTTGGCTCCGGATCTGCACATCCGGGTGGGTTCCCTCAATGAAAAGTACGACCGGGGAAACCATACTACTGCCATGCCGGTGCTGCTGGATATTCCCGGTCTAGGGGAGGGGACCGGAATCATTGATACCCCTGGGATGCGGCGTTTTGTGCCGGACCGCATACAGGCGCAGGATATCCTGTACTATATGCGGGAATTTGCCCCTTTAGTAGGAAAATGTACCTACGGACTGTCTTGTTCTCACCGAACCGAACCGGGGTGTAAGATCCGCGAGGCAGTGAGCCGCGGCGCGATCCACGAAGACCGGTATGAAAGTTTTCTCCGGATCCACGATGAATTAGCTGGTTCAGGATATGATGACTAAGAGCGTATCCTGGAGGAAGGGGCTATACCGTAATGCATGAGAAAACCCTAAAACTGCTGGAATTTGATGTTATTCGCCACAAGGTAGCCCAAGGCGCCTTAAATGAAGCAGCGGCCCGGCGTATCCTTGAGGAACTTCCTGTATGGGATCCCCAAGAAGCGGGAAAGCTCAAGGCCCTGGTGGCTGCGGTAGGGGATCGTATTGCCTCAGGGGATCCAGAGCAGCGGGATCCCCTGCCGGACATCAGTTTCTTGCTCCCCAAACTAGGAGTGGCAGGAACCAGCCTTGCCCTGGACGAGGCCTATGCCCTGGGGGTTTTCATTGACCGGGGGGAAGCGGTAAAGCAATGGCTCTTGGGAGGGGCGCGCTGGAACGAAGATACCCAGAAACCGGAACAGCAGCTCCTGCGTACCCTGGTACAGGCGCTGCCTGATTGCACTGCCCTTTCCCGGGAGGTCTTTCGGGTGCTTGATAAAGCGGGGAAGCTCCGGGATCTCCCGGTATTACGGGAAATACGCCAGCGGATCCGTACCTTGACCAAGGATAGAGAAGCCCTGATTACCCGGTATACCCAGGCTGAAGACACCCGGTATATGCTCCAATCATCGGTCCCCTCTCAGCGGGATGGCCGCATGGTGTTGGCGGTAAAGGCCAATTTCCGGGGCCGGATCAAGGGCATTGTGCATGAGGTTTCCGCCACGGGACAAACCTTGTTCATAGAACCAGGGGAAGTGGTAGAAAAGAACAACCTTATCCTCATTGAGCGCCAGAGGCTTGAAGGGGAGATTCGCCGGATCCTTCGGGAATTGACCCGCCGTATTGCCGGGCAGCGGCAGGCTATCGAAGCATTTCACGAAGGGATCATCCATCTGGAAACTATCCGGGCCCGGGCGCGCTATACGTGCGAAACTCAGGGGCATTTTGCCCAAGGGGAAGAGGGGAGCTTCAGCCAAGGCATAATCCTCAAGCAAGCCCGGCATCCCCTTTTGGCCGCGCAAGCGGTTCCCATTGATTTCACCCTGGAAGGGCATATCAAAGCCGTGATCATCACGGGACCGAATACCGGGGGAAAAACCGTAACCCTCAAAACCGTGGGACTCTTTGTCCTGATGAACCAATTCGGCCTTGCTTTGCCTGCTGCACCGGGAACGATGCTCCCTTTTTGTGACGGCGTGTATGTGGATATAGGGGATGAGCAGTCTTTGAGCCAGTCCCTTTCCACCTTCTCCGGGCACATGAGCGCCATCGCGGCTATCATTGCCCATGCCACGGAAAAGTCCCTGGTCCTTTTAGACGAACTCGGCGCTGGTACTGACCCTGAAGAAGGGAGCGCCATGGCCATGGCCATCCTGGATCACCTTATGGAGAAACAGGTCCGGCTCATCGCTACCACCCACCAGGGCAGCCTGAAGCATTACGGGTATACCCAGGAACAGGTGGAAAACGCTTCGGTGGAATTCGATGTCGAGACCCTGTCCCCCACCTATCGTATTCTCATGGGGGTTCCCGGAGAAAGCCGGGCTGTGGATATTGCCGCGCGAAACGGCATACCCCGGGCTATCATTAACCGGGCCCGGTCCTACCTCCAGCATGAACGGGCTGATGTTTCCGCCCTCATCCAGGGGTTGACCATGAAACATCAAGAACTGAATACTGCCCTGGAACGGCAGGAGGAAGCGGAACAGCGGCTTCAGGAGGAACGGCGCCAGGCGGATCTCAGAGAACTGAGGCTCCGGCAGGAGGAAGCGGAACTCAAAGCCGCAGGAGTAGGGAAGCTCCGAAGGCTCCTGGAGGAAAGCCGGAAGACCTTGGAGAACCTGGTCCGGGAAGTACGGGAAGGGGAATTAAGCCGGGAAAAGACGGTGAAGGTGAAGCAATTTCTGCATGACCTGGAAACCACCGTGGATACCGAGGATAAGGCGCTGAAGGAAGAAATACTCGCCGCGGAAGCCGCGGATCCCCCAACAGCCCTGGGGATAGGCAAAGGAGCCTTACTCCCGCAGCCCCTTGGGGGCGTTAAACCTGCTGGCGGGCAACAACCCTGGGGATGGGCGGCAAAGGATCCCTATTACCGCAGCCCCCCGTTTTCCATCAAGCCCGGAACCCCGGTGCTGGTAGGGAAATACAAGCGCCAAGGCAGGGTGTTCCGGGCAGACAAAAACGGTTCCTGGGTGGTGGAGATAGGTTCCCTGAAGATGAGTTTCCCTGAACAGGACCTGTACCCTTTTCCCGCTTCTGAGGAGCGCCAGGAACCGGTCATAGCCCTGCCGGATCTTGCTTCAGCGGTGAATCCCCGGTTTGAGCTGAATCTAAGAGGTATGCGGCTTGAAGAGGCCATCGAAGCCTTACAGCATCAGATTGACGCCGCGGTTTTATCAGGCTTACGGGAATTCTCGGTGATTCACGGTAAGGGGGAGGGCGTCCTCCAGCAGGGGGTCCATACATTCCTCAAGGAACAGCCCCAAGTGGCGGAGTATTATTTTTCCCGGCCTGAGCTGGGCGGTTTTGGCCGGACCGAGGTGGTAATGAAGTGCTAAACAAGACCAATGGAACGGGTGAAGGTCAGGAAGCAACCCTTCCTCCCTACCTAAGCATCCTTAATTCAGAACAGCGGGAAGCGGTGTTCCATAGGGGAAACCCCTTGCTTATCCTCGCGGGCGCGGGATCCGGTAAGACCAGGGTGATCACCACCAAGATAGCCTATCTGATTCGGGAACAAGGGATGGATCCCCGGTCTATCCTCGCGGTAACCTTCACCAACAAGGCTGCCCGGGAGATGGCGGAACGGGCCCGGCTCATTGATGAACGGGCCGCCTATGCGATGCTGCGGACCTTTCACTCTTTTGGGGCCTGGTTCCTCCGGCGTAATGGGGCGCTCATAGGCCTTAATGCAAGTTTTGTCATTTATGATGATGATGACATGAGTTCCCTTCTTGCCACCCTCATGGAGGGGGCTTCCATGGTGGAGATCAAACAGGCTGCCCATGGTATTGCCCGGGCTAAAGATTTTTTTCTCTCCCCAGAGCAGCCAGAACTGGCCCTCATAGACCACCGGGAGACATTCCGCAGCCTCTATGCCGCGTATGAGGAACGGCTGCGCCGGATCGGTAATGTGGACTTTGGAGACCTGATCAAAAAGCCGGTGGAAATTTTGAGAACCTGCCCTGAGGTAGCCCAGCGTTTCAAGAACCGGTTCAGGGTGATCCTGGTGGATGAGTACCAGGACGCCAATATCGCCCAGTTTGAACTTTTAAAGGAACTCTGCGGCCCGGAAACCTATGTGTGCGTGGTGGGAGATGACGACCAGTCCATCTACGGTTTCCGGGGAGCGGAGGTACGGAATATTCTGGAATTTCCCGATAGGTTCCCAGGAACCGATATAATCCGGTTGGAACGGAATTACCGGTCCACTGCGCCTATCTTGCAGACCGCTTCTTCAGTGGTGAGCCGCAACCAGGACCGCCTGGGGAAGACCCTCCGCTCGGAACGGGGAAGCGGAAAAAAAACGGTCCTGGCCTTCCTGCCAAACCAGGAAGAAGAAGCAGCCTTTTGCGCCCATCTTATCGAAAGGTCGGTCCGGTCTGCTCAGGAGCGTACTGCCGGTAAAAAGCATCCTCTCAAGCAGGCCTCCTATGCAGATTGGGCGGTGTTGTACCGGACCAATGCCCAATCCCTGGGGTTTGAAACGGAATTCCTTCGCCGGCGCATCCCTTACCGGGTGGTAGGCTCTCTTAAGTTTTATGAACGGGAAGAGGTGAAAGACGCCCTGGCTTTGCTTTCCTTTCTGGCGAATCCCCGGGATGAGGTCGCCTTTCGCCGGGTGGTGAATAAGCCTGCCCGAGGGGTGGGACCGGCCACGATGGATCGGATCGTAGCGGAAGCTGTGGAGGGGCCTGAAGCGCAGGGAGATCTCAGTACCGCTGCACAAAGGCTCAAGCCCCTCCTCTCTCCCAAGGCCCGCGCGGGGATTGACGCCTTTCTTGGGGCTATTGAAAAAGGACGGGCTGTTCTGGATATGGCCGCGCCGGAGGTTTTGAAGGAGGCGTCGAAACAGAACCCGCCCCTCAAACCGCAAGAACCGGAAACCGTACATGCCGGCGAAGGGCTCTCGGTTTGTATCGTGCGTCTAGTCCAGGAGGCAGGAATCGTTGCCTATCACCGGACCCACGATGAAATCGCGGGGAATCAGCGTATCAGTAACCTGCAGGAGTTGGCCAATGCAGCGAGTCTCTATCCTGCAAGCCTCATGGGATTGCTGGAATTTCTGGAACACCTTGAACTGGACCGGTCCTTGGAAGATCCCCAAGGAAAAGGGGACATACAGGATACGGTTACCCTCATTACCCTCCACAATACCAAAGGGCTGGAATTTCGACGGGTCATCATAACCGGTATGGAACAAGGGGTATTCCCCCGGGATGACAAGAAGGGAGAAAACCTGGAAGAGGAACGGCGGCTGTTTTATGTAGGCGCAACCCGGGCTATGGATGAATTGTACCTCAGTTCCTGTGCCCAGCGCCGTATGTATGGCCGTACTGCCTTTATGGAACCCTCTTTGTTTCTCATGGAAATAGATAGAACCCAGGTTCGGGTTATTGGTTCCCCTCCTCGGGGTTATGCCCCTCGGAAGCCCTCCCGGCCATCGGGGGAGCCGCAGTGCTCCAGCGGGTCCTGGCAGGTAGGCAATCGGCTTTTTCATGATGATCAGGGATACGGTTCAGTGGTGGAGGTACAGGAAACCGCTGAAGGGCCGCTGATCCGGGTCTGTTTTGATACGGGTAAAGAAATGCGGTTTCTTGGCCTTAAACAGCGTAAAAGGATTACTAAAATCCATGAGGATAGGTGAGCCGGGCATCTCGGAGCCTGGAGCTTTACGGTTACGCCAGGCGCCGCCTGTGCTGCGGGCCCGGGATTTCCACCTCTATACCCAGGGGGGCAGGCGTTTGGTGGATCTCTGGCAATACGGGGGCGCGGCGGTGCTGGGACACACCCCGGTGTCTGTGCTCCGGGAGTTTAAGAACAGCGCTGAACGGGGGCTGTTTACCCCCTTTCCCCATCCCCTGGAAAACCGTTTCACCAAGGCCCTTTCCCGGCTTTTTCCCGGTACATCTTGTAGGGTATATGCCGATACAGCTTCCCTGCGACAGGCCCTGGCAGCAGCGGGCTTTGCCGCTGCTGCAGCGGCTCCTTTCCCGGATCCCGCAGTAGACGCTGCGCCCCCTGAGGTTCTGTCCCTCTGGCGTCCCTTCCTCGGGGCGGAAAAAAATGAAAAAAAGGGAAAAGAACTGTTGCTGGTACCGGTGCTGCCCTGGGTCCTCGCTCCCAAGGCCGTGATTTTTAAGCAAAATCTGGATCCCCAAGCCCTGGGGTTTCCTCCCTCTGATTTCCTCTCTCCCGCGATCCTCGCAGGAACCATCCGGGCCATCCACGATCTGTTCTTATGGCCAGAACGGGAACAGGGGAACTTTCCCCGGATCCGCAAGGTCCAGGGTATCTGGTATCAACGGGGTATCTATCTCCACCATGGGGAAGCTTTGGATGAGCAAGCCTATACGGAACTGTTCCTCCGGTTCCTTGCAGGAGGTTTCTTGCTTCCCCCGGAGAGAACGGATCCGCTGATCCTGCCGGGATATATGTCCAAAGGGGAAGAGGCAGCCCTGGCAGCGCTTTTGCAACGAGGGTAAGGGCCAATGGCCCGCTTCTTAAAGCCAATGACCCGCTCATTTAAGCCAATAAGCCGCTCCCTACAGCCAATGACCCGCTCATTACAGCCAATGACCCGCTCATTTAAGCCAATAAGCCGCTCCCTACAGCCAATGACCCGCTCCCTACAGCCAATGGCCCGCTCATTTAAGCCAATAAGCCGCTCCCTACAGCCAATGGCCCGCTCATTTAAGCCAATAAGCCGCTCCCTACAGCCAATAAGCCGCGGGCTTATCTGCGGAAGCGGCTGAGTCGATGCGTATTTTTGGTACTAGATAAGGCTGCTTTCCCGTAGCCATACCATGTTAGCTAGGGGTAAAGGCAACCAAACAGGAACGGAAAAAAGACAGGCCATTCTTAAACCGGTCTGTACCGCCGCAGTCTCTGGAATATGCCCCTGGGTTCACCCTTTATTCAATAGGTGGATATTCAGGAACAGTAAGATCCGCAGTTCAGGTATTACCTGGCAGGCTTCCAGAAATAAATACACCACTTGCTACGGTTCCCTCAGTACGGTTAGATAGAGAATATCAGAATGGAATATATACAGAAAATGAGACATTAAGGAAATAGGATGTTTTTATCTTACATGCGTCAGAAGATAAGGAAGAAGTAGCGCGTCCTCTGGCAAAGAAATTAACAGAATGAGGTCTAAAAGTTTGGTATGACGAATTTGAATTAAAAATAGGAGATAGTCTGCGAAGGAAAATAGACAAGGGTTTAGCCAACAGTAGATTCGGTGTTGTTGTGCTTTCAAAATCATTTATTAACAAAGGATGACCTAACTATGAATTAGATGGAATAATTACCAAGTCAATCTCAGGAGAACAAGTAATACTTCCTATCTGGCATAATATAACTAAACAGGAAGTTATAAATTGTAGTCCATCTTTAGCTGATAAACTTGCAAGAAATACCGCAATAAATACCATTGCAGAAATTGCTAATGAAATATATCAAGTCATAAAAACTTGATTTCTTTATGGAGAATTATTTATGACCGTAAACAAACTGATCCTCGGCGACAATCTGGAAATCCTCAAAGCGCTGGAAACGGAAAGTATTGACCTTATCTACCTTGACCCGCCCTTTTTCAGTAACCGGAATTATGAGGTCATCTGGGGGGACGCCGGGGAAGTCCGCAGTTTTCAGGACCGATGGGCCGGCGGCATCGACCATTATATCGCATGGCTGAAAGAACGGGTTGCGGAAATGTACCGCGTTCTCAAGCCTACGGGGAGTATGTTCCTGCATTGCGACTGGCACGCCAATGCTTATATCAGAGTGGATATTCTGGATCGGATTTTCGGCATGAGTAACTTCAGAAATGAAATTGTGTGGTGTTATTCCATAGGAGGTAAAAGCAAAAAAACATTCGGCAGAAAACATGATACTATTTGGTTTTATACAAAAAGCCGTAAAGACGAATATATTTTTAACGAAAAAGGCGCATCCATCCAACGAAAACCAAACACTCACATGAAAATCGGAATCGACGATGAAGGCAGGAAATTTCAGGAAAAGAAAGATGCGAAAAGCGGGAAAATATACCGTTATTATTTAGATAAAGGAAAAATAGCGGAGGATTACTGGACAGACATTGAAACGTTAAACAGGGAAGACAAAGAACGCATAGGCTACCCCACCCAGAAACCGGAAGCATTGCTTGAAAGGATAATCAACACGGCCAGTAACGAAGGCGATATAGTTCTTGACCCGTTTATGGGCGGCGGCACGACCATTGCCGTTGCGGATAGGCTTAACCGGCAGTGGATAGGTATTGACCAATCGGCAATGGCGGTAAAAGTTACCGAATTGCGCTTGCAGAAACAGGCGGATTTGTTCAGCTCCCCCTATACGGTGCAGCTTCACAAATACGACTATGACACTCTCCGTTACAAAGACGCTTTCCAGTTTGAAAGTTGGATTGTTCAGCAGTTCGGCGGGACGCCCAACGCCAAACAGCGGGGAGACATGGGGCTTGACGGCAAAACAAGCGATGGTACGCCGATACAGGTAAAACGTTCTGACAATATCGGACGTAACGTAATAGATAATTTCAAATCCGCCGTAGAACGGTTTGATAAAAATCTATTTGAAAAGCATATCGCATCAAAAAAGCCCATCGGGTATATTATTGCCTTTTCATTTGGCAAGGGAGCCATTGAAGAAGTCGCCCGTCTCAAAAATAAGGAAGACCGTATTATAAAACTGGTAAGGGTTGAAGAAATAATTCCTATTGCCACAAAACCGGTCATTGGGGTTCACATTAACGAGATGGAAAAAGACGCATCGGACGGAACGTCTGCAGGGAACCGTAAAATAGAATTGACCGCAGTGGGCCAAAGCCCCGCCGGCATTGAATTTTATAGCTGGGATTTTGCCTATGATAAAGAGAAAGGCTTTAAGCCGTCAATTATCATCGACAAGGAAGGGAAACAAACGCAATTATTCAAAACAGGCATTCATACAATAGCGGTTAAAGTTGTTGATAATGATGGTCTTGAAAATATAGAAATAGTTACATTAAAAATAAATGGTGGAGTGGAACAAATTAAATAAAAAACAGGTTTACTGCGCCTAACAGGTCTGTTTACGCGCAGACCCGCAAAGCGGGTCTGACGCCGCCCGTAGGCGGCTAGGTCATTACGCTGCGCTCCATTCCCACGCCTCCCTCCACCCACATTTTAAAGACAGCCCAACAGGAACGAAAAAAAGACAGTCCATTCTTCATGCCCCAGGGTTCAGCCCTTATTTAAGATGAACCCTGGGTTCTATATACCCCTTTTCTCCGCCTCTCCTCCTGTCTTGAGAATAGGAACCGGGTTTGGGGGTAAGGTGGCAAAGTAGTCCTCCAGGGTTTCTTTCCGCCGGATCAGGGTAAGGGACCCATCAGAACCCAAGAGCAGTTCCCCGCAGCGGAGTTTCCCGTTGTAGTTAAACCCCATGGCCCTGCCGTGAGCCCCTGCATCATGGATGACCACGAAGTCGCCGGTAGCTTCACCGGTCTCAATCTTGGGGAGATGCCGCTGTACCGCAAATTTATCGTTGTTTTCGCAGAGGCTTCCCACTACGTCGTAGGTTTCGGTGCAAGGAGCATCCTCCTTACCGGGTATGGTGATGTGATGATAGGCCCCGTACAGTGCAGGCCGCATGAGATCCGCCATACACGCATCCAGCCCAATGTATTCCCGGTATATGTGCTTGCAGTGAACCGCCCGGGCCACCAGCCACCCGTATGGACCGGTTACCGCCCGGGCCCATTCGGTGTGTATCCCCAAAGGATCCAGCCCTGCAGGGAGAATGATAGCGTCATAGGCTTTCCTGATACCTGCGGCCAGGCATCCGTAGTCTAAAGGCTCCTGTTCCATGGTATAGGGAATCCCCGCCCCGCCTCCCAGGTTCACGAATTCCAGGCGCACGCCGGTTTTTACCTGTAATTCCACGGCCAGTTCAAAGAGAATCCGGGCAGTCTCAATATGATAGGCAACGTTAAGCTCGTTAGAGGCCGCCATGGCGTGCAGGGCAAAGCGCCGGGCCCCCTTGTCCCGAAGCAAGGGGAAGGCCTGGAGGATCTGTTCCCGGGTAAAGCCGTATTTGGCCTCTTCAGGCTTCCCGATAATGGCGTTGCCTCCCTTGAGGGGGCCCGGGTTATACCGGCAGGAGATGAGGGCCGGTATCCGGGCGTTTTGTTCAAGAAAGGAGATATGGGTGAAATCATCCAGATTGATAACCGCGCCCATATCCAAGGCAGCATGGTATTCCTGCGCGGGGGTCTCGTTGGAGGTGAACATCACCTCTTCTCCTCGAAGTCCCGCGTTTTGTGCAAGCAGCAGTTCAGGGAGGCTTGAACAGTCCGCGCCAAACCCTTCTTCCGCAAGAATTTTCAAGATGAATGGGTTGGGCAGGGCCTTAACCGCGTAGTGTTCCTTGAACAGGGGAAAAATCGAAAAAGCCTGGCGTATAGCCCGGGCGTTTTGCCGTATCCCTGCCTCGTCATAGAGATAAAACGGGGTGGGGTACTGCTGGGCCAGGGTCTCAAGCTGGGCCTTACTCAAGGGGAAGGGCTTATTCGGTGTACCCCTCATCCCAGATACCCTTTTGAGGTGAGCAGTTCCGCGTTCAAGATACCGCCCCCTGCCGCGCCGCGGATGGTGTTGTGGGAAAGTCCCACAAAGCGCAGGTCAAAGACAGGGCAGGGCCGGATCCGGCCTAAGGTAACAGCCATGGCCTTGTCCGCATCCCGGTCTTTTCGAGGCTGGGGCCGGTTCGCTTCTTCCCGGAGGATGATGGGCTGTTTCGGGGCCATAGGGAGGTCCAATTCCTGAGGCAGCCCGGAAAAGCCGGTCCAGACAGCCCGCACTTCCTCGACAGAAGGCTTCTTGGCACCGAATTCCAGGCTGATACAGGCAGTATGCCCGTTCACCACCGGCACCCGGTTGCAGTGGGCGCTGATTTTCGGGGCGGAAGCAGGTTCGATCTGGCCGTTACGGATCTCCCCCAGGATCTTCAGGGGTTCCAGCTCGGATTTATCCTCTTCGCCGTCGATGTAGGGAACCACATTGTCGATGATGTCCAGGCTGGGTACTCCGGGATACCCTGCGCCAGAGACCGCCTGCAGGGTGGTAACCACCAGGCGGTTCACCTCGTAGCCTGCCTTGAGCAAGGCGTAGAGCGGGGTCGTGTAACTTTGAATGGAACAGTTCGGTTTTACCGCGATGAAACCTTGGTTCCAGCCACGGGCCTTTTGCTGGACGGGGATGATATCCGTATGCAGCGGATTCACTTCTGCGATAAGCATAGGCACATCCGCGGTCCAGCGATGGGCCGAGGCATTGGAAATCACCGGGATCCCCTGGGCAGCGTAGGCTTCTTCCAGGCGGAGCATGGCGTCTTTTCCCATTTCCAGCGCGGAAAATACAAACCTAAGCCTCCCCTGCTGGGAAGCGGTTACCCCAGCAGCGACCTCATTGGCATCCTCCAAGATAAGGCTCCCCACCCCCGGGCCCCAGGCCGCGGCAAGCTGCCAGCGGCCGGCCATCGCGTCCTGGTATGATTTACCCGCATTTCGGGGAGACGCCGCCACATACCGCACCTCAAACCAGGGGTGTTGGGCCAAGAGCGCAATGTACTGCTGCCCCACCATGCCTGTGGCTCCCAGCACTCCTACCGGAATCTTTTGCATCCTTTTCTCCTTCCTCTATCTTTTTTCATTAAACGCCTCATCAGGGAGAACCCTTTGGGCGGTCTTACGAGCCTTCTCAAAACCCGGTTGGTTTGGGGAACGCTCCCTTACTATACCACTATAACGAACCCAGGGTTCAAGACTACCCTGTAGTGAGGGGCCTGTCCCCCGCACGAGGGACAGGCGTTCCCCCGCATGAGGGACAGGCGTTCCCCCGCATGAGGGACAGGCGTTCCCCCGCACGAGGGACAGGCGTTCCCCCGCATGAGGGACAGGCGTTCCCCCGCACGAGGGACAGGCGTTCCCCCGCACGAGGGACAGGCGTTCCCCCGCACGAGGGACAGGCGTTCCCCCGCACGAGGGATAGGGTTTCCCCCGCATGAGGGACAGGGTTTCCCCCGCACGAGGGACAGGCGTTCCCTCACACGAGGGACAGGGTTTCCCCCGCACGAGGGACAGGGTTTCCCCCGCACGAGGGACGGACTTTCCCCCGCACGAGGGACAGGCGTTCCCCCGCACGAGGGACGGACTTTCCCCCGCACGAGGGACAGGGATCGGGCAGCGGAACCCCGTAAGCCGCCAAAGGCGGCTTCGGGCGCAGCTTATGTATTTAAGTAAGGAAAAGCGTGGTGTTTGTAGATGATATAATGATACCCGGCAGTTTACGGGCCCTGACCATACGCGCTCCTATTGCCAAAGGACGACTCAAGGGCCTTGCATGTCCTCACTTGCCTTCCGGGTATACCCTCATCCAAGGCAAGGATATTCCCGGTACTAATCAACTGGATGGGTTTTCCGTACCCATTCTTGCGGCGGAGGCCCTTTCGTATATAGGTGAACCTGTGGCCCTCTTGGTAGGTTCTGATATAGGTAAACTCCAGGAATACGTTGCCCAGTGCAGGGTTATCGCGGATGAGGATAGGCCCTTCTTTTTCGAGGATCTCTCTGCATCTGAAGGGATCTTAGCCCAACGGACCCTGAGTATCCCCCGTACCCAGGATGTTCCTCAACCGGAGACGCCCTCCGGGGATATGCCCCCCAGGACCATACAAGGAACCTATCAAACCGGAATTCAGGAACACTGGTATGCAGATCCCCAGGGCGCCCTGGCAGCGTACACCGGGGAAAGGGGTTCTGTTCAGCAGGTGGTGATTCATACCCCGACGCAATGGCCCTTTCACGTTAAACGGTCCGTATCCCAGGTACTCCAGATCCCCTTGGACAGGGTAACCGTGAAAGTTACCTCCCTCGGGGTGCATATGGACGGGAAATTGTGGTACCCCTCCCTCATGGCCTGTCAAGCTGCGCTCGGGGCCGCTATCACCGGCAAGCCAGTAAAACTGGTATTAACCAGGGAAGAGGACTTCCGGTATTCCCCAAAGCGCCACCGCACGGTGATCGCTATGCACAGTACCCTAGGAAAAGCAGGGGAAATTCTGGAAACCGGGATCGCCTTACAAGCTGACCTGGGCGCGCAGGGGGTCTTTACCGGTGAAATCCTGGACAGTACCTGCCTCGGCAGCTTAGGGGCGTATAGGATAGCCCCGATTACCCTCAACGGAAAGGCCCTTACCACGAACATCCCTCCGCAAGGTCCCTGTGCGGGATTTGGCTTATCCCAGGGTTTCTTTGCCATAGAACGGCAGGTTTCCCGTATTGCCGACGCCTTGCATCAGGATCCCGCAGCCTGGCGGAAACAGCATGTATTTCCCAAGCATAGGTCCCTGGCTATTGGGGCGCCGGTCAAGGCTGGGGTGGCGGAACGGCTTATTGATATGACCGCGGCCAAAAGCGATTATTACCGGAAATGGGCCGCCTATGAACTGCTCCGCAGTCACCGCCATGGAACATCCTGGGCGGTAAAAGACGAGCGCCTTAGGGGGATAGGCATCGCCCTGGCGTATCAGGGCAGCGGTTTCTTGTACCCCCCCCAGGATGGGGTTTGCTTTGGCCTGGAAGTAACCTTGGAAAAAGAAGGGGCCCTGGAAATACGCATCCCCTCCTGTGCTGATGGATGGGTTCAGCTCTGGCGGAAGATCGCGGGGGATATCTTGTCGATTGAAGAAGCCCATATCCGGATTCATACCGGTACTACCGAAGCGGTTCCTGATTCCGGACCTGCAAGCAATTCCCGGTATAGTGCGGAGCTCACCCCCTTACTGGAAACTGCCTGCCGAACCCTGCAGAAACAGCGGTTCCAGGAGCCCCTGCCGATTACCGTGCGCCAATCCTATCAAGCCGCGCTCAAAGCGCCCTGGGAGAGGCACGTACCGGTTCCCCTTACCCAGCTCTATGACGAACATGCCCTTGCTCAACTTGGATGGGGGGCTGCAGTGGTGGAAGTGGCTATCGATCCCATAGCGTATACCCCCAATATCCGGGGGATATGGCTGGGGATAGCAGGAGGCAGGATTCTTTCGGAAAAGCAGGCCCGCCTCGCCTTGAGCACCGCGGCGATCCAGGCTCTGGGATGGGCTGCTCAAGAAGAGCTCTCCTACGCCAAAGGAACGATTCCTGAACACCTGTTTTATACCTATGGGATTCCAGCCCCGGATGATATACCCCTCATACAGGTGGACTTCATCGGGCAAGATACGGGTGAACCCAAGGGTATCGGGGAATTACCCTTTAGTTCGATTCCTGCAGCCTATGTCCAGGCGGTTTCTCAGGCCATGGATCATCCCTTTGAAACCATTCCCCTCGGCGCGCAGGGTATCTGGGAAGTGGAAAACCAGCGAAAAAAAGAAGCGGCCTTATGACCATAGGATTCACCCTCAATCACGAAAACGTAAAGGTCCAAACTGCTCCTGATACCAGGCTCATCGACCTGCTGCGGGAACGGTTTTCCCTTATAGGAGCGAAAGCCGGTTGTTTAGCCGGAGGCTGCGGGGCGTGTTCGGTCATTTTTAACCGAAGGGTAACGAAATCCTGCTTGATCCCGGCCTTTCGGGTCCAGGACAGCGCCATTATCACCCTTGAAGGCTTTGCAAAGACCGACGCTTATAAGGACATCATCACCGGGTTTGCCGCTGCGGGAGTGGCAACCTGCGGGTACTGCGACAGTGGAAAAATCTTGACGATGGAAGCCATCCTTGCCAAGAAGCCCCGGCCCAGTTCCCGGAAAGAGATCCTCGCAGAACTGCGGGGGATACGGTGCCGCTGTACTGAACCGGAAAGCCTGGCCGCCGCGGTCTTAGCCATAGCGGATATTCGGCAGCGGAGATTATATGGACGCCGCGCTTAATCAGGTATGGTTCCCCGGGAGTTTTCAGGAACTTTTCAGCATCTGGAAGCAGTTCCCTGATGCCCTTCCCTTTGCCGGAGGAACCCAATTCCTCCGGGGCCAGGCTCGGCGTGTACCGGTCTTGCCCCGGAACATCCTCTCCCTGAACCGGCTGGAAGAGTTGCACCGCATTACCCGGACCGAACGGTACCTTGAAATCGGGGCCATGGTCAAATTAAATGACCTTATCAACCTCGGAAAAGCCGTTCCTGAAGTATTGACCCAGTGTTTGTTGGGCATTGCGGGGCCTCAAATCCGCAACCTGGCCACTATTGGAGGCAATATTTGTACTGCCACCTGCCGCTTGGATGCTACTGCGCCGATGATAGCCTTGGACGCGCATTATGAATTACGCAATGCCTCGGCAGCCCGGTGGATTTCTACTTCCCGGTTTTATTCCCCGGAAGGTTCCCGCTCCTTGGGTCAACAGGAACTCTTAACCCGGATCCGCATACCGCTGGATCAGTGGACCTATTCGGCATATACCAAGTATACCTCCCAGGAAACCAGTACAGGCAGCGCAGTTATGGCCCTTATCTTGCAAAATCAAAAGAACGTGCTCACGGATATACGCATTGTCTTTGCCGGGGATCGGCTTATCCATGATAAGAACAGCGCGGCCCTGGTACAGGGGAAGCGGCTCCCCCTGGAGCGGAAACACGTGCTTATGGTGGTAGACCATTGGAAGACGCACCTGGCCTCTCTCTATCTGACAGAAGATCTGTTACAGACCCGTTTATTGAACTTCATCGAATCCAGCCTGCTGGCCCTCGCGGATTAAGTAAGGGATGGGGCAATACCTACCCATTCTTTGGCTTAAACCCGCTGTGTGAGGCTCGCACCAGCCCGTGTGTGAGCCTCGCACTAGCCCGTGTGTGAGGTTCACACTAGCCCGTGTGTGAGGTTCACACTAGCCCATGTGTGAGGCTCGCACTAGCCCATGTGTGAGGTTTACACTAGCCCGTGTGTGAGGCCCACACCAGCCCGTGTGTGAGGCCCACACCAGCCCATGTGTGAGGCTCGCACTAGCCCGTGTGTGAGGTTCACACTAGCCCGTGTGAGATGTCTCACCTAGCCTATGGGTGAGGCCCACACCAGCCCGTGTGTGAGGTTCGCACTAACCCATGTGTGAGGCTCGCACTAGCCCATGTGTGAGCCTCACACTAGCCCGTGTGTGAGGCTCGATCCTTCCCAGGATCGAGGTGCGATCCTTCCCAGGATCGAGGTACGCTCCTTCCCAGGATCGAGATACGATCCTTCCCAGGATCGAGGCGCGATCCTTCCCAGGATCGAGGTGCGATCCTTCCCAGGATCGAGGTACGCTCCTTCCCAGGATCGAGGTACGATCCTTCCTGTGATCCAGGGACGTGCGCCATACCCCGCACTCCGCCGCACCCCATAACGCCCGCGGCAGGCACCCAGGATCGAGGTTCGCACTAGCCCCTGTGAGAGGCCCGCATTTAGGGGGAGAGGAGTACCCGGTGGGGATAGAGGGAAATAACTGCCGATTGAGGCATTGATACGGCGCATTTCGGAAGACCTGTTGTTTTTCCAAGAACTACTGAACCATCTGAAAGCGTTTGCTATGGCCTTCTTGTACCTCAATTACGGCTTCATTTGAGGGTTATCATACTTTGTGGATCACCTCCGCACAAGGTATTGATACATTCCTTTCCATGCCTCAGCCGATAAAAATCGCCCCCTCTTTACGCATTGGACATGACTACTTCATAGGCCCAACAGCTTACTGGGGGAGGATGATGGCATGGATTTTGATTTGTCTTTCAATCGCACCTTGGAATACCATGTCTTTGCTTATCTTTCCCTTAGGCCGGGGGTGAGGCGGGGCGTCTCCAATGAGGATGATGAACTTCGCTTCTGATTTCCAGGGAAACTGCAGGATCCCCGCGTAGAGGGCCTCGTAGACTGCTTCAGGAATATCCCCCCCATTGCCCAGTGAAACCGCATGTAAGGTCTTTTGAAAAGCATCCAGGTCTTCCGTAAAGGGAATGATCCTGGTGAGGTAGGCTGAATGGGTATAATCTTGGTACAGCACCATGCCCACCTGGAACGCGGCATATTCCCCGGCCATTTCTTTCAACAGCGCCGGGAGGGTACGCTTAACCGCGGCAATATCTGCCTGCATACTTCTGGTGGTATCCAGGCAGAACACCACATCCAGGGATTTCCGCCGTTCTTTCTCGAGGATACCTCTAATTTTATCCACCAAATCCGCAGGTTCTCTGGACCACAGCAGATCCCCATGGGTGGCAGCGGTTATTTCTGCAAACCTATTGATCGTATCCCGCATATAGTTCCTATCCGCAGGACCTTCCAAGGGGTTTTGGGTAACCTCCAGGATAAAGGGATTATCCTGGAAATTCCCTCGGTAATCCCCATAGGGCAGGGCAAAGCTGCGGATATTGAAATAGGTCCCGTCCTGCACATAAATTTCCCCGTGCCGGGTGTTTTCATAGCCGTAATAGAGAATATAGGGAATATAGATATGAAAGACTTCCCCGAATGCGGGGTGGATCTCCGGAGTAGAATCAATGAGAGACCAGACCCTGCTGGTTCTGGTAATGGGCACATCGTTGATGAGCCGGATTTCATCGCCGTTTACCGGATTCCAGTCAGGGGTACGGTAGGCATAATTAGGTTCCCTTAGAGCAGGATCCCGGGTCGTCTCGGTAAGCAATACCGAGGCTATAGTGGATTTCTTCCGTATGAACAGATGAAATCCTCCATCAGCCCCTTGTTCGATCCAGAGGTCTTCTTGGCTGATAGATAAATCCAGGTTTCCCGGGGGGATGAGGGGGGCTGGTTCCTGAGCATAAGCTCCTGCAAGCAGCAAAGCGGCCAGCGCCAAAACTCCAAGATTACGCATAGTATATATATCGGATGCCCGCCGGGACATGGTAAGGCTTCACGCTCATTTCCATAGGTTTATTCTTTTAAAAAAGGGGGAATCCCTATCTGGATAACTTTAGGAGGATGACATATACTAAGGCTCAACCTGAAATCCGGGCAACATAATGTAAGGATAGAACCTAAGGATTAAAAAAAAGCATACATAGTACTGATCAAACGCTTACTTTAAGGAGGAAACAACATGGAATGGGATAAATCAAGCGATGAGATGGATATACCTGCGGCTATTGCACCTATTATCCGAGGTTTGTGTATCAATACCCTCGGCTATCCCTGGGTTGTTATGTATGACCCGGATACAAAGGACATACCGTCTGAGGCCCTTGTGGTAGACATTGAGTCGGCCTTGACCGAAATGGATACCTTACATGAAGAATCAGCGGCCAAGGTATTTCGGGAAGCCTATACTGCCTGGGAATTTGACACTGCCCCTGCAGGGGTGGATGCGGCGATCCAGACCAACTGGATCAAGAAGGGGCCTTCCTGTGTGGTAGTAAAAAGAAAAGACGCGCTGGAGGCGTGCTATTGGATAGATCGGAATCTGGATCTGGCGAAACAGCGGATGGCAGACAAGAACGCTTCGCTGCTCAAAGAGAAGGTTCTTCATGATCGTCCGGTGACTACTTCTCCGGTCCCAGAGTTTAGCGCGGTTCAGCGGGTCGATGTGGTGAAGAACAAGGTAACCCTGGTAAGCGGCGGGATCAGCCGAAACCGGGGTATCGGTGAAGCCTTGGCGCGAAGCCTTGCCCGTTCAGGGGCTTTGGTTTTTATGGCAGATTGCGACCGGGATGAGACGCAGCGCTTGGCTGCAGCGATCAATGAGCAGGAGCAGCGGACCGCGGCGATCCCCTTAGAGGTGCATGCGGCGGATGAACGGTCCGTGCAGAGGCTCTTCCAGACCATCGCGAAAACCACGGGAGGGCTTGATATCTGTATCAGCAATGAGGATCTGCTCCGGGTAGCATCGGTTCTGGAGCAATCCCTGGAAGATTTTCAGGCGGTTACGGATGTCAATTATACCG
Source organism: Treponema sp. (assembly GCA_031275325.1). Classification (GTDB taxonomy): domain Bacteria; phylum Spirochaetota; class Spirochaetia; order Treponematales; family Breznakiellaceae; genus JAIRLU01. Next base: position 19,707 of record JAISOX010000128.1, read on the forward strand.
GGTTCTTTCTTATACTTAAATACGGGGGCTTGATGTTCCGGCGGCAGCATCGGACCGCTCCGCATTGGAAGACCGATATCATCCAGATCAACTCTAAATTTGGCCTTGTGGGGTCTCAGATCCACGGCGCCAATGTGGGGAGCAAATTCGGCGGGCTTGGGCTGGTAAGCAGCGCTGCCCTGGAACTGGTGGCCTATAATATCAAGGTCAACGCCATCTGTCCCGGTAGTTTTTTCGACCATCCTTTGTGGTCTGATCCGGAACGGGGGTTTTTTGTACAGTACTTTAAAAGCGCCCGGATTCCAGGGATAAAAAGCCCTGCTGAACTGCGGGCCCGGTATGAAGCGGCCATACCCATGAAACGGGGCTGTACGGGGGATGATGTGGTCCGGGCCTTATATTACCTTATTGAGCAGGAGTATGAAACCGGTCAAGCGATTCCGGTTACCGGAGGAGAGGTGATGCTCCATTAAAACGAACCCCATACAGAGCAGGAGGAAGGATAGATGCGCTCTCAAAAAGAAATGGTTTTGGATACTAAAATTATGGATACCCTTAAAGGCTTGAACCTTTCAGAAAAGGCGGTTCTGGCAGGGAAATGTAGTATCGAAGATCAGGAAATCCAGGCCATACAAGAATATGCCAATACGGTTTCCATTAAACGGTTGAGCTTTAATGATCATGGTCCGGTACACATGCGGACCGTGGCGCTCAATGGGCTTATCATGCTGGAGCTGATCCGGAAGGCAAAGATTCAGACCAGTCTGGAACGGGAAGAATGCGGCGGCTTCGAGGACAGCGTCATCGGGGTACTCATGGCGGCCTTACTCCACGACATCGGCATGTCGGTAAGCCGTCAGGACCATGAACTCCACAGCGCGTATATGGCGTACCCGATTTTGGAGAGGCTGTTGCAGCAGGTGTATGGTTCAGACATGCAGAAACGGGCGACGGTCCGATCCTTGGCCTTGGAAGGCATCAGCGGACACATGGGAAACCAGGTCATTCATTCCCTGGAAGCGGGGATCCTGCTCATCGCGGATGGCTGCGATATGACCAAAGGCAGGGCGCGGATTCCCATAGCCCTGTCAGGGGCTCCCCGGGTGGGGGACATCCATAAATACTCTGCCAATTCCATCGAAGAGGTCCGCATTTCCCAAGGGATTGAGCAGCCTATTCGGATCGATATAGTCATGTCCAGCGAAGTCGGCCTCTTCCAGGTCGAAGAAGTGCTGCTGGGGAAGATCGCGGCCAGTACCGCGAAGCAGTACATTGAATTATACGCCCTGGTACGCCAGGGGGAGCCGAAACGGTATTTATGAAAGAATTGCGCTCCCTTCCCTCCCTTTCCGGTTTGCGGGCCGGGGAGCGGCTCCGGACAGATCCCGTTTTTTCGGGCTGGTTTTTCAAAGCCTTTTTCCAAACCCGCTGGGGTTTGCAAGAGGTTTTCTATATTTCTATATTTTTTCTATTAGGATGGCGTTAGTATGGCTTTTGAAGATTGTGTTCTGGAACCAGGGAAGGCTCTGCCCGTAGGAGCTTCATTAACTGGCCAGGGGGTGAATTTTTCCGTGTTTTCCCGTTATGCCCACTCAGTTACCTTGGTGATCTTTGCGTCCCCAGAACCGGACAGCGCGTACAAACAATGGAAGCTGGACGGGCAGATAAACCGGACCGGGGATATGTGGCATTGCCATATCCGGGGGCTTAAAGCCGGGGCCCTGTACCTCTATAAAGTGGACGGACCCTATATGCCGGAAAAGGGGTTCCGGTTTAATTGCCATAAATCCTTGATCGATCCCTATGCCAAGGCGTTGACCAGCTTACAGGACTGGGACCTGCGATCATGTATGGGGTACAATCCTGAGGATCCCTTGGGGGATCTTTCCTTCTCTCCCTACGACGACCTGCATACCCAGCCGCGGTGTATTGTGATCGATGACGCCTTTGACTGGCAAGGAGATCGGCCCCTCAACTATCCCCTCCGGTTCAGCGTGCTTTACGAAACCCATGTTCGGGGCCTTACCAAGCATCCTAATTCCGGGGCGGCCCATCCCGGTACTTACCGGGGGGTGATCGAGAAGATCCCCTTTTTTAAGGAACTGGGCATCACCAGCCTGGAATTCCTGCCTATTCAGGAATTTAATGAGCGGGAACAAACCCGGATAAACCCCCGGACCGGGAAACCTTTGGTTAATTATTGGGGCTATTCCACGGTGGCCTTCTTTGCCCCCAAGGGTTCTTACGCTTCAGATGCCACGCCGGGAGGACAGGTCCGGGAATTCAAGGAGATGGTCCGGGAACTGCATAAGGCAGGGCTGGAGGTGATCCTGGACATCGTGTTTAACCATACCGCTGAAGGGAATGAGCGGGGCCCCACCTTCTCCTTCCGGGGCCTGGATAATCGCATTTATTATATCCTGGATGAAAATAAACGGTACTATAAGAACTATTCCGGCTGCGGCAATACGGTCAACTGTAACAATCCGGTGGTCCGGACCTTCATCCTGGACTGTCTGCGCTACTGGGTCATGGAGATGCACGTAGACGGTTTCCGCTTTGACCTCGGTTCCATCCTGGGACGGGATCAGCAGGGGCGGCTCATGGAAAATCCCCCCACCTTGGAACGGATCGCCGAAGATCCGGTACTGCGGCATACCAAGATCATCGCGGAAGCCTGGGACGCGGGGGGCGCCTACCAAGTGGGCTGGTTTCCCGGAGGCCGCTGGGCGGAATGGAACGACCGTTACCGGGATGATATCCGGAAATACTGGCGGGGAGACGCCTGCCAGAGCCGGCACTTGGCGACCAGGCTTGCAGGGAGCTCAGATCTGTACCTGAGAGACGGGAGAAAACCCTTTCATTCGATCAATTTCATCACCAGCCATGACGGTTTCACCCTCAAGGATCTGGTATCCTATGGGACCAAGCATAACGAAGAAAACGGCGAGTATAACCGGGACGGCAATGATACGAATTACAGCGCCAACTATGGGTTTGAAGGCCCTTCGTCAAACCTCTTCATTGAAAGGATCCGGGAGCGGCTCATTAAAAATTGTATCGGGACCTTGATGGTTTCTTTAGGGACCCCCATGATCCTGGGGGGAGATGAAATGGGACGGACCCAACGGGGCAACAACAACGCCTATTGTCAGGATAACGAAATCTCCTGGTATGACTGGTCCCTGCTGGAAAAAAACCAGGGTCTCTTCCGGTTTGCCAAGGAAATGATCGCGTTCCGGCTTCGGCATCCTGGGTTCATGCGCCCGGAATTTTACACCGGCAAGGACGGAAACTACAACGCGATTCCTGATATAACCTGGTTCGATGAAACCGGGAATGTCCCGGATTGGGAAAAGATAGGTCCCTGCCTGGCCCTGCGCATGGACGGCAGCAAGGCGGATATCCTGGCGGACCGGGATGACAATGATTTCTTTATTATGTTCAACGCCAGGGAAACCCCGGTTCCTTTTAAGGTATGCCCCCCCTTGGAAGGGAAACCATGGGTCCGGGCCGTTGATACGGCCCTTCCCAGTCCAGAGGATATCTGTACCCCCGGCACGGAAGCGCCCCTGGACTATCCCGACCTATACCTTACCCAGCCTCGAAGCATGGTGGTATTGATTTCCAAGCAGTTCGGCCTGAATGTCTAAGGCCTGGGGAATAGGGGAACCTTTTATGCACGCGGTTCGGGAGTATACTCCGGCGGTTCGGGAGTACACTCCGGCGGTTCGGGAGTATACTCCGGCGGTCCGGGAGTACACTCCGGCGGTCCGGGAGTATACTCCGGCGGTTGCAGACTTGCGTCGAGGCTTTGCAGTTTACAGGCTTGGCGGTTCGCTCCAGGAAACAGCCTGCGCCCGCTCCAGGGCTGGTCTTGAACCCTGGGCTTGCTATAATGGTATACTAAAGGCCTGACCAACAGATGCGGACGGCGCCTCTCCGAAATACCGGTGAACCCCCAGGACAGGATGGCCCGCCTCAGCAAAGGAGTCGTCTGATGAAGATAAAGAAGGGCCTTTTTTTCGGGGCGTTTATGGCCTTGGCCGTCTTTTCAGGCTATGCGGAGGAGCCTGAATCAGGGGAGCGGCTTTCCCAGGACCTCTATACCCGGGGTACTGCATACCTTGACCGCGGTGAATATGACCAGGCCATAGCGGACTTCAATGAGGTCCTCAGGATCAATCCCCAGGATGGGGAAACCTACAATAACCGGGGCCTTGCCTATGCTGGTCAAGGGGAACTGGACCGGGCTATAACGGACTACACCCAGGCATTGAAGATCAACCCCAATCTGGCGGAGGCCTACAATAACCGGGGCCTTGCCTACGCTGGCCAAGGGAAACTGGACCGCGCGCTGGAGGATTACACCCAGGCATTGAGGATCAATCCCAATTTTGCGGAAGCCTGCCTTAACCGGGGGCTTGCCCGCTATTTCAAAGGGGAGCTGGACCAGGCCATAGGGGACTACACCCAGGCATTGAGGATCAACCCCAATTTTGCGGAGGCCTATCTTAACCGGGGGCTTGCCCGCTATTTCAAGGGGGAAGCGGACCAGGCCATAGCGGACTATACCCAGACCCTCAGGATCGAGCCCCAGGATACGGACGCCTACTATAATCGAGGCATTGCCTACACGGACCAAGGGAAACTGGACCAGGCTATCGTGGACTTCAATCAGGCGCTCAGGCTCAGGCCCCAAGATGCGGACGCCTACTATAACCGGGGCATTGCCTACTATTTCAAAGGGGAGCTATACCAGGCCATAGCGGACTTCAATCAGGCCCTCATGCTCAATCCCCAGGATGCGGAGGCCTACTATAACCGGGGTATTGCTTACGCTGACCAAGGGAACCCCTACCAGGCCATAGCGGACTTCAATCAAGCCCTCAGGATCAACCCCAATTTTGCAGAGGCCTACAATAACCGGGGTATTACCTACGCTGGCCAAGGGAGGCTCGACCAAGCCATAGGGGACTTTGATCAGGCCCTGAGGATCAACCCCAATCTGGCGGACGCCTACCTTAACCGGGGCCTGGCCTACCAAAACAAAGGGGATTTTGCCCGGGCCCGCAGGGACTGGGAACAGACCTTACAGTTCGCTCCTCAAAACGCCAATGCCCGGCAAAACCTGGAAGTGCTGCGGAAAGCAGGGTACTGAGGGTTTAAGGGAACGCCTGTCCCTCGTGCGGGGGAACGCCTATCCCTCGTGCGATAGAAAACATCCAGGGCCGAGGCGCATCGTTACCCCTCACCGCGGCTTTTTAGACACGACTGTGTTCCTGGGCGATGGTTTTGACCGCCTGAATCACCCGGTCAACCTGGGGGTCTTGCATCCCCGGCCATAAGGGAAGCGAAATAACCCGCTGAAAACTCGCCATAGATTCAGGGAGATCCCCTTCCCGCAGGCCATACCGATCCCGGTAATAGGGCATACTATGCAGGGGAATGAAATGCACCGAAACCCCCACTCCCGCAGCCTGGATCTTTTCAATAAAGGCATCCCGGGTAATAGAGAGACTTTCCACGTTGAGCCTTAAAGGGTACAGGTGCCGGGCGTCCCCTGGACCAGTAGGGGGCAGGGAAAAATGAACCTCATCCTGAAAAGCCGCGTCATAAGCAGCGGCAATGTGCTTTCGCATGTCCAGCAATTCCCCTGCCCGGGCCAGCTGCGCCCTGCCCAAGGCGGCTAAGAGGTCCGGCATATTGTATTTATACCCCGCGGCCACTACCGCATAGCGCCAGGAAGCCTGAGTATCGCTGTAGCGGTTCCACACGGTCCGGTCTATGCCGTGGGAACGCATGAGCGCGATCCGGCGGGCGATCTCCGGATCCCGGCTTACCACCATGCCCCCTTCTCCGGTGGTGATGGGTTTGGTGGCGTAAAACGAAAATACCCCCAGGTCCCCTATGGTTCCCGCCCACGTACCGTTGCTTAACTGGGAAGGGAAGGCGTGGGCTGCATCTTCAATCACCTTGAGGCCGTATCCCCGGGCAATGTCCATGATGGCGTCCATAGCGCAGGGAAGGCCGCCGTAATGAACCGGGATCACCGCCTTGGGAACACCCCGGGGACCAAAGCTGCCTGGACCATGAGGGTTAGGATAGGCAGCCTCTCCCCTCCAGAGCCGCGCTAAGGTTGCTTCCAGCGCCTTGGGGTCTATATGAAAGGCGCCGGGAGCAGTATCCACAAAGACCACCTCCCCATGGAGGTACCGGACCACTTCTGCAGTGGAAACAAAGGTATAGGCCGGGACCAGCACCAGGTCCCCGCCGCGGATCCCGCAGGCTTCCAGGGCAAGGTGCAGACCGCTGGTGGCGCTGTTGACGGCAAAGCTCTGCAGCAACGGCAGCGCTCCTTCAGGGCCTGCAAGAAACCGGGTGAATTCCTCTTCAAAGGCAAGGGCTTCCCGGCCTGTAGTGAGCCAACCGGATCTGAGGACCCGCAGCACCGCTTCTTCTTCTTCGGGACCGATGAAGGGCCGGGAGAAAGGAATAGCTTTACACATACGTGGGAATAGCCTCCTTGAGGATCTCTCGCATCCGCTGAGGGTTCCGGTACGCCTCCGGGTTTTCCGGATCAAAACAGCAGATAGGCCGCAGACGCTCCATCAGTTCCTGCATATCCCCTTCTGGGGGCTTTTTCCGTTCCACCTTGAGGATCCGGTTGAATTGGGTAGGGCTGGGCAGTTCATCATCTCCCCAGAGTTTTTCCCCCAGCCGTTCTCCCGGACGGACCCCTACATATTCGATCTTGATGTCCGCTTCCGGTTCAAAGCCGTAGAACCGGATCATCTGCTCTGCTATATCCCGGATCCGTACCGGTTCACCCATGTCCAGGAGGTAGAGGTTCCCGTTTTCCCCTACCCCTCCGGCCTTGAGTACCAGAGAACAGGCTTCAGGGATGGTCATAAACCAGCGGCGCATCTCGGGGTGGGTTACGGTTACAGGCCCTCCTTTTTCAATCTGCTGCTGGAAGAGGGGCATGATGGACCCCCGGGAACCGAGCACATTACCGAACCGGACCACCATGAAATGAAGCCCTGCGGTATTGGAAGGCGCCCCAGCGCTGGTTTCTTGGGCTGCTTCCGCGAGGACCAAGCGTTCACAGAGGTACTTGGATACCCCGTAAATTGATACTGGGTCCACGGCCTTGTCAGTGGTGATGTGGACAAAGCGCTGTACCCGCTGCTTCCGGGCGGCAGCTATGAGATGGGCCGTCCCAAAGAGGTTGTTTTCTATGGCTGCCACGGGGTTGGCTTCCATCATAGGGACATGCTTATACGCGGCGGTATGAAAAATCACATCCACCTTGAGGCGTTCCAGGATGTACTCCATATACGCCTTGTCCTTGAGGTCCCCGATGACGGGTACCAAAGTCGCCTTTTCTCCCACCCCCTCTTCCTGGAGGAGCTTGAGTTCCCGGTCAATCTCATAGATGCTGTTTTCCCCGTGGCCAAAGAGGTAGAGCCGGGCTGCGCCCCCGGAAAGGAGCTGCCGGCACAGTTCGCTTCCGATGGAGCCCCCCGCGCCGGTAACCAGGACCCGTTTTCCCCTAAGATAGGCCAGGCTTTCTTTCAGGTTTACCGTTACAGGGGTGCGGCCTAACAGGTCCTGAGGATCGATGGAACGGGTCTGAATGAGGTGGGCGTCCCCTTCGAGGATCTGGGAAATTCCCGGCAAGATCCGGATTCGCTGGAAACCGGCCTGCTTGAGGGTATGGTAGATTTCCTTGAGGTATTCTCGAGAAGCGCTGGGGATGGCGATGATGGCTTCATCCGCTCCTTTCATCCGCAAAAGCCGGGCCACATCCCGAATCGGTCCCAGGACCGGGATACCGTCGATTTTTCGGCCTATCTTTGCCGGGTCATCATCCAGGAAAGCCACCACTTCACCGAAGATAGCCTTTACCTTGATTTCATGGGCTAAGGTCTGTCCTGCAAAACCTGCTCCGATGATGTATAAGCGCTCTGATGGCAATGGAATTCTGTGTTTTTCTGTCATAGGGTATGGTCTTGGCTCTCCTTCATGGGTACACCGGGCTGAACTGCTTCCCTGCGGCCTCTGCAGCATCTATCATTTCAAAGGCTAAATCAATCGCAAAAGAATCCTCATAGAGATCCAGTTTAATCTTGGCTCTCCCTTTTCTCTTATCGACTTTTATGATCTTTCCCTCAAGTCCCATTAAGGGCCCCTCAGTAACCACAATCCGGGAATGTTCATCAAAGTAGACCTTGGATTTTCCTGCAATGGGGCCGACCTTTTTGATAAAATGGAGGACCACTTCCAGGTCCTTACCTGCCAGGGCGGTGATGTTTTGATTGGATCGTAAGAAGCGGTAAAATCCATCGGTTTTTCGGAAGGCCCAATGATAGGCCAGGATATCTTCTGTATGCTCTAACTCAATGAAAATGTAACCAGGAAAAATAGCCGCATTGGAATGAATCAAGACTCCTTGCCGGCGAATATCCAGTTTCCGCTGAGGAAAATAGATGGGAACAGCCATATCCGGATGGAGCGCGCGAAAGAGCTTGATGTATTTCTCTTCGGATCGGGTTTTAATTTGCAGCGCGTAGTAATTCATAGGGTAAGATTATACGGGGGAAGGTTCGGGAAGTACAAGCGGAACAACGGCTCCAGACAGAACCATTCGTTTCATACCACAATAACCCCTGCATCCATGGTACGAAACCCCGCACGTTGAGTATATTTTATAGAGAACGCCGCCTGAAAGGAGAGCCGAGTATGAGTACCCCCAGGATTAACCCCCTCAATGATTATATATTCCTTAAAATTATGGGAGAAAAAGGGGACGAGGAACAACTGGGGGCCTTTCTCAATGCGGTATTAGAACGTCCTGGACAGGAGGCCCTTGTTTCAGTAGAGATACTGGAAAACAAGACCCTTACCGCTGAGGTGATAGGGGATAAAACCAGCATTCTGGATGTCCGTGCCCGGACTACGGGAGGGGAGCGGATCAATGTAGAAGTGCAGCTCCGTAACCTGGGGAACATGGACAGGCGGAGTCTGTTTTACTGGAGCCTTGAGTTTTCCCGGGGGCTTGAAGCGGGACAGGACTATAGGGAAGCGCCGAAGGTGATAAC
>JAISOX010000140.1 GCA_031275325.1 Treponema sp.
GCCAGGGCGACTCCAACGGTAAAAATAAGCCCCTGGAACATTTCCCCCATCATTTCCAGGCGGTTCTTAAAGAGAAATATCGGGACAAACACGCAGAGGGTGGTCAGGGTGGAAGAAACAATGGAAGACATCACCTCCTGGGTTCCCAGGATCGCCGCCATGTCAGGTTTTGCGCCCCGTTCCCGGTATTTGAAAATATTTTCCAGAATAACAATGGAGCAGTCCACGATCATGCCTATCCCCAGAATGAGCCCCGCCATGGTCAGCATATTCAGGGTAATGCCCCCAAGGTTCATCACCAGGAGGGTTACCAGAATGGAAAAGGGGATGGAAATGCCGATGATGACCGCGCTTTTAATGTTCCGTAAGAATATAAAAAGAACCGCCATGGCCAGTACCCCGCCCAGGAGCGCGGAGTTTACCAGCTCGTTGATCATGTCCCTGATTTGGGTGGTATTATCCTGGGTTATTTCAAGGCTTACATCCTGGGGCAGGAGTTTTTGTATTTCCTCAAGTTTTTCATATACCTTGTCCGCCACCGCCGCGGAATTGGTGCCGCTCTGTTTGGTAACCCCCACATACACGCCGCTTTCGCCGTTGATATACACAGTTGAACTTTCATCGGGATACCCCAGGCTGACCGACGCTATATCCAGCAGCCTGATGTCCGCGCTGTTTCGTTTGGCGATCACCGTTTCGGCAATGTCCGCCACGGTCTTGTACTCGCCGGTGGTTCTGACGCTGTAATTTTTTGAGCCCTCCACCACGGAACCGGCCCCCAGCTCAATATTCTGCGCGGCCAAGGTTCCCGCGATGCTGGTGATGGTCAGGCCGTAAGCCTCAAGACGGTTTTGGGCTATTTCCACCCGGACCAGCTGTTCCCGGCCCCCCATCACACTGGTTGAAGCCACGCCGTCAATCTGTTCAAGCTGGTCCTGAATGGTATTCACCGCGATGGCCCGCAGTTCATCTTGGCTCCGGTTTCCCTTGACCGCGATGCGGAGTATAGGCATGGAGTTGGGATCAAACTGCATGATGGAAGGGGAATCCGCTTCATCGGGAAGCTGCCGCCTCACCCGGTCGATACGATCCCGGATGTCGTTGGTCTTGGCGTCAAGATTGGCGCCGTAATCAAATTCCAGCATGATCATGCTGGACCCTTCGCTGGAAGTGGAGGTCATTTCGGTTAATCCGCTCAGGTTCACCAACTGGGCTTCCAGGATCCTGGTTACGGATTTTTCAACCGTCTCCGGCCCCGCGCCGCTGTAGGAAGTCATCACCGACAGCATCGGCATACTGGTTTCAGGAAACATATCAATGCCTATCCCAGAAACCAGATACAAGGCTATGATGGCGATAAGGCTGAACACCACCATTCCCAAAACGGGCCGCTGGACTACGTGTTGCGCTACACTCATGCTGTTCTTCCTTTATTTCCGCCCAATAACCCGGACCCGGGCGCCGTCAGTAAGAAATTGCTGCCCCTGAACCACCACCGCCTCTCCGGCGTTGAGACCCTTTTGTATCTCTACTTCCCCATCAACGCTCACCCCGGCGCTGATTTCCCGTATATGTACGGTTGCCGCGCCCTTATCATCGGGCAGCGCGCTGGCAGGAGCGTTATCCGGGGATACTACATATACCAGGGCGCTGCCCCGGTTTTCTGTAATCCCTTCTTCAGGAATCGCTATCACCTGGGAATAGGTTCGGGTCTTGAGTTTAATCCGGGCGAACATCCCCGGATTGATCCGAGGATCTTCCCGTATAAACCGCAAGGTTATGGGTTTGGTCCGGGAAACCGGATCCAGCACCGGAGAAAGCCGGACCAGCTCCGCGGTAAAGATTTCTCCAGGAAAAGCCTCTAAGCGCACTTCCGCCAGAAGACCGGTACGAAGCTGTCCTACCTCCCGTTCAGGGATCAAGGCTTCTATTTCAAGAAGACCGGTTGCCGCCAAGGTCAATACGGTAGTGCTGGTAGAAACGGTCGAACCAGCGCTGAGAGGATTGGACACCACGGTTCCTGAAACCGGCGCATAGATCGGGCTTAACGAATAAGAGTCCCCAGGACGGGAAGGATCCACTTCTCCCAGTAACGCCCCTTTTTGCACGGTTGAACCGAGGAGAACCTTCATGGAAACCAGCTTGCCTGCCGCGTCAGGTACTACTGCTACCTGCTGGGCGCTGACAATATTACCATTTACCTCAATATATGCCTGGAGGTTTCGGATTTCCGCATATTCCGTGCGGACTGCAAAGATTCTATCGGTACTCCCTGCCTGCCTTCCTGGTCTGTCTCTGCCCGGTTCTGTGCTTGTACCTGCCAGCTTGGAGGGAATGACCATGAATCCCACAGCCAGCATCCCCACGACTATAACCACAATCACTTTTTTCATGCTTGTCTCCTTACTCCATATCCTAATAACTAAAAGGAAGGGTTAATTCCTTTTCTAATTCCAACACCGTTACAATCAGGTTGTATTGTTCCTGTTGGACCTTGTTCTTTGCCTGTAAGAGGGTGTCTCCCGCATTCCGTAGGCTTTGGTAATCTGCGGCTCCCTTGCGGTAGGCTTCTTCGTACCTGGCGTACGTAATCTCCGCGAGTTCCACATTGAGTTTGAGGGCTTCGACGCTTGCCTTGGTTTGCTCAAGGCTTCGCTGATACTGTCTTATCCGGTCTTCCTGGGTCCGTAAGGATTCGGTCAGTTGTAATTGGGCGGATAGGATAGTATCATCCAAGCCGTCGATTTGGGTTTTGGCAGCAGACCAGGGTAAAAAGTTGTCTATATTCAAGCCCAGACTTATGGAAAAAGCGCCGGTACTATCATTCCAGGAGTCATCACGGTACTGGGGATTGGCGTTCCATGAAAACCGCAGGACCGGTATATAGGCTTCGTGCCAGGCTGCCTTGCGCTGGGCTTCCAAGGTTCGTATGGTTTGCTGCGCTGCTGCAATCGCCAGGGAAGTGCCCGGCTTAGTTTCAGCAGGCTCCCTATAGTCACGGTATTCCAAGGTTCCCTGCAATGATACCGGGGTTTCCTGATCGATCCCCAAAAGGGCCTTAAAAGAATCCAGCGCGTTGGCATAGGCCACAGCGGCGTTTCCCAGGGCAGGCCGCTGGTTTTCCAGATCCACCCGGGCCGATAGTTCGTCCAACCGGGAAGCCTGCCCTACTGCGGCCAGGGCAGCGCTTTGTTCATACCGGGCCTGCGCGCTTTCCAGGCTTTGAGCGGCCAATTCCGTATTGGCCTGTAAGAGCAGGACCTGGTAAAACAGTTTCCGTACCTGCGCTTCCAGTTCCTGCTTTGCCTGTTCATAGCTTAACACCCCTGCCTCATAGTCTATCCGGGCCTGTTTTATCTGTTCTATCACCGCAGTAGACACGCTGAGGGACGCGGATACGGAAAGGCCCGGCGTCCAGAAGTTCCCTTCAGGGGGGATACTATTGGTAAGGGAGGAGGGGTGACTTATCCCTGCAGAGACCGCCAGCGTGGGCAGTACCTTGTTCCATGACCGGTCATGGCTTCTCTTTTTTCCTGTGGTTTCCAGCGCGCTCCGCTGCAAACTGAGATTCGTATCCAGTGCAATCTTTACCGCCCCGTCTACGGTCAAGCTCAGTTCTGTGGGCTGCGGGTGCGCCCTGACAGCAGCTACTGCCCAGATGATTAACCCGATGCAGTGCAGCGGTTTTCTCACCCGCGCAGATGGTGAAAAAGGCTTGGCCTTATCCTTGGTTTTCATAGGAGAAACCATACTGTTTTTAGGGAGAAGAACCCATTAACAGGGCATAAACAAATTATAATTTTTTGTTATATCCCGCCTGCAGCGGGCGCGCCTGCGGCGGGCGCACCTGCGGTGGGTGTTACGAGGTGCGGAGGTGTTCGGGGGAGCGGCTTACGTCCCTTCGTTCCTGCCTCCTGCGGCGCGTTTTCACTTATACTGTGGGGTTAGCTCCAAAGCTGCAAAGACCAGAGGCAAAGGGCGACCCGCTTTCTTACTACTGTGGCCATACAGGGGCAGTAAGCCTGCTGGCGGGCTTGACTTTTTTCATTGACTGCATATCCTAAAAACCGGCTTGAACCTCAAGGGGAAGCCTTTAAGGGTATTTCCTGGAAGTCTTGGTTATATACATACACCCAAGGAACCTTATAGGCAAGGGGCAGTATATGGAAACCTTCATAGACTTGTGGTTTAACCAATTACCCTCTTCCCCTGCACGTAGGTTCCTTATGTACGCTGTTTCTTGACCCCCGCGTCTTCAGGAATTTCCTTTCCCATACAATTATTCAAGGAGGACGCTATGGCCGTGATCAACCCTGTAAACGAGAGGCTCCACCGGATCCGGCAATACCACGCTTAAAAGTCCCCGGGTGATTGAAGGCGGGATGAGCTTGACCATGTCTTCCGGGGCTGGCTCACCCAGGCTTGGTCAGATCCTTGATACGGCCTATGTCCGGGTCATGGGTTCCAGGGGAACATAAGCCGTAATAAAGGAAAACCTGCCCGTATAGGCGGTGAGAGATGTTCGTCTGGAGTAAGCCCAAAAACCGCGTATAAAGAAGTTATGCGCAATACGTCTCAAAAATGATCATAATATATATTGACAAATATATGATCATATTATAATATATCACTATTACGTATGCTTGTAAATATTGGAGATTAATATGCCGTTTAAAGACAAAAAACTATGGGTAATAAGCGTTATTTACATACTATTTAGCTTGCCAGCAATATTGTATGTTGGATATAAAACAGTAAGAAAAATACATACTATGATTGTAATGATGGGGTTTAATGAAGACTTTTATCTAGAAAATGAATCCTGGGGGGGGGGGGGGGGGGTATTGTTGTTTTTTTAATAGCCCATGCAGGAGGCGCTTTATTTGGAACTGATGGAGAAATACTGGCTTATACCAATTCATTGGAAGCTATTGAACAAAATTACAAGAAAGGTCATAGGGTTTTTGAAATTGATTTTTCTTTAACAACAGATGGTAAACTCGTGGCAGTACACGATTGGGATCATGGGAAAAGAATAACTAATGCAAGCTGGACAAATATTCCTACAAATGAAGAATGGAAACAAGAAAAGATATATGACAAATATACGCCAATTAACATAGATGATATAATAACGCTTATGGAAAAGTATAAGGATATGTTTATTGTAACCGATACAAAGGAAACAAAAAAAGATATTGTTGTAAAACAATTTATGGAAATATATCAATCGGCAGATCAAATAAATATCGAAATATTAGACAGATTTATTCCACAAATATATTACCCAAAAATGCTTGAAACGATATATGATATTTATCCATTT
>JAISOX010000006.1 GCA_031275325.1 Treponema sp.
GCTGTTACAGGTGGAAAAACCAGGCCGCTACGTCGGAGGCGAATACGGCTGCCTGGCAAAAACCGAAGGGGATCTGCGGCTCCTCATCGCTTTTCCTGACCTCTATGAGATAGGCATGAGCAACCAGGCCCTCAGGATACTCTATAACCGGCTGAACCAGCTTGCAGGGGTTTCCTGTGATCGGGCTTTTGCGCCGGCCCCGGATTTTGAGGGGCTCCTCCGCAGCCAGGGGATCCCCCTTTATGGTCTTGATACCGGTATCCCCTTGGCGGATCTGGACCTCCTCTTGTTTACCTTGGGCTATGAGTTGGGGATCACCGGAGTCCTCACCATGCTGGAGACCGGCGGAATCCCCCTGCGAGTTTCCGCGAGAACCGAAACCCATCCTATCGTGATCATGGGAGGGCCTTGCGTTTCCAATCCCCTTCCCTATGCCCCTTTTATCGACGCCTTCTGGATCGGAGAAGCAGAAGACGGCTTTTTTGACCTCGTCCAAACCCTCCAGGAACTAAAAAAAGCCGGACACGGGAGGGCCGCCTTACGTGAGCGCCTGGGCGCGCATCCTTCGGTATGGACCCGGGGCAAGGGAAAGGCAAAGCGGGCCGTGGACAGGGCCTTCTCCTTTCGGGAGGCGGCCCCGGCGGTTTTCCCGGTTCCCAATATGAAGGTGGTCCAGCACCACGGCGCAGTGGAAATCATGCGGGGCTGTCCTCACGGCTGCCGGTTTTGCCATGCCGGATACTGGTATCGGCCCATGCGGCAGAAAAGCGCCCCTGCCATCCACCGGGAGGTTGCCGCGTGTATTACCCAGGGAGGATACCGGGAAATAAGCCTTACCTCCCTTTCTTCCGGAGATTACCAGTATCTTGAACATTTAGTGGATGCCCTTCACGCGGCCTATGGCCCGGAGCATATTTCCTTCCAACTGCCCTCGCTCAGGGTATCCACCTTTTCTCTCCCCCTTTTGGAGAAAATTGCCGCGGTCCGGAAGAGCGGCCTTACCTTTGCCGTGGAAACCCCGGTTGACGCGTGGCAGTTTTCGATAAATAAGGAAGTGTCCCAGGATACGGTGGCGGCTATTGTCCAGGAAGCCAAGAAACGGGGCTGGCGAGGGGCAAAGTTTTATTTTATGATCGGCCTTCCCCTGGGGGACCCCCAGCTCCCTGAAACGCATGAGGAAGCCGGGATTGTCAATTTTATCCTGGAAATCGCCCGCCGTACCGGGATGCACTTCACCATCAACGTAGGGACCTTTGTCCCCAAACCCCATACCCCCTATCAATGGGCGGCTCAAATGGACGAAGCTACTGCCCGTACCAAACTGGATTATATCCGATCTGCCCTTAAACCACGGGGCCATAAGGTGGGGATGCAAGATCCCTTTATTTCGGTCCTCGAAGGGCTTATAAGCCGGGGGGATGAACGGGTGGGAGACCTCATTGAAGCAGCCTATAGAAGGGGCTGCCGCCTTGACGCCTGGAATGAACATATACGGCAGGATATTTGGCGAGGGCTTTTTGAAGCGTACCCTGCCCTCATCCAGGAAATGCAGTGCCCTAAAAGTCCTGATCTGCCTGTACCCTGGGGTGGTATTGAGCTTGGGATGGCATCCCGCCACCTTGAAAAAGAATTACGCCGATCAGAAACAGGTACCCGTACTCCCCTGTGTATAGAAAAATGTACTAACCCCTGTGGAATATGCGATAAAGACACGGCAATTGTCAAAAATACTACCCCTGACGCTCTAGTGCATCCAAAAACCCCTTCAAAGACCCAGGAAGGCCCTACATGGCGGATCCTCTTTGCCTTTACCAAGCAGGGAAAGGCGATTTTTTACCCTCATTTGGCCCTGGTGGAGATCTTTGCTATGGCTATGACCCGTGCAAGTATCCCGGTCCTGTATTCCCAGGGCTTTAATCCCCAGGCAAAACTGGAAATTGCCGCTCCCTTATCTGTGGGTATCAGCGCGGAAGCTGAAATCGCGGCTATTGATACCCGGTTTTTTTTCAGCGCGGAGGATTTCAAACAAGCCCTTTCCGCCCAGCTTCCAGACGGCCTTTCCCTGGGTACGGCCATACCTATCCTCATTCCTTGGGGGGTAAAGAAACGTTCTTTGGCATCTTTGCTCTGGGGTTACTCGTATCAGACCCAAACCGGGGATATTAACCTGGTAAGGGCCGGAGATGAGCAAAAATACCGTTTGAGTAGAGAAGGGGACGTGTGGGGTTTACAACGCCATGCAGTATGGGCCAAAGGGCTCAAAAACCCTCAAAGCCCTGAATCCTACTTTACGGTGTACCGTGAATTTTACGGTTTTTGAGGGTCCTCTAGGTTTTTTAGGAGGATCCGCGAAAAATCTGCACGTTTGGATTTTATCTTAATAGTAGACAGAATCCATATTATGATGAGTAAAAAAGAGAAGTTGTCAACAATCAATTTGAGTAATGTAAATTATTATCATATATATAATTTTATACTATTTTTATATATTAATTTTATTTTTAAATTAAACGTATATTTTTATATACAATATAAAGTACATTATTTACTAAAATTTAAAAATTAGCTACAAAACTGTTTAAAAATGTTACGTGGTGAAACTACATCGCCTCTCATTCTGAAAATTCGGGGTTTCGTCGAGTTTATGCTTGGTCAGGAAGCCGGAGGATCGCTATAAAAGTGGGGGCGCTATAAATCGGTGAAAAATTAGGGTCAATCCCGGTTGCTACGATGTACAAGGCTACGTAGGTGTAGCGGACATCCGCAGTACCGGACAAGGCAGCCACATCCGCATTTATCGAGGATGATACATTGGCATTGCTATTCAATTCCAGGGTGTTAAAAAAATACCGATCTTGGGGTACTGGGCTAAAGAGTCCATTACCAGTGGAACGTTGTAACTTATAATCGGTATTATCCATACGTAACACCGGAATAGTTCCGGAAACCTGGATAAAATCCAAGGTAAGGGTCTTATTTTGGGAATTGGAAGATAAGATATCCTCTATATTGGTTCCTTCCACGGTAAGGGCATAGTAGTTTCGATTCCTAAAAAGACTGCCTATGGAGGTACTGATCGTGGTATCGGTATTGGAAGTATACGGCAGAAATGCCCCATAATCGTTAGCTAGCGTGGAGTTTAAAGTGCTGAGGTCCCCTGGGCCTATAGAGCCAGAGAGGGAAACTGCGCTGATATAGATACGGTAATAGATGGTAAAATGGGTAAAATACGAACTTACCCCTGCCATAGACAGGATAATGGTAGCCTTAGAATTGAATTCAACATTCACTCGGCCTGATACGGGATAGAGAAAGGCATAATCCTCAATACCGCATGAACTAAGCCCTTGCAGAAGGAATAACAAAAGACCACAAAAAAGGGAATAGGAGGAGCGGCGCATCCACTTTTTTATCGGGATTTAAGGAATATAATCCTGCTTTGGGCAAGACTGGTCCATATCGTATCATTAGGCCAGGTATTGAGCAGTTCCTGATAGGCTTCAAGAGCGGCCTCGGGGTGGTTCTGTACCTCTTCAAGCCGTCCTATAGAAAACTGAGCCCGGGGAGCTGCGGGGAAGGTATCCTTGAAGGATACACTCT
This sequence comes from Treponema sp., assembly GCA_031275325.1. Classification (GTDB taxonomy): domain Bacteria; phylum Spirochaetota; class Spirochaetia; order Treponematales; family Breznakiellaceae; genus JAIRLU01. The sequence goes on from JAISOX010000006.1 coordinate 3,601, forward strand.
GGCGATACAGTTCAATGGCTCCGGGGATATTACCCCCTTCTTCCGCAGCAAACGCCGCGTTGCATAAGGAGACCGGAGCTAGATAGGTCTTTCCCCCAACTGCGGCTGCCTGGGTCCAGGCTTTTTCCGCATCTTCCCAGGCGTTTTTATCCGCGTATATGCTTCCTAAAATTGCATAGCTCCGAGCTCCCGCATATCCGGTATGCTTGGAGGCAAAGAGGGAAAGCTCATCCACCAGTGCCTGCATATCCTCTGCCTTGGAAGGATCATTGAGGTCAACATACCGCTGATTAAAGGCTTCAAGCTGTCCAAAAGCCCGCTGTTGCACCATATCCCTGAGGCTTACCGCAGCAATAAACCCTACTAAAAACACGAAAATACCCAGAGCCCCGAACATAATCGGTTTTCGGTTATGCTGTATAAACCGATTAAGCCTTTCTCCCATACTGACCGCTTCACCGGTTTGCCGTAGCGCTTCATGGTTCGCGGATTTTACCAATTCTATCACTTGTTCCCTTCCTCAATGTTCTTGCTCACGCTCTTTTGTACCATCTCTTCTATACTAACATGATACTACCTGCTTAGGCTTAAGACAAGCGGGCCTTACCGTACCCCTGCCTTAACTTAAACGGATATGTAATTCTTTAATCAGCTTTGATAAATAGGTTCTTTGGATGTCCAAGGCCTTCGCGGTTTCGGTTTGATTCCCACGATGTTCTTCCAGTACTTTTTGAATAAAATAGGCCTTAAACGCGGTAACGGCACTCTTTAAATCCCGGCTCCCGCCTTCTTGAAATGAAGGACTGGCGGTCTTTTTAAGGAAAAGGTCCTCCTCTCGTATCCACTTGTTTTTTCCAATCACACAGGCCCGCTCAATGCAATTTTCCAGTTCCCGGATATTACCCGGCCAGGAGTAGGCAAGCATGGCATCCATCGCTTCCTGGGAAAATCCTGCAAACTGCTTTTTAGTCTCCAACATACCCCGAGAAAGAAAAAATGCCGCTAACTCAGGAATATCTTCAAGCCGTTGCCGAAGAGGCGGAATATAGAGCGGTAAGACATTCAGCCGGTAATACAGATCGTTTCTAAACTCCCCCTTAGCTACCAAGGCTTCAATATCCTTATTGGTAGCCGCTAACATACGCACATTGACCGTGATTGACCTGTCAGAACCGACCTTTTCAAAGGTTTTCTCCTGAATAACCCGGAGCAGCTTGGCCTGCAAAGGCAAAGGGAGGTCTCCAATTTCATCCAGGAAGATGGTCCCCCCTTCAGCCAACTCAAAACGGCCTCGCCGGTCTGCAATGGCATTGGTAAAGGCCCCTTTCACATGGCCAAAGAGTTCACTTTCGAGAAGCCCCTCCGGCAGGGCAGCGCAATTTACCCGTATAAAGGGTTTATCGCTCCGCAGGCTGCGGAGGTGTATCTGTTCAGCAAAGAGCTCCTTCCCAACCCCGCTCTCCCCAAGAATAAGTACGGATGAATCGGTTTTGGCAATCCGATCCACTATCTCAAGCTTTGCAGTCATAATCGGACTCTTGGCTATCATGGTATGATAGCCTTGGTCTTTTTTAAGCTGATCCTGTAAATGCTGAATGTTGTTTCGCGCTTTTTCAATGCTCTGCACATTGACAAGCGCCAAAGCCGCTTGATTGGCGAATATTTCAAGCCATTCCAGATCATCCTGAACAAAGGGTTGGGCGTTTTTTTTATTGATAAGCTCAATAACCCCGATACACTGATCCTTAACCCGCATCGGTACCGCCATCATCGTTCGGGAAGGATAATCGATCTGCCGGGCAATGCTCTGCAGATGACGCTTATCGTTGAGTACATCATTGATGATAACCGGCTTATTATGCCGGACAACCCAGCCTGCGATGCCTTCTTCGAGTTTTACGGTGAACCTTTTAACTTCATTGCCCTTGGAACCCAGGGCAATAGCAAAGTACAATTCTCCGATCTCTCGATCAAGCAAGAGCAAACTCGAAGACTCACATTCACACAGCCGGGTTGCAGAATCAAGAATTTGGGTTACGAGCGAATGAGCATCCTGATAATTAGAATTGATGAGGGTATTAATCTCAATCAGGGTATTAAATTTCTGGACGTCAATCTGGGACAGCATACGAGGATGGTCTTCTAAGAATTACTCTTAGACCGTAAAAAATCTCCCAAGGTAAAGGTGGAACCATCTGATTCCTCTGCGGCAATATACCGGGAAAGCTCTTCCCGCTGCATCTTCTTCTGGTAATCCCGGATGGAAAAAGCCACCTTTTGCTTATCAGGCTGCAATTCCAGCACCACCGCCTTGATCTTATCCCCTACACGGTACTTCTTGAGGGCCTCATCAGCGCTCTCTTCCCTGCTTTCAGGGAGGTTGCTTTTATGGATCAACCCTTCAATGCCTCCGGGAACCCGCACAAAAATCCCGAAATCCGTAACCGAAGACACATCCCCTTCCACGAGGGAGCCTGGCCTATAGGCTTTGGCAAAACTCTGCCACGGGTCTTCCGTAAGCTGCTTGATCCCCAGTCTGATGCCCCGGTTTTCCCGGTCAATACCGATCACCATGATCTCTACGTCCTGACCTACCTGCAGTTCGCTACCCGGATGCTTTACCTTTTTAGTCCAAGAAATATCCTCCCCCAAGAGGAGGCCGTCGATCCCTTCTTCCAGCTCAATGAAGGCGCCCGCATTGGTGAGTTTTACCACTTTTCTGGTTAAACGGGTTCCTACCGCGTAGCGATCCTCAAAATTGTTCCAGGGATTAGCGGTAACCTGTTTCAGGCCCAGAGAGACCCTCCCTGCCTGGAGATCATAACCGAGGATCATACATTCCACTTCATCCCCGATGCGGACCACTTCATCAGGCCGCTGAATTTTCTTAATCCAGGAAAACTCAGAAATGTGGGCCAAGCCCTCGATCCCTTCCTCCAACTCGATAAAGGCCCCGAATTCAGTGAGCTTCGTAACCTTTCCCCGGACAATATCATTGACATGGTATTTATCTTCAAAATGCACCCAGGGATCGTCGGTAAAGTGTTTCAAGGATAGGTTGATACGCTTCTCAATCGGATCAAGCCGGATCACCTTGAGGCAGATCTCCTGGCCTTTCCGCACAAAATCCTTAGGCCGGGTTACATGGCCCCAGCTCATATCATTGATATGTAAGAGCCCGTCAAAACCGCCAAGATCGATAAAGGCCCCAAAGGAGGTAAAACTCTTGACCGTACCGATAACATCAGCCCCGATAGGGGTGTTTTCAAAGAAGCCGTTCCGTTTCTGCTCTATTTCTTCCTCAAGCCATTTGCGGCGATTTACCACAATATTGACCTTCCCGTCGGAATAAAGACGCTCCACATAGCACAAAATCGTCATACCCAGGAGTTTTTCCGGTTTATCCACTTTTTGGGCATCTGACTGGCTGATGGGGAGGAAGGCATGGACCCCTCCGCCAAGATTAACATCAAACCCGCCCTTGACGATCTTTTCGATGGTTCCTTCCACCGGCGTATGTTCCTGAAAGGCCTGCCTGAGATTTCTCCAAAACAGCTTGACATCCGCTTTCTGCTTGGAAACAATCACTTCTCCATGTTTATCCTCTTTGGCTATGAGAATAACCGATACCGCATCCCCCACCTGGGGAATTTCCGCAAATTCAGTAATCGGAATCTTGCCTTCCGATTTGTAACCTACGTCAACAAATACCTGATCTTGGGTAACCTGAATAACGTTCCCCTCAACGATCTGCCCCTCTTCTAATTGCTCAAGGGATTTAAGATACTCTTCCTGTAATTGTGTCTGGATATTGTCGGCGGAGTTATTCGACTCATCCATCGGACTGGTGTCCGATTCCACTTCCATCTGGGCCATGGTTGATCCTTCTATGGTGATATTCTTTATTAATTTGTCATAAACTTGCTCAATGGTCAAGAGCGATGTATCAAAAACAATCGCTCCCGGGGCAATTTTCAGGCTTCCTTCGGCTTTATGCCGGTCAATGCGGTCCCGCTGGACAATGGCTTCCCGGATTGCTTCGAGGCTGAGCTTCGACACCCCCTGTTCATAGCGCCGTTTAGCCCGCTCCTCTAGGGAGGCGTCTAAATAGAAACGATGTTCCGCCTGGGGGAAGACCACGGTGGTCATGTCCCGTCCTTCCACGATCACATCCAGGGTTCCCGCGATCTTTCGGATAAGATCGTTTACAACATGACGGATCGGCAGGATCCCCGATAGGGGAGCGGTACACCGGTCAATAACATCCGTATGGAGCAGGGCCGATACATCTTCCCCTTCAAGGTAAACCGCGCTGTTTTGGTAGGTAATAGCCGCGTGTTGTGCGTAATGCAAGGCGGCCTCAGGGTCGGTGGGATCAATATGGTTCCGCAGACAACCCAGCGTAATGGTCCGGTAGAGGTTCCCTGAGTTTATATAGGTATACCCCAACCGTTCAGCTAAAAGCCTGGCAATGGTGCTTTTCCCTGAACCTGCAGGGCCGTCAATAGCAATTACCATAGGCTCCGTCTCCAGCATTGTGGAGCTGTTATGATTAAACTCATCAATAAACCTTACCGATGAGCATAGGATAATCCCCCTAGCAGGTCAAGTACTCGCTTCCGGGTCTGTCCATGCCCAATGCTGTCTTGGCTGGGCCCCTGCGGCGGGCGCGCCTGCGGCGGGCGTTATGGGTGCGGAGGAGTTTGTGGGAGCGGCTTACGTCCCTTCGTTCCTCCATCCGGCGGAGTATCCTCACCTATACCATGGGCTTGGCTCCAAAGCGGCAAAGGCGGGAAGCAAGGGGCGGCCCGCTCTCTTACCGCCACGGCCATACAGGGGCGGTAAACCCGCTGGCGGGCTGGTATGCTTTTAGAAGAACGGATATACTCAGACCCTGGAGGTGTAATAATGAAACAAGCTCTTTCATACGTTATGGTAACCCCTTATACGGTTGCGAAAAGCAGGACCGGGGGCATTATCGCCCGGCTGCTTTCCCAGGTGGATCTGGAACTGGTGGGAGCCCAGATGATAGCCCCAGACGAGGAATTCGTGCGGGACTATGCGGCGATCTTACGGGAACAGAATGATAGCGGATCCGTTACCCTTTTAGCGGATTATACCCAGCGGAGCTTTGCCCCGGCAGGTGAGAGGAAGCGCCTTGCCTTGGTGTTGTTATTCCGAGGGGAGAAGCCCTGTGAAAAACTGACCGCCATCTGCGGCCACCTCTATGAGGAACACCGGGAAGGGGATTCGATTACCGCAGAAACCATCCGGGATACCTATGCGGACCTGATCGCCGATCCAGAGCATCCTGAGAAAGTTACCTATTTTGAGCCTGCGGTGATGACCCCCCCGAATCAGGTATGGGCGGATAAGGATATGAAGCTCTTTGCCCGGTTTCTTAAAGGCCAAGAGAACATCGTCAAAACCAGTCTTTCCCCAGACCCCAGGAACATTGAGCGGACCCTGGTCATTATTAAGCCGGATAACTGGCAATACGCTTCATCAAAACCAGGAACCATCATTGATATGTTCTCCCGGACCGGTTTACGGATCGTAGGAGTCAAGGTACACCGGTTTTCATTGGCTGAAGCCCTGGAATTCTATGGCCCGGTAGAGGGGGCCTTACTGGAAAAACTCGCGCCCCGGTTTGGGAAAAAGGCCAAAGAACTGCTTGAACAGGAGTTTCAGCTTACCTTGAGCGATGAAACCGAAAAGGCCTTAATTGAGTGCGTAGGTACGGAATACGCCCAGGATCAATTCGCCCAGATCATCGAGTTTATGTCCGGCGTCAAGCCGCATACCTGTCCCCTGGAGGATATCAACCAGCCAGGGGCGGTGAAATGTATGATCCTGATCTATGAAGGGGAAAAGGCGATTCAGAAGATCCGGGATGTGCTCGGTCCCACGGATCCCCTCAAAGCCCCAGGGGGTACGGTCCGCCGGGAATTCGGCAGCAACGTGATGGTGAATACCGCCCACGCTTCGGATTCCCCTGCCAGCGTGGAACGGGAGATGAAAATCGTCCGGATCAATGAGAATTCCTTGGGGTCTCTCATCACCAGCTATCTAGGGGAAGGCTCCCGCTAACGGAACGGCGCGGCCGGATCCGGGAGCCTTACCGCACTTGGAGTAGGGCTGCTGCGCTCCACAAAACATAAAAACCTTGGGGAGGGGAAAAAGCCCTCTCCAAGTCCTGTTCTGTCTCCCGCCTGGCTTATTCTGTCTCCCGGCTGACTTGTTCTGTCTCCCGGCTGACTTGTTCTGTCTCCCGCCTGGCTTATTCTGTCTCCCGGCTGACTTGTTCTGTCTCCCGGCTGACCTGTTCTGTCTCCCGGCTGACTTGTTCTGTCTCCCGGCTGACCTGTTCTGTCTCCCGGCTGACTTGTTCTGTCTCCCGGCTGACTTGTTCTGTCTCCCGGCTGACTTGTTCTGTCTCCCGGCTGACCTGTTCTGTCTCCCGCCCGGCTTATTCTGTCCACCGGATGACTTGTTCTGTCCACTGCCGGGCCCGGAGATTTAGTGCTTAAAATGCCTGGTTCCGGTGAAGACCATGGCCAGTCCAAGTTTATCGCAGGCTTCTATCGAAGGCTGGTCGTTCTGGGAACCTCCGGGCTGGATGATGGACTTGATCCCCGCGGCCGCGGCGGCCTCAACCACATCAGGGAAGGGGAAAAAGGCGTCCGACGCCATAACCCGGGGAGCCGCGCCGTCGTCAGTACCCGCGGCGGCAGTGGCCACGATCACCCGCTGGGCCCGGTTCAGGGCCAGTTCCGCAGCCCAGATCCGGTTGGTCTCCCCTGCGCCTATACCCAGAGCCGCCCGGTTTTTTGCCACCAGTACGGCGTTGGATTTGACATACTGTACCGCCCTCATGCCGAAGATCATATCCGCGATATCTTCCGGGTTAGGAGCGAGCTTGGTTACCACGTTCCATTGTTCCAGGAGCTGCTGATCCGTATCCTGTATCAAGAGGCCCCCGTCCACGGAAATATACTCCTTGGTCTGCCGGGGGCTGGAAGCGGCCTTCATGATCCGGAGCTGTTTCTTTTGTTTCAGGATATCTAAGGCCTCCTCATCAAAATCAGGAGCCACCACGATTTCCAAAAACAGTTCCGCCAGTTTCTTCGCGGTTGGAACATCCACCCGGGCATTACACCCCAAGATACCGCCGAAGATAGACACCGGGTCGCAGTTATATGCCTTGGTATAGGCCTCGATGAGGCTCGTCCCCAGGGCAATGCCGCAGGGGGTATTGTGCTTTACCGCGGCGCAACAAACCGGAGGCAGCTTGGGGAAGGCCGGCACAATCGTGTCCAGGTCTGCCTCCCCCAAAGGAGGGGTCCCGTCCGCGGGAAGGCCGAAAGCGCAGACCACCTTCCATGCCAGGTCCAAGTCCCGGATGTTGTTATAACTCAATTCTTTTCCTGAAAGCTGCTGCATACCCGCAAAGGCCCCGGGATTATCCGCATGGCAATACAAGGTAGCGGCTTGATGATAATTTTCACCGTACCGGAGGATCTGGAACCTTTTCAGGGACAGGGGCAAATACGCGGGCAGGGATTCCTCCAGGAGATACCGGGCAACCGCCCCGTCATACGCCGCAGTCAGCGCAAAAGCCTTACCTGCCAGGATTTTACGGCGGTCCTGGGGCAGATCCCCTTCTTTTAGAGCCGCCATCACCTCAGGGTAATCCGCAGAATCCGAGAGGACGATCACATCCTGGTAATTCTTCGCGGCTGAACGCAGCAGCGCAGGTCCCCCGATATCAATGAACTCCAAGGTCTCCTCATGGGTAAGTCCGGCATGGACTTTCTCCAAAAAGGGATACAGGTTGACGCAGACCAAATCAATAGGAGCAAAGCCCGTCTTTTCCAGGGTCTCCAGATGGGCTGGATCCTGACGTTTGGCTAAAAGTCCTACATGAATGGCAGGATGCAGGGTCTTGACCCGGCCGTCAAGACATTCGGAAAACCCGGTTACGGTTTTGACATCCATCACCGGAATCCGATGCTCCTGCAGGTACTGGAACGTACCGCCGGTGGAGAGAATTTCCCATCCTGATGCGGTCAAAAAAGAAGCGAAACCGGTAATGCCTTCTTTATTAAACACGCTGATAAGTGCCCGTTTCTTCATACTGTTCTCCTCATTAACATAAACTCAAAGGCTTATTCAAAATGCCCGCTTTTTCCTTTAACTAAAGGCTGCGGCAGCGAAATTGAAGTTTTGCCGCGGCCTCGCCTTATACCGAATACAATCTGATGGGTATATCGTTACTAAAAAAATAGCGCGTCGGCATTTCCAGCATCATCTGAGAGACGGTGATCTTCAAGGGGTTACGCTCGATTCCCTGAGGGCTTCTGGTGATATGCTGATACCCATCAATACACCCGGTACCCAGGGAGGCCCGTACCGGGACAAGGCCTATGGCGATAAGGTTCATATTCCTTAGTATACTCCCGATATGACGATTTGTCATAAAACCTCCCCCAGTAACAAACCAGTTCAATGTAGGCATTCCTTATACGCCCCCAAAAAGGGAGGACCCCAAGGCCCTGCCTTCGCGCCTGCTGCCGCAACGAGTAGATCTTAGGGGATTAGCTTCGCCTGACGGATCCGTTTCACCAGAAGCGCGGCAGCCTCCACGAGAGCCCCCTGTTCCACCGGACGAACCCGTTCCGCCAGATCCTGGGGGCTATCTCCAGGCAAAACCGGAACCCGGCGTTGAAGCAGGATAGGCCCCGTATCCGTGCCAGGATCCACGATATGGACCGTACAACCTGACTCATCCGCTCCCGCTGCCAATACCGCCCGGTGAACCCGTTCCCCATACATCCCCGGTCCCCCGAATGCGGGCAAAAGGCTCGGGTGCAGGTTGATAATCCTCTCCCTATAAACCCTGAGGAGGTCTCCTGCCAGGATGGAAAGAAAGCCTGCCAAGATGATGAGATCCGCCGCTACGGTCCGGGCTATGTGCAGGATCCCCTCTGAAAGCGCCTGCCCTGGTTTCCCTGGCAGGGTATATACCGGAATTCCTGCCGCCTTGGCCCGTTCCAGGGCATACGCCCCTGGCCGGTCTGCCAGAACCGCCTCAATCCTTCCACCCTCAAGACGGCCCTGGCCTTCCGCATCGATCAGGGCTTGCAGGGTAGTGCCATTCCCAGAAACCAACACCAATATCCGCACCGCTTCACCTCTGCCGGGCTTAGATAAAACAGAGCCCTTCATCCTGACCTGTTGAAGCAGCGACGCTGCCTATTTCCCACGCCGGGTAGCCTTGACTATCCAGGTATTCGATTGCCCTGAGGCGATCTTCAGGGGCCACTGCCAGAACAAACCCGATACCCATATTAAAGGTATTAAAGAGAATCCTTTGCAGGTTCCTGTCGTTTCTGAGTAAACCCGCTCCGGCTGTTTCTGCTTCCGCGCCGGTAAGGCTCCCGCCTGCAACGCCGTATGCAATCCGGGCGAAGATCCGGGGGATCGGCCAGGTTCCTTCCTGGATCAGCGCCTTTAACGGACGGCCTGAGAAGATTCGGGGGATATTTTCGTAAAACCCGCCGCCGGTGATATGGGCCATGCCTCGAATCTCAAGCTGTTCCATGAGCCCCAAAACCGGTTTGCCATAGAGCCGGGTCGGTTCAAGGAGGGCAAACCCCAGGGGCATACCGCGGAAATCTTCCTCCCAATCAGGCAGAACCTTACGGATCAGGCTGAAGCCATTGGCGTGGACCCCTGCAGAGGCAATACCGATGAGGACGTCCCCTTCCTGGATTTTGCTGCCATCTACCAAGCCCTTACGGTCTACGATTCCTACGGCAAAACCCGCGATATCGTACTTTCCTTCAGGGTAGAAACCAGGCATCTCCGCAGTTTCACCTCCCAGAAGGACTGCTCCTGTTTCCCGGCATCCCACGGCCACCCCCTGCACGATTTTCGCAGCTACCTGGGCATTGAGCTTTCCGCAGGCCAGGTAGTCCAGAAAGAACAGGGGCCGTGCCCCATGACAGAGGATATCATTGACGCACATCGCCACACAGTCGATCCCCAGGGTATCGTATTGTTTCATTTTGAAGGCCAGTTCCAGTTTAGTGCCAACCCCGTCAGTACCTGCAACCAAGATCGGTTCCTCCAGGGCGTGATCCCCGGAAATCCACTCCTTGAGGGAGAAAAGGCCGGCAAAACTGCCGATCCCCCCAAGCACGGCAGGGTGCAGGGTGGGAGTAGCCAATTCCCGGTAATACCCTACTGCCCGGTAGGCTTCCTCCAGATGTACCCCTGCTTGCCTATAATCCATAGGCGTATCCTGGTATGGTCTGCTGTCTCCATATCCTATTGAACCGATAGATTTTAGTATCCTGATCTGCTAACATATAGTATTATTATAGGGACTTTTATGCTTCCTGCCTATAGTGCGTGGATCTGCGTACCAGTTGGGCAAAGGCCTCAAGTACCACGGTAATAAGAAAGGTTATAAGAATGGAGGAACAGTATGGCAGCGGTTGATTACGGGACTCTCAAAAAAGGAGGGTTCATGCGGCAAGTCCAAAAGGACCGGTTCTCGCTCCGTCTCCGGGTGATTGGAGGGCGCCTCACTGCAGATAGGCTTGCGAAAATCAGTGAGATTGCGAACCGGTACGGTCATGGATATATTCACCTTACCTCTCGGCAGGGAGTGGAAATCCCCTTTGTGGCTTTGGAGGATATAGAGGTCATAAAACAAGAACTGGCCACGGTTGGGCTACAGCCCGGAGCCTGCGGTCCCCGGGTACGGACCATTACCGCATGTCAAGGATCCCACATCTGTCCGAGCGGCCTTATTGAAACCGCAGAGCTTGCTCACGAACTGGACGCCCGTTATTTCGGACAGGAACTGCCCCACAAGTTCAAGATTGGCATCACCGGCTGTAGGAACAATTGCCTTAAAGCCGAGGAAAATGATCTTGGCGTAAAGGGGGGACTTTTCCCTGAATGGCAGGGCCCAGCCTGTACCTATTGCGGACTCTGTGAAGCGGTCTGCCCTGTCAAGGTAATTACCGTGAACCAGGCCGCTCTTTCGTTTAATGCCGCGGGGTGCGTGTATTGCGGGAAATGTGTCAAGTCCTGTCCGTCCAATGCCTGGCAGGGCAGAAACGGCTACCTCTTGTCCTTTGGAGGCATGTTCGGCAATACCATTAAACCGGGGATCTACCTGCTCCCCATTCTTTTTGAAAAGGAACAGGTGTTTAAGGCAGCGGATACGGTGCTTGATTTTTTTGCCGCTTATGCCCAGAGCGGGGAACGGCTGGGAAAGACCCTCAGCCGGGTCGGTCCTGAAATCTTACAAAAAAAACTCAAGGAGGCCCTCGAATGACGATGGAGGACCCATCCATAGATGCCCAGGTGGACATCACGAACCTGGTATGTCCTGTTACCTTTGTCAAAACCAAGGTGGCCCTCGAAGAACTAGAAGACGGACAGGTACTGGAAGTACGGCTTAATCCAGGAGAACCGATACAAAATATTCCGCAGAGCCTCAAAGATGAGGGACACCGGGTGATCAAGGTAAGCCGCAATGAAGACGGTACGTACCGGCTCCTGGTCATAAAAGGCGGATTAGGGTAAGGCGCGTTGCGAGTCCCGGTGTACCAATGCACCGTTGTTTTAGCCTATCTTATTGGAGGGGTGAGAGAACCCGGTTGGAACGCTCACCTACCTTGTAATTTCTCGCCTTTAGGCTGCGAAAGTGCGGTATTTTTAGAGGAATTGGTGCGGAAACTTTAGTTTCCAAACAACGCTATTACATGAAGAAGGAGGCCCTATGGCTTTTACCGATGCACAACTGGAACGGTATTCCCGGCATATCATCCTGAAAGAGGTGGGTGTTAAGGGACAGAAAAAACTCATGGAAGGCCGGGTGCTCATCATCGGCGCGGGGGGCCTTGGAGCCCCGGCAGCGATGTACCTGGCTGCTGCAGGGGTGGGAACTATTGGTATTGCCGATGCGGATGTGGTGGAACTCTCTAACTTGCAACGGCAGATCATCCATTCCACCGGGGATATAGGAAAACCCAAGGTCCAGTCTGCCAAAGAAACCATGCAGGAGATGAACTGCGACGTGGAGGTGGTAAGCTACCACGAATGGATCAACTCCACCAATATCACGGATATTATCAATGATAAAAACTACGATTTTATTATTGACGGAACTGATAATTTCCCCATTAAATTTCTCATCAACGACGCGTGTGTGATACAGGGAAAACCCTTTGTTCATGGCGGGATCATCCGGTTCCGGGGACAGCTTTTGACCTATATTCCGGGGAAAGGCCCGTGTTATCGCTGTGTGTTTCAAAATCCGCCGCCGCCGGACAAGGTTCCTACCTGCCGTCAGGCAGGGGTTCTGGGGGTCATGGGAGGGATCATCGGTACCTTGCAGGCTACGGAAGCCTTGAAATACCTCCTGGGCCTGGGAGGACTCCTCAATGGCTTCCTCCTCACCTACGATGCCCTGGCTATGGAGTTTCGGAAGGTAAAACTGGCGGCTAATCCCCATTGCCCGGTATGCGGCGCCGCGCCAAGCATCACCGCGCTGATCGATTATGAACAAGCGGTATGCGATTTACACGCATACCACAATAAGGAAGATACCTAAAAAAGCAGGGTATGGGCCATTCGCTTCGCCTCCTCCCACGGCTCACTCAGACCCAGGGATGGCGGCCTTTGCTCTGCAAGGCCCGCATCCGGGCTGGCAAAGCACCGGGAAGATCCCATACAGCTTTGCAAAAAATACTCGACAAAATGGCCAAGGTTTGATAGAATAATGGTTAAAACTGCCATACGATAAAGGAGAATACTGTGAAATTAATAACTAACCGGGATCAGTTGATAAGGAATATAAAAACGCTGGATAAGTATGTGGCCTATGGTTCTCAAGAAGAAAAATTATGGGCTAAAGAACGTATTCGGCTTGGGATTTGCTTTGTTGCTTATACGATTGATAAGGAATTACGCTTTGCTCCAAGCCGGTTTATTGGATATCAGGATAATAGCCGTGAAAAGCATGAAAAAAATACCGCAAAGGACGGTAGGGATACTAATCCTGCTATAACTGCCGTTTTAGGAACTAAATATGGAGAACAGGTTAATCTAAATAGTGCCTATGTAGCGTATTGTAAAAAGTTAGGCATAACCCTTTCCCAAATCACAAGGTCACAGACCTTTAATATGTGTCGAAAATTTTGGGATCTGGTTTTAGAACCAGCGTACTAGAACAGGAGACCTGTTCGGACCGCCTGTAATGCGGCATGTAGCGTACCGTGGTTCGACGAAAACGGAACATCGGCATGGCCGGCACGGCGCTTTTGCTTGCGGTATTCGTTCTTGCGGGGCGATCCCGAGCCGGCTGTGGATTGGAATCCCACAAGCCTGGTAAACGCGGTTTACGGCGGGACAAATTCCGGCAGCGCATGGGTTACTTTTTCAATGAGGCGATGCGGCGGCGACGGTCTCCCGCAACGCGAGAACGGCCTTGTTCACATTGTGTTGTAACTGAACCGGATTGTAAAGTCCGCAAGACCGGGTCAGTTCCGCTTTCACCTCAGACGACAGCGCCTCCGATTCCAAAAGACGTTGGTAAGGGCTGCGGGGTGCGTCATATTTTTTGAACTCTTTAGAGCCGCCCTTCACCTTACTGTCAAGCTTCATGGTGGGCATGAAGAAATTGAGGAGGGGAACGAGGGAGCGGTAGACCGCGGCGAGGCGGGCCTGGAGGGCTTCCCCCTCCAGGCGGTCATAGCCG
>JAISOX010000013.1 GCA_031275325.1 Treponema sp.
GGATATTGAAATATCATTGATGGATATAGATTCTTCCAATCTGGAGATGATCTACAATATTCTTAACCGGGACATCAAAGCCAACAGGCTTTCCACAGTACGGCTTTCAAAAACAACGGACAGGCGTGAATCCCTTAAAGGAGCAAAGTACGTCTTTTCCTTTGCCAGGGTAGGCGGCCTTGACGCTTTTGCCATGGACGTGGAGATCCCCATGAAGTACGGGGTGAACCAGTGCGTGGGGGACACGATCTGCGCCGGCGGGATCATGTACGGCCAGCGGACCATTCCGGTGATCCTCGGCATCTGTAAAGACATGAAGGAAGTGTCGGAGAAGGGCGCGATCTTTCTTAACTATTCTAATCCCAACGCCATGAACACTTGGGCCGCCAATAGCGCGGGCGGCGTGCAGACGCTGGGGCTTTGCCACGGCGTTCAGCATGGTCATAACCAGATTGCCGAAGTACTGGGGCTGCCCGTTTCGGAAGTAGACATCATCTGCGCGGGGATCAACCACCAGACCTGGTATATACAGATCCTTCACAAGGGAAAAGACATGAGGGGAAAACTCCTTGAAGGGTTTAAAAAGCATCCTGTTTACAGCAAACAGGAAAAAGTACGCATCGATATCCTTGAACGTTTCGGCTACTACAGTACGGAAAGCAACGGCCACCTTTCCGAATACCTTCCCTGGTACCGGAAGCGGCCCGGTGAGATAGACGCCTGGATAGATTATTCCGAGTGGATTCACGGGCAGAGCGGGGGCTACCTCAGGTACTGCCGGGAGCAGCGCGGGTATTTCGATGCCGGGGGGTATAAAACCGAGAAACCCGCCCATTACGGCCCGGAAAGCCGTTCTACCGAACACGGATCCTATATCATCGAAGCGCTGGAAACCGGCAGGATCTACCGGGGGCATTTCAATGTGGTCAACAGGGGCGCTGTCTCCAATCTTCCAGCCGATTCGGTGGTGGAGGTCCCCGGTTATGTTGACGGAAACGGCATTTCCATTCCTCTGGTGGGGGAACTTCCCCCGGCCTGCGCAGCGATCTGTAACCAAAGCATTTCCGTTCAACGTCTTGCGGTGGAGGCGGCGGTTCAGGGAAAGCCTGAGTATCTAAAACAGGCCATGCTCCTTGATCCCCTGGTGGGGGCAGTTTGTAATCCGTCTGAAGTATGGGCCATGGCCGACGAGATGCTCAAGGCGGAAAGCCAATGGCTCCCCCAGTACAAGGATTACATCCGGGGGATTGCATAAAAAATCGAAGGACAAAGACAGTATGAAGAAACGGACGATTGAAGCCATTGAATCGGTGGTGTATCCTCTTCCCGCCATGATTCTGGTGGCGGCGGTTATTTACGTGCCTTTTGTACTCAGCGGGTATTATTCTTTTACCAAATGGAACGGCATAGCCCAAACGCCTGAGTTTATCGGGCTGGGAAATTTCAAGATGATCTTTTCCCCGGGGGGCGATTTCGTAAAATCCCTTGTTTTTACCGCGAAATATACGGTTCTTTTTATGATCCTCACCAACGCTGCCGCACTGGTTCTGGCAATGGCCTTAGTCAAAAAGTTTGCTCTGGCTGATACCCTGCGGGGGATGTTCTTTATTCCCTACATTATGAGCATGACCATCGTCGGTTTTATCTGGCGATTTATCTTTTCTTCCGGTTTTGATACCTTTTTCACGTTGACCGGCTGGCGTCTCTTTAATTGGAGCTGGCTTGGCGTACCCCGCTTGGCCTTTTTTTCAGTGGTTCTGGTAGGAGTATGGCAGTCCCTGGGGTTTTATATCGTTTTATACATAGCCGGCCTTGAGGCCATGCCCCAGGAGGTACTGGAAGCAGCTATTGTGGACGGCGCTGCAGGATTTGTAAAATTCCGGCGGGTGATCCTGCCCCTGCTGCTCCCTTCCGTCGCCACCTGTATGTTCATGTCTCTGACCAACTCCCTCAAAGTCTTCGATATTATCCTCGCTTTGACCCGGGGCGGTCCTGGGGGGGCTACCTACAGCGTCACCCTCAACATTTACCGGGACGCCTTTCAAAACAACCGCTATGGCCTGGGGGCTGCGGAATCATTGCTGTTCTTCATCGTGGTCCTCGTCTTGACCCAGATAGTGCTCAGGGTGTTCCGCAGCGATAATCTTGATTAGGAGGGTGCCATGACAGAAAAGCGGAAACAGCGGTTGAACAAGAGCCTGCTCATCGGGTCGGTAAGCCTCTGCGCTCTGGTGTATATTTATCCGGTCTTTCTTATGGCAATAAATTCTTTCAAGCCCTTCGGCGAGGTGGTTAGTAATGTGATCGCCCTGCCCAAGGCCTGGACGCCGGAAAATTACCGGGAGGTAATTCAAAAGATGAATTACCCCAAACTGTTCTTTAATACGGTCATCATTACGGTCATCGGCATCGGGGGCATCGTCTTCTTTTCCTCTCTGGCCGCGTATATCATCCACCGGCGGAACAACCGGTTTACGGCCTTTGCCCGGCTGTTTATCATCACCCCTATGCTCATCCCCTTTCAGACCATCATGATCACCCTTCTTAAAACCATGAACGTTCTGCATCTGTCCGGCAGCAAGGCGGGGTTGGGGGTCCAGTACTGGGGTTTCGGCATCGCTATGGCAGCTTTCATCTATTATAATTTCATGTCCACTATTCCCCGGGAACTGGACGAAAGCTCCTATATAGACGGCGCGGGGACTTTTCATACCTTCAGGGTGATTATCTTTCCCCTGCTTAAAACAGTCACTTCCACTGTGGTGGTGTTGGACGTGATGTGGATATGGAACGATTTTTTGCTTCCCCTGCTGATGGTGAACCGGTCTAACGAGACCAAGACCCTGGTGCTGGCGGCCTATACCTTTGTGGGCCAGTTTAACACCGAATGGCATTACGCCATGACCGCTATGGTACTCACCGTACTGCCGTCCATTATCTTTTTCATCCTGTTCCAGAAAAACATTCTCGCCGGAGTCGTGGCGGGGGCGGTAAAAGGGTAAGCATATATCCGGGAAATACCGGTATTGTAAATACCGGAAAATTATAGTTAAGGAGAAAGAAAATGAAGAAACTGCTGTGTGTGATTTTGGGCCTGAGCCTGGCGGCGGGTGTTTTTGCCAGCGGGGCGAAGGCGCCGGACAAAGCCGCCGGAGGAGGGGTGGAACTGTACATGTTCATATCCCAGCCGGAATATGCGGACGCCATCAACGCTCTGCTGGCGGAGTACAAGAAGGTGGCCCCTAACGTAACCATCAATTACGAGACTACCCAGGATGATTATCCAACCCTGCTCAAGGCCAAGCTGAATTCCGGAGACGTTCCCGATATTTTTACCAGTACCGCCGGTAAGGAGATAGACCTTTACCGGGAATACAGCATGGATCTTTCCGGCCAGCCCATGATGAACACCATGCTCCCGGCGGTAAAAGACAGCATGAAGGCCCTGTCGGACGGTTCGGGTCCCTACGGGTTTGCCATTAAAGGCAACTTCTTTGGGATCCTCTACAACAAGGACATCTTTGAGCAGGCAGGTATCGCCGAATTCCCCCAAACCCTTGATGCTCTGGAAGACGCCTGCGCCAGGATTTCCGCCCTGGGGATTAAACCCTTTACCTCGGGCTTTGCCGAGTGGTGGGTTTTCAAGCATACCGCCATGAATTTCTTCGGAACCGCAAGCTCCGACGCGGTTGATCTGGTCAAGAAGTTTGAAGGCGGCAAAGTAAAAATGGCCGACTATCCGGTACTCTACAACAACCTCTTCCGGTATATTGACCTGGTGGTGAAGTATGGGGATAATAAACCTCTGGAAACCAGCCTGAACAACGAAATCGCCGCTTTTGCCCGGGGCGAGGCCGCTATGGCCAATGGTCAGGGAGCATGGATAGAAGCGGACGCCCTCAAGGTGAATCCCAATCTTCGGATCGGCTTTGACGGGTACCCGGTCTCCAATAATCCGGAGGATTGTAAAGTTGTTACCGGCGCTGATCAGGCCATGCGGGTGAGCAACCGGTCGAAACACCAGAAGGAACTGCTTGATTTTGTTAACTGGTGGTACACTTCTGATTACGGAAAGAACTGGTTCGTGAGCATCGCCCAGGTGGTTCCGCCGGTGGCCGTGAGTATCCTGCCGGATATGGAAGTGGTAAAACAAGGGACCGCTATAGTCGAAAAAGAGGGCAGCGCTCCTCTGTCGATCATCTATTCCACCGATGCTTTCCACATGGCCTTCGGTGAGGCGATGCAGGCCTATGTGGGCGGCAGCGCCGGCAAGGATGCTGCCTGCGCCGTTATTGAGCGCCGCTGGGTTGAACTGGAAAATTGATTCGGGCGGGCCCAGGCCGTGCAGAAAAATAAGCGGCTTATGTAAGATAGCAAAAGTTTGACGGCAGGGCCCGAACAGAAAGACGTTTGAAGCCCTGCCCTTAAAACCAGGGGAATTCCATTATTAACGGGAGACCTGAATTTGAAGAGTACATAAGGAGTACAAAGTAGATGTTGAGAGCTGAGCCAGTATTTACCTTTCTTGACAAGAATAAGGTGAAATGTAGGACTAGTATTGGACTGCGGAATATAGTCTATCAGTCTCCTTTTCAACAGATTGAGGATGGACAGGAGCTACTCTCCTATCAATCTTTAGAATTGGATGAAACTGCAGAGGATGTACTATTTTCCCGTCAAACTGATTACATTCTTACAATAGGCACTGGACAGTGGAACTCTTTCATACGCTCACTTACTCAACTCATCCCAATGTCCTACTTACCTGCGGATATATCCGGCAAGTACAATAACCTGGTAATTCCTGAGAAAATAGCGAAACCTAAGGAAGTAGTGGAAATCAAGGTGGACTGTTTTCTCTACGGATTATTGGGGAAGTCCAGAATCTGGATAGACGGGATGAAGTCTCACATTAATAGTTATTTCAAGAAGACTTTAGAAGGGGACCCTAATCTCATCACTTCTCAGATAGGTTGGGAGAGGGATAAAATTAAAGAAGTTTTGTTATCTCAGGATACTCCCAAGGCAGTGGTACCCATACTCATACAATACTTACAAAAACACAGCAGGGATAAGGAGTACCTGGAATCAGCTTTAGAAGCTATGGAAATCTCTCCAGAGTCCCAAATACAAGGATTATGGCATAAGTTTCTGTCTTTACAGTAGTCCGGCAAAGCGACGGCGGGGCCCGGACAGAACAGGCGTTTGAAGCCCTGCCTTTAAAAACAGAGGAATTCTATGGCTGATTACATACGTCCGAAAAAACGGTATATTTTTATGTACCTTTGTATCCCAATATCCCTGTTTATATTTACCGTTATTGTGCCGGTATTTCAGGCTTTATTTTACAGCTTTTTCAAATGGACGGGAGGTCCCAACAAGACTTTCACCGGGCTGGCCAATTATCTGACCCTGGCGGCGGATAAACTTTTCTGGCAGGCCTTTGGGCATAACCTGTTCCTCGTTGCCGCATGTATTTTGGGGCATGATTGCCGGGGCGGTTAAAGGTTAACCACGAGGCCGCAAGGCGTTTTAACGTATTTTAACTTTGGAGAGATTTTATGCGATTTACCAATGGATACTGGCTTGTAAAAGACGGGATGGAGCCGCATTTTGCAAGCCAGGCGTATGAGGCGGAACAGAACGGCAAAGAGCTGATCATTTATGCGCCGGACAAACCGGCGTTAAACCGGGGGGATACCCTGAACCGGATGCTCCTGACCATAGGGTATTCAAGCCCCATGAAGAACATTATCCGGGTACGGATTTCCCATTTTGAAGGGGGGATAGACCGGGGGCCTTGTTTTGAACTTGAGGAGGATCCCTCCTTTGAGCCGTTCATTGACGCCGGGGATCTGCAAGCGGGACGGCCTGCGGTTTTCGCCGCCGGGGATCTTGCCGTCCATATCCCCCTGGGAGGCCCTTGGTCCGTTGCTTTCTACGGCGGAGAAAAGGTCCTGAGCCGGTGCGAGTCCAAATCCACTGCTTATATGGTGGACCGGGAGGCGGGTCCTTTTGTCAAGGAAGAACTAAGCCTGGGGGTGGGGGAATACGTCTACGGCCTGGGGGAACGGTTTGGGCCTTTCATCAAAAACGGACAAACCATTGATATTTGGAACGCCGACGGAGGAACCGCCAGCGAACAAGCATACAAAAACATCCCCTTTTACCTGACCAATAAAGGGTACGGGATTTTTGTCAACAGCCCGGGCAGCGTTTCTTTTGAAGCGGGAAGCGAAAAGACATCCCGGGTCCAGTTCAGCGTTCCGGGGGAAGTTCTGGAATACTTTTTCATATACGGCCCGGAGCCGAAACAGATACTTGAACGCTATACGGCACTTACGGGCCGGCCCGCCAGAGTCCCTGAATGGACCTTTGGTTTGTGGCTGTCCACTTCCTTTACCACAGCCTATGACGAAAAGACGGTTATGAGCTTTATTGACGGCATGGCCGAACGGGGGATACCTCTGGAGGTGTTCCACTTTGACTGTTTCTGGATGAAAGGCTTTCACTGGTGCGATTTTACCTGGGACGAAAAGACCTTCCCCGATCCCCGGGGTATGCTTTCCCGGATCAAGTCCAAAGGGCTTAAAGTCTGCGTATGGATCAACCCCTACATTGCCCAGCGTTCCCCCCTCTTTGCGGAAGGCCGGGAGAAGGGCTATTTCCTCAAAAATCCCGACGGTTCCGTGTGGCAAACCGATCTCTGGCAGGCGGGAATGGGAATCGTGGATTTTACCAACCCAAAAGCGGCGGAATGGTATACGGGTTTCCTCGAAAAACTCATTGATATGGGGGTGGATTGTTTCAAGACCGATTTTGGCGAGCGGATCCCCGAAACCGCGGTGTACCATAACGGAGGCGATCCCCGCTTATACCACAATTTTTATACCTGCCTGTACAATAAAGCGGTCTTTACCTGTCTGGAGCGGAAAAAGGGGCGGGGGGAATTCTGCCTCTTCGCCCGGTCCGCGGCTGCGGGAAGCCAGCGCTTCCCTGTTCATTGGGGGGGAGACTGCGAGTCCACCTTTGAAGCTATGGCCGAGACCCTCCGGGGCGGTCTTTCCCTGGGCCTCTCGGGTTTCGGTTTTTGGAGCCATGATATAGGCGGTTTTGAAGGCGTTCCGCCGCCGGCCCTTTTTAAGCGCTGGCTCGCCTTCGGCCTCTTATCTTCCCACAGCAGGCTCCACGGCAGTAATTCCTACCGGGCGCCTTGGAATGTGGATGAGGAATCGGTGGAGGTGTGCCGGTTTTTTACCAGGCTGAAACAGTCCCTTCTTCCTTACCTTTTGAGGAGCGCCGAAGAAGCGTATGAAAAGGGAATCCCCCTGCTGCGGGCCATGTTCCTCGAATTCCCCCGCGATCCGGTATGCGCTTTTCTTGATCGCCAGTACATGCTGGGGCCGGATCTGTTGGCGGCTCCGGTATTTTCCGAAGACAATCAGGTTGAATACTACCTTCCGGAAGGGACCTGGGAACATCTGCTGGATAAGCGCAGGGAGACCGGGGGCCGGTGGATACGGGAAACCTGCGGTTTCCTCACCCTTCCCCTTTGGGTGAGGGACGGCGCAAAGTTACGGCAGG
>JAISOX010000027.1 GCA_031275325.1 Treponema sp.
GGACATCTTCGCTCCCGCAAAACGGGCATTTTAACGCTATTGCTGCCATAATTTCCCCCTCATAAAGTTTTCGGTATAGTATATCCGCTTTTATACTAATAAGTCTAGAACATTACCAACAAACGAAATCATAGGAGATAACGGACACATTTTGGGAACAAGCAGATCCCTTGCTGCCTTGTAAAGAGCGGGATCCCGACAAGAGCTGCCAACTAAAACCATGAGGAGGGAGGCCTCCCCTGGACCCACGGAAACCACTTGAGGCGATTTTTTATGTGTTGCGTACCGGGATACCATGGAAGACGCTCCTCCAGGACTTTGGCGCCTCAAGCGCCGTCCACCGCTCGTTCAGGTTTTGGTGGGAGCAAGGCTTTTTCAACGCCCTGAGGATTGCCGGTCTCACCTCCTATGAGGAAGCCGTCGGCATCCCGTGGGCATGGTTAAGCGCCGACGGCTGTATGACCAAAGCGCCTTTGGCTCAGGAAGCAGTAGGGAAACATCCCAGCGACCCGGGGAAAAAACGGCAGTAAACGCCCTATGCTCGTAGCCAGAAACGGAGTGCCCCTATCTCTCGTCGTAACCGGAGCTAACCGGACTGATTGTAATGATAAATTCAGGAAAAATAATCGTTTTAACGGCAAATTGACCGCAGATATGACAGCAATATTTTTTAAGAAATATTCACACTATGACACGCTATCGCACAAAACACTTAACGTAAGTCCTTATCTTATAATAAGAATTCACATGGTTACACACTATGGCCTAAGTCGTCGCACTTAAGCCTGTTATGTGCAGTAGGGCGGTACGAAGTGCAGCGTTATAGACGGTGCAGTGGTTTTTCTTCCTTTATTTTTATTTAAATTGCATTTTATCCTCAAAATTATTGTTATTGTTCTTTTTAGGGCGTTTTTTCCCGTAATTGTATTTATACATCTTTTCTAAACATTTTACACATAAAGTTTTCCTATATCCTTTTGTCAGCGGTTCCCCGCACCGGGGACATTTCCTTTTTTCTTTCCTTTGTATTATTCTATCCCGTTTTCTTTTGTTTATCGTTTCCGCATGTTCTTTATTATATTTTGAAAAATATTTTTTACATTCTTCACAATAGGTTGTTTTTATCCTCCCCCTTATTTTATTTCCGCAGCGCGGACAATACCCCCGTTCCTTTCTTTCGAGATATATCTTCCTTCTTTCAGATGCTTCTATCGGCATTTTCTTACCCTCCTTGTCCGTTTATTACATTAACGTAAAATACTATACTTTATGTTTTCTAAAGAGTCAACTATTTCAGCCGCCTTTCCATATTTCTTTCCGTCCCTATTGCACATAACACGCTATGGCTGCCCTTAAAACAGGGGATAAGGTTTTTTACCTGATTCCCCCGGCGCTTGTCCAGCGAAGGCTTGCAGAGCCTAAGCAAAACCGTACTGTACAAAAAAAGCCGGATCATTTCCTGCGCCGGGCCTTCTGTAGGTTCCGCTTCACCTGCCGTATGCCTTTCCTGAATACCTCTAAGGCGTTAAAGATGCCCCGTACAAGGGGCCGATAGGTATAATCCCAGCTTCCCGGACGGTGAATAATACGACCCCCAAATCCGGTCTTGAACCGGTAAAGCCCTGCCATGGGATGGTTCGGATCTTCCTGAGGGGGTATGCCAAAGAGATCGTAGACCCTGCACCCTTGGGATCGGGCATCCCGCATGGCCTTCCATTGGAGGGCATAAGGGGCCATGAGATTCCGCTTATGATCCGAGGATGCCCCGTACAGATACACCCCGGCGTTTCCCCGGAACAGGGCCACGAGAGCGGCGATGAGTTCCCCTTCATGTTCTGCAAGGTACAGCCGGAGATCCATAGCTTCCCGGTCCTGCCCTTCTTGAGCGTATTCCCGGTGATGGATAAAAAGGCTGGTATAATATTCACGGCTATGGAGGGCAATGCTGTCCCGTTTTGCGGTTTCTTTGAGGAGTTCATAAAACCGGTTCAGTTCCTCTTCCCCGGCCTGCCGCACCAGGACCCCCTTTTTATGGGCAAGCTGTATGTTATACCGCCATTTACTTTTCATGTTTTTGAGGATCCCTTCCTCAGCGCCGGTAAGATCCACTAACACCGTATCCGCAGGCTGCACATCCGCTCCTGCAGGAGCAAAAGGAGGATAGATCTTCGGCGGGGCCGTCTCAGGCCCTTCAGTATACCAGGGAGGATCAAAACGGATAAACGCGGTGTTTTTCGGCAGGAAGGCTTGTAAAGCCCTTGCAAGCTCTTGCAGGGCCTGATTCCGGGCCTCATCCTGGGCAGGAAAATCCTCGGGCAGTTCCGGGCCCCAGGGCACATAGGTAAAGGAAAACCATAAGCCTAAACGCCGCCGTATTAAAAGCAGGGGTCTTATCCCCCATTCCCCCCAATCCGCAAGAAACGCCCGGGTATTCCAACCGAACCGGGCCTTGAAGCTGCCCCAAAACCCTGACTGGAGGAAGGAATTCGCCTGGTTACATTGGGTGAGATCCGTAGGCAGGATGCTCTTGAGGTACTGTCCGGGGAGGGGACCGTGGACAGCTTCCCCTTTACTGCGTCCACGGAACCCCACTAATGCACCTCACCGGAAACCAGGACCTTGGTCCGTAAGGGCTTCCCATTCAGAAGCAGGGCCTTACCGCCAGACGCCACGGTATACTGCTCCACGGTCAGCGGAACAGCGCCAAAAGCAGCAAGGTCTATTTCCTGAGGAGGGGTTCCTGGTTCGGTCCCTTCAAGCCCCACCCGGGTCCCTGTGGGGGTCTCCCCTGCATCCAACACTTCCACCTGTTCCCGGCCTTCCGCGTCCATAGCTGAAGCTGCCAGAAGCATACCCCGGCTTTCCACCCCCCGGAGTTTCGCCGGTTTGAGGTTATAGGCCAGGATGATGCGCTTACCCAACAGCTCCTCAGGGGTATAAAAGGGTACCAGCCCGGAAACAATGACCCGTTCTTCCCCAGCTATCTCCAGGGTTTCGATGTAGAGCTTATCCGCCTTGGGATGCCGCTCGATTTTGATGATTTGGGCAACCCGCAGGTCCAGGGTTTGGGCAAACCCTGGAACCCGGGGTTCAGCAACCGAAGCCGCGGCTTCCTCGGCTTTCCGTTCCGCTCTATCCTGCTGGCTTCCGGAATACCGTTCCCGTAAGGCCTCCACGAGATCGTCTTCGAGTTTGGGGAACAGGACCTGGCTTATTACCACCCTGGAAAGCCCCTGATCCCGGCCCAGCAGATCCCAGGAAAGGGGAGCCTCAGTCCCGGTAAAGGAAAGGCCAAAAAAAGAGGCGATCCTTTCAGCCGCGGTAGGCAGATAGGGGTGGATCAGTATGGCTATATCCCGCACTGCATAACAAAGGTCCCGGATAAGGGCCCTGGCAGCAGGCGGATCGGTTTGCCGCTTCCGCCAGGGCTCTCCCTCCTGAAAGGTCTTGTTGGCAAAAGAAGCAAGCTCAAATACCCGCCTAAAAGCATCCCTCAGTTCCGCGCGTTCCAATTTTTCGGTAATATCCTGCTCGTATCCCTGTAGGGTTTCCCAAAAATTCCGGTTCCCTGCCTCGCTTGGCACGGTTCCCGCATAATAGCGGCTTACAAAGGACAAGGTCCGGTTCACCAGGTTTCCCAGATTACCGATTAATTCACCGTTTACCTTCTCCTGGAAGTCCTTCCAGGTAAAGAGGGCGTCCGCTTTTTCAGGCCGGTTATAGAAGATATAGAAGCGCCACACATCTGGCGCAATGCCGGTTTCCATCACATCCGTACCGAAAACCCCCACTCCCTTGGACTTGGAGAATTTGCCGCTTTCGTAATTCAGGTACTCGGTGCTGGACATATGGTGCAGCATGGTCCAGTTTTCCCCCGAACCCAAAAGGCTTGAAGGGAATATCACCGTGTGGAAGGGTATATTATCCTTGCCGATAAACTGGAACAGCTCCACCTCGCCGGGGCTTTTCCACCAGTACCCGGTAAATTTACGCCAGTCCCTGGTACGCTCGGCGCCGAGGTTTCCGGTGATGGAAATATACCCTATGGGGGCGTCAAACCACACGTAAAAAACCTTTTTTTCGTAGCCCTCACGGGGAACGGGAATACCCCACTTGAGGTCCCTGGTAATGGCCCTTTCCCGGAGGCCGTCCCGTATCCAGGCCTGGGTCATCTGCACCGCGTTGTTCGCCCAGCGGCCCCTGACCGAAGTTTCCTTTATCCACGGTTCGAGCCGGTCCCTGACCGCCGGAAGGTTTATGTAAAGATGCCTGGTGGACTGGAGAACCGGCTTTGAACCGCAGCTTGAACAGCGGGGCTCTTTGAGTTCCGTGGGGTCAAGGAGTTTGCCGCAGGCCTCGCACTGGTCCCCGCGGGCATCCTCATAGGCGCAGTGGGGACAGACCCCCCGTACATAACGGTCCGCAAGAAAACGCCCGCAGGACGAACAGTAAAGCTGTTCAATGGCCTTCTCGCTGATAAAGCCCTGGGCGTCAAGTTTTTTAAAAATATCCTGAACAATTTCGGTCTGTATGGGCGTCGAAGTACGGCCAAATTTGTCAAAACCTATATGGAACCAGCGGTAAATTTCGGCATGTATGGAAAAATAACGGTCGCACAGTTCCCTGGGGCTTATCCCCTCCTCCGCCGCCCTGGTCTCCGTGGCAGTCCCGTATTCATCGGTACCGCAGACATAGAGGGTCTCATACCCCTTGAGCCTGCAAAAACGGGCAAAGCAATCCGCGGAAAGCACCTGGATAAGATTGCCAAGATGGGGCACATTGTTGATATACGGCAGGGCGGAAGTAATGAGTCTGCGTTTCATGTAGAAACTATAGGAAGCCCGCGGGGCTCTGTCAAGGACTCCCAAAAACGAAGCCCTGCTCCGAATCTTATAACAAAGCAGGAGGGGGGCGCATTTCCATACCGCCCCCGGCAGACCGGCGCATTATTTACGCGCCCCCCTGCGCGGGAGC
>JAISOX010000084.1 GCA_031275325.1 Treponema sp.
TTGCTCCTTTGCAGGGATCTTGACTTAACCTAATCTTTAACTTCTATAGTATTGCCAATTATATCATTGAGAGGTGCAGATCATGCAGTATCGAACCTATGGAAAACTGGGGTTTCAGGTGTCCGCTTTGGGCATGGGGTGTATGCGGCTCCCCCGGATCATAGATAAACAGAAGAATGAGTCTCAAGTGGATAGGGAAAAGGCTTTTGAACTGATCCGCTATGGGGTAGAGCAGGGGATTACCTATTTTGATACCGCCTACGGCTATCATAATATGACCAGTGAAGCGATCCTAGGGGAAGCCCTGGGTCAGGGCCTGCGGGAAAAGGTTAGGATCGTTACGAAACAGCCCTTTGGGGTGATGAAGACCCAGGCTGACATTCGGCGGAACCTTGAACAAACCCTAAAAAAACTTCGCACCGATTACATTGATGTGTACCTGATTCATAATATCCAGGCGCCGATCTGGGAGGAGATCAAACAACGCCAGATCATCGAAGCCTATGAACAGTTCCGTAGGGAAGGGCTTATCCGGGGGATTGGTTTTTCCTATCACGGCTTGCTCCCTGCCTTCAAGGATATCCTGGCCTATTATCCCTGGGATATGTGCCAAATTCAGCAGAACTTTATTGATGTAGAACGGGAGGCAACCGCAGAAGCCATAAGGTTGGCAGGCCAAAAAGGGTGCGCCCTGGTCATCATGGAACCGCTCCGGGGAGGCTGTCTGGCGAATCCGCCGCTGCAGATCCAGAGGATCTACGACGCCTACCCGGTCAAACGGAGCGCGGTGGAATGGGCGTTCCGGCATCTCATCAATTACCCGGAAATCAGTACCATTCTGAGCGGCGTTACCACGCTCCCGCAGCTTAAAGAGGATATTCAGATCTTTTCTCAACCTGATGCGGTACCTGGTTGTCTCAGTGCAGAAGAGCAGCATATCCTCTCCCAAGTCAAAGCCACCTACGAATCCCTCACCTCCATTCCTTGTACTGGTTGTGAATACTGTCTTCCTTGCCCTCATGGGGTCCATATTCCCGGGGTCTTTCGGCAGTACAATGACGGGGTGATGTTTGGGGTCTTTGATCAGCCCAAGCGGGGGTATATGCTTATGGGAAGGCAGAACCAGGATGCGTCTCAATGTAAAGCCTGCGGGACCTGTGAAGCCCGCTGTCCCCAGCACATTCCCATTATCCAGGAGCTTCAAACTGCCCATGAGGCCCTCAAGGGCTGGATCGAGTGAGGGTCTATGGACATCACTTCTTATATAAAAGCGATTGACCGGCAACAACTCCAGGTAGATGGGTTTGTGGTGCTGCAGCAGGGCCGCGAGATTGGATCCTACCGGTGGACTCCTGATAGGCCCCGGAATGTCTATTCAGTGAGCAAGAGTTTTACAGCAATTGCCGTAGGAATGGCTATTGATGAGGGGAAACTGGCCCTCACTGACCGGGCGCTTGATGCCTTTGGGGATCTGCCGCGGAATCCTGATCCCCGGCTTGCAGCCCTCACCCTGGCGCATCTTTTGACCATGAGCCGGGGGTATCCGCAGTTCACCCGTCCCCGAAACGTGGCTGAAGTTCTAGCGCAGCCCCTGAGCTATGATCCGGGGACGGTCTTTGTCTACGATAATGCCTCGACCTTCTTAGCATCTGCCATGTTTACCCGGGCCACTGGCCAAACCGTGCGGGACTTCTTGGTAGAGCGGCTTTTTTGTAAGCTGGGTATTCCTGAGCCGGTGTGGACGGAGAGCGATGACCGGTTCACCATGGGCGCCACTGGTTTGGAGCTTTCTACGGAAAGCCTTGGGGTATTCGGTCAATTCCTGTTGCAACGGGGAAACTGGAAGGGCGCTCAACTGGTATCTGCCCAGTGGATAGACGGGGCAACCCGGACCCAGATACCAACCCGGAATCCCCAGGTTAAGGATTCTCTGGCTCCGGATTATGATCTGGGTTATGGGTATCAGTTCTGGATCTGCCGTCATGGGGCCTATCGCTGCGATGGTAAAGACGGGCAATTTGTGGTGGTGTTACCCATGCAAGAGGCAGTAATAGGGATCACTTCCCATGAAGAGCGCATGAAGCCCATCCTCTATTTGCTGTGGGACCATATACTGCCTCAGTTGTAATAGGGGGGGAATAAGCCCAATATTCAGAGCCCGCTTATGAGAAGTACCCCAGGGGATGCAATAATCCCCCGGCTTTTCAAGAGCGGGCTTTTATTGGGAAAGGACCGATGCCCTATATCGCCCTTGACAGGGGCGGATTTTCTTTATATAATTTCTCTATATTTAGTAGGCATTATGCTGATTATACCTCTTACAAAAGGAACTATGTATGGCACGATTCGAGAAAATTACGGATCTCATAGGGAATACCCCTATAGTTAAAATCAATAAGCTGAATGACAGCGAGGCCACGGTGTATGTGAAACTGGAAAGTTTCAACCCCTTTTCCAGTGTGAAGGATCGTATCGCGCTGGCGATGATCGAGGCGGGAGAACGGGAAGGCAAAATTAAGAAAGACACCATTATCATCGAACCCACCAGCGGTAATACGGGTATTGGCCTGGCTTTTGTGGCTGCAGTCAAGGGATACCGGATCATCCTCACCATGCCTGAGACGATGAGTATTGAACGGCGGAAACTGCTTAAAGCTCTGGGTGCGGAATTGGAGTTGACCGAAGGGGCCAAGGGTATGAAGGGGGCCATTGCCAAGGCAGAAGAACTGGCCGCAACCTATCCCAATGCCTTCATTCCTCAGCAGTTTAACAACCCTGCGAATCCCCAGATTCACGAGGCAACTACTGGGCCTGAGATATGGAAAGATACGGAGGGACAGGTAGACATCCTTATCGGCGGGGTCGGAACCGGCGGAACCGTTACCGGTGCGGGAAAATACCTCAAAGCCCAGAAATCCTCGGTGAAGGTAATTGCGGTAGAGCCTTCGGCTTCCCCGGTCCTTTCCGGCGGACAGCCCGGCCCCCACAAGATCCAGGGTATTGGCGCGGGTTTTGTTCCCCAGGTATATGGCAAGGACCTGGTAGATGAAATCTACCAGACCGACGACATCAAGGCCGGGACCATTGCCCGGCGCTTGGCCAAAGAAGAGGGCATCCTGGTGGGGATCTCCGCGGGTGCGGCCTTGGAAGCAGCCTTAACCGTTGCCAAACGGCCAGAGAATAAGGGCAAGACCATCGTGGCCGTGCTTCCCGATACAGGAGAACGGTACCTCTCCACCTGGCTGTGGGACGAGTAAGCCTGATGGCGCCCCCTTCTTTAGTACTCTGGAACATTCTATGAGTTGGAGAATTGCCGTTGCCAGTATTGACGGGGTACTGATTACCGAACATTTTGGCCGTTCCCGCTGGTTCTATATCATAGATGTCCAACGGGATGGGACAGGGGTTTTGGTGGAAAGGCGTTCAGTACCTCCGCTCTGTGAAGGGGGCAACCATACAGTAACCGGGATGGAGGCGCGGATTGAGTCTCTTAAAGATTGCGCCGCGGTCCTGGTTGCCAAGATAGGCCCTGCGGCTCAACAGCGCCTGACCTTGGCAGGAATATCGGTCTTTGAAGAACCGGCTGAATTAGAAACCGCAGTCAAACAGGTGGCGGCTTATTATCTCAGGATCCATAAGCCTGAATCAGTGGAAGCATATCCTTAAAAACCTGCCTTTCTTACTCGTAGGATGCTTCACCAAGGCTAGGTGAGAGGCTTCACCAGGGCTAGGCGGGATGCTTCACCAGGGCTAGGTAGGATGCTTCACCAAGGCTAGGTGTGGGACTTCACCAAGGCTAGGTGAGAGGCTTCACCAGGGCTAGGTGGGAGGCTTCACCAGGGCTAAGTGTGGGGCTTCACCAGGGCTAGGTGGGAGGCTTCACCAAGGCTAGGTGGGAGGCTTCACCAAGGCTAGGTGAAAAGAACCTATGGCTGGGCTTGTATTTTTTCATGGTTATTTATAATATGATTATGCTCCTGGGCCAGTCTCTAGGTAAAATACATGATTCTACTACACCGTTATAGTGGTTAATTGGTCTTATGGTATGATGGTGGGGGGGAGGGTATGGTGCATAATCAGCGATCTGTTTTCTTGTTCCTCATTGGAATTACAAGCGTCATAAACGGGGCTCTTAATGGGTTTCTCCTGCTGCTCTTTCGCTCTGGGGCGGTCTCACCTGATCAGCTGTGGATCCGGGCGGGACTTCCCATTTTGGGGTATATGGCGCTGGTAAACCTCGTATTGGGCCGTAATGCCCGGTTCTTTGACGGATCGTCTTTCAAAGTATCCAAGAGCGGGGGAGATGAATATGTCCAGGCATTGAAAAACCTGGGGGCGGTCCCGGTTAAAGCGATTAGCATAAGTGTAGTCTTGGAATTGGCCGTGCTGGGCCTCCTTTTTATCCAAGGGGAAGCGGTGGGGATACCCGGAGAAATCAGCGTCATCCTTTTCTTGGCGGCCCTTTCAGGGGGTATGTTTATGAGTATCTTGGTATATGTGTTGTCCGATGGCCTGGTTTCAAGAACCCTGATTTCCCACAACCTGTACGCCTATCCCCGGGAACTTAGGGAACAGCGGCAGGGCCTTAAAATTTTTGTTATCCCCGTAGCGGTTACCATGCTTTCGATGGCTTTTGTTTTTTCCTTAACCCTCCTTGGGGTTTACCAATCAGGGGCCTCCTTATCAGCCATAAAACCTCATATCCTGAAGTTTACGGGGATCTTCATATCTTTTTTTCTTGGTATTATCGTGTTGGCGGTGATGTTTAGAAAGAACCTGAGTATCCTGTTTAATTCCGTTATTGAACAGCTTGAAAATCTTTCTTCCGCCCAAAGGGATTTAACCAAACGGGTCTCCATTTGTTCCGTGGATGAACTGGGGACCATTGCAGGGATGATGAATGATTTCTGTGATGCTCTTGGGGATGGGATGCGGGAAATTAAAGCAAGCCAGCGAAGTTTATCTGATTCCGGGAAGCAGTTGCAAAACAATGCCTTGGGTATGGCCGGTTCAATTTCCCACATTTTCACCGGGTTTGAACAGGTCCAGGAAAAAGCCCAGAATCAGAAGCAAAGCACCTCCCAATCCTCTGCGGCAGTACAGCAGATAGCCCGAAATATCGAATCCCTGGACAGTTCCATAGCAAACCAGTCCTCCAATATCCATCATGCATCTGCTGCGGTAGCGGAATTAGTGGAAAACGTTACTTCTATTGGAGGCATGATAGAAAAAATGCGGGAACACTTTCAAACCCTTAATGATGCCGCGTCTCACGGAGGGATAGCCCAAAAGGAAAACAGCGCCAAGGTACAGGAGATTGTGGAAGAATCCACCTCCCTGCAGGAGACGAATAAAATCATCGCTACCATTGCATCCAAAACGAATTTGTTGGCCATGAACGCGGCGATTGAGGCTGCCCATGCAGGCGAAGCAGGCCGGGGCTTTGCGGTGGTGGCCGATGAAATCAGGAAACTTGCGGAAGATTCCTCCCGGGAATCCCGGAAGATCCATGAGGAACTGAAACAGGTTATGGAAACCATCACCGGTATCGCCCAGGGGTCTCAGACCTTGGAACAGTCCTTCAACCAGGTATCCCTGCGAGTACAGGAAACCGAGCAGTTGGTTCTTGAGATAGACCGGGCCATCAAAGAGCAGCAGGAAGGGGCAGGGCAGATACTGGAGGCCCTCAAGCAGATGAACGATAGCGCCCTCAAGGTTAAGACCGGTTCAGAAGCAATGAACCAGGGAAATGCGGTGATCCTTAAAGAGATGGACCAGCTTCAGGTTGATTCCAAGGAAATCGTCAACAACTTGGAAGCCATGGTTACCCGTATTACCCAGATAAACGAAAAGGCAGGCCATATTTCCCTGTTGGCGGGAAACACCGAATCAGCCATACAGCATATAACCCGTATTGTGGATAGTTTTGAGGTGTAGCCTCTTCGGGGGGAATAACCCCTCTCTTTTAATGGCTTCTTATAGCCCGCTTATTCCAGGATGGTAATTTCTACCCGGCGGTTACGGCTGCGCCCCTCTTCAGTGGCATTGTCCTCCAAGGGTTTGGCGCTGCCCCATCCTTTATAAATAAACCGATCCGCGCTTATACCCCGGCTCACCAATTCATCTACCATACGCTTGGCCCGCTCCAGAGAGAGTTCCATGTCCCCGTCGGTGGATCCTACTGCCGCGGTGTGTCCCTCTACCAGGAAGTTCCGGTCAGGGATCTGCAGCAGCGCCTGGGCAAGGAGATCCAGCCGGGGTTTTTCCGTGGCAAGAAATTCCGGCGAATTCGGGACAAACCGGATATCCTTAACCGTAAGCCGGACCCCTTCAGGAACCGGGGCTAAGTCTATAGCCGCGTGTTCCAATCCCGTAACCGGGATGTCTTTTTGGGGCTCCTCTGCGAGGGGAGGAGGCGGGGAGATGACGGGAGGTGGTTCAGGAACGGGATCGGGATCCGCAGGGGCCGTTTCAATACCCAGGGTGTTTCCCAAGACCGCTACTACTGCATCTTTATCCATCGGGACCATCCCTGAGCCAAAGGTCAAGGTAAAACCGGTAAATCGCAGGGTGGAGCCGTCGGGCCAGGAATAGGTTTCATCCAAGCTATCCCGCATAAAGAGGGGAAACCCGTCCGCTGCCCGGATCAGGATGTCCACCTTATGGGAGTCCCGCAGTTGGGTAAAGCCCGGTCCGTTCTTTGCTGACCCCCCTTGATACCGCGAGGAGTATTGGGCAAAGATCCGGTGAACCAGCACATCTTTATACCATTCCGTACCCTTATATTCATATTCGGCGATGATAGGGACAATCACCGGCTGGCCGCTATGCAAGGGGTCCACGGCGCGGCTTCCCGGAGCCCTCCACTTATAGCCCGGTATGACCCGGTAAGCAGGAAACGTAGGAAAACCCCGGAGCGAAGGAAAGCCCCGGTCATTGTCTATGGTGATGGTTCCATCGGTACGGATCCGAAAACTCACGGGGACCACCGCGTCTACAGGCTGCGCGCTCTGGCGCATATCCCGCAAGGTTTCTTCCAAGACGAAAAAGTTGCCTTGATATAACAGGCTTTGCCCTCGAGGATCTTCGACAGGCTGGCGTGAAGCTGCCTGTCCAGCCCCAGAGGGGAGCGTCTCTGCTTGGGGAATGATAGACGCCCGGACTTCATGGTATACATGACCAGTATATTTCCCATTATCATACCGCCGCCAATCAGAACGTTCCACCATGGAATAAGGCCCTGCATCGGTCATAAGCAGCATAGTCGTGTCTGAGGGCTGTTGAGCCTGGGTATGCATACAGGCATAAAAGGAAGCCAGCCCGAACCATACCGTATGGAATAGTAATCTCCGCATATTGATCCTATCGGAGATTTTATCCCGGCAGGCTGCTTTTTTCTTGATCCGCCTGCAGCGGGCGCGCCTGCGGTGAGCGCGCCTGCGGCGGGCGTTATGGGGAACGGAGAGGTTCGGGGGTGCGGCGTACGTCCCTTCGTTCCTACATTCTGTGGGGAGTTCTTACTTATACTGTGGACTTGGTTCACAGCGGCAAAGACCCGAAGCCAGGGGCGGCCCGCGTTCTTACTGCCACGGCCTTATAGGTGCATTAAACCCCCTGGGGGGTAGCCCTAGTGAATCCCCGCTCCATGCAAGGCGTGAAGCGGGGATGTTCGTTTTTACTCGCTTTCCTAAAATCTCCAGGTGTAGGAGATTTTATAGCCCAAGTCATTATGGGCAGTAGGAACTATATCTATACCCAACCCGTCCAGGGGCGGCCTTATGGCCACTTGGGAACCAGGCTTGTGGTATGTTTGGGCCCTTACTATACCGTATACCGCCCCTCCAACATAACACGCAATCCCGATAAAATAGGGATATGCGTAATATGTATGTGTCATTGATGTTTCAGGGGACCACGTACTTTTCAATATA
Source organism: Treponema sp. (assembly GCA_031275325.1). GTDB lineage: Bacteria > Spirochaetota > Spirochaetia > Treponematales > Breznakiellaceae > JAIRLU01. Next base: position 7,932 of record JAISOX010000084.1, read on the forward strand.
AGCGCAGTAGTTATGGCAATAATACCCAATCCCTCTACCGCAGCAGTAACCCCGCCGCCAAATACGTCTTTTTCTATAAAAAACGAGCCTGCTCCCAATAATAAATTCAGGCCGGACGCCTTTAACCGTTCCTCAAAGGTAAAGTCCACAAGATAACCGGTTCCCTGCAGCAGGGATTCCAGAACCTTATCGCTTTTAATATCTTCTGAAAAAGCATACTCAATCGTCGCGCCTTCTGTTGCTATGGCCTGAAACCGTATTCTGTATTGGGATCCAATCAGTTCTATAGAACCCATGATGATGCTTTGCGCGCCGAACATCCGTCCGATATTCTGGGCAGATTCATCGCTTACCTCTCCAGACATATTGAAACCCAGTTCCTCCCGGACCGCGTCCAGCCTCCTGCGCTCCACCACCTTTAAGCCGCCGATATTGACCAGCCCATTGTTCAGTTCATCCATAGCATAATCCGTGAGTCTGGTGGACTGGGACTGAAAATTGATGACCGCTACGGTGCTTCCCTGGGTTAAGCGGCTGCTCAACTCCTGGGCAGCGTTTTTTATTGAATCGTCCAGGGTTTGCCCCTGAAGCCCGGCGCAGGTTAATGCC
>JAISOX010000034.1 GCA_031275325.1 Treponema sp.
GTTCAGTGGTAACCCCATGATGCTTCCCGAACCCTCCTTCGGGTAAGCATAGTTGGGTTAGATTTTTATTATGAGGCATGACCTTTTTTCGGTTAGATTTTTTATGAGGCAATGCGTCATCTTGCATAAATGAGCAGAGGAGGCTATCCTACAGAAGGAGGGCCTCTTGCACGTGTACATCAAAACAGTTCTGTGTTGCCTTATACTCCTATCTATTAGCCTGACGGGGATTTTCCCCCAGGAACAGAGGGATTTTCCCCTGAGCATAAAGGATGTGTTGGGAAGGCCGATAACCCTGCAAGCCCCTCCCCAGAGGGTGGTGAGTTTAAGTCCGGGAGTTACGGAAATCCTCTTTGCCATTGGCGCAGGGGATCAAGTTCTGGGGGTTACCGAATATTGTAATTACCCCCCAGAGGCAGCTTCCCGGACTAAAGTGGGAGGATTCTCAGGGATCACCGTAAACATAGAGACTATTGCCCGTTTAAAGCCCGATATGGTTATTATTTCCGCATTTATGCACGGGAGGCTTATCACCTTATTAGAACGGCTTTCCATTCCCTTCTTTGCGGTAGAACCCAAGAACTTTAAGGAAGTTTATCAAACCATAGAGACCTTAGGTATCCTCACGGGAAATGTCCGGGAAGCCCAGGAGGTAATAGGAGGTATGCAGGAAAAAATACGCCAAGTTGAGGAACGCCGGGGGAACCGGGAATCCCCTCGGGTATTTTGGGAACTCTCTGACGAGCCTCTTATAAGCGCCGGGGGTAAGACCTTTATCAGTGAAGCTATTCGCCTTGGGGGAGGGAAGAATATTTTCGAGGATATAAACGAAGAATGGCCTATGGTGAGTACTGAGCAGGTAGTACGGAGGAAGCCCGATTGGATCATAGCCGGGGATGATCATGGGAAGATCATAGATCCCCGGGCCCTGGCCAGCCGGCCTGGATGGGGGCTGATTCCTGCGGTGCAGCAGAATCATATCGCCCTGGTCAATGCAGATACCCTCTACCGCTATGGACCGCGGCTTGCCGACGCGGTGGTAAGTATCGCGGATATTCTTTATGGCAAGTGAGGCTGTTTCACAATTTGCCCTTTTAAACCAGCCTCAAGCGAGGGTTTTTAAAAGATTGAAAATTCCATGGATGATACCTATGCTTGGCTCCTTAAATCTCAGTAAGCCGGAGTACCCATGAGCAGCCGGTACAGGACCGGGCCCCTGATCATCATCCTTTCCCTGGCGCTGATTCCTGCTTTTTTTGGGGCCTTACTGAGCGGTTCTGGAGGTTTAAGTCCTGAAGCGCTCTGGCAGGTATGGCAGTTTTTACAAACCGGAGAAGGGGATGGAACAGAGGCGCTCATCCTGTTCGAGCTTCGGCTTCCCCGGATCATCCTCGCTATGGCTGTGGGGGCGTCCTTGGGGGTATCAGGCGCAGCTTTTCAGGGGATCTTTCGGAATTCCTTGGCAGACCCTTATGTGATTGGCGCATCCTCTGGCGCGGCCCTGGGGGCAGCTCTGGCAATAACCGCGGGTCTCTCTCTGACCGGACCTGTATCTCCCGTGGCTCTATGCGCCTTTGGAGGGGCCTTGATAGCGGTGTTCCTGGCTTTTGTTATATCCCGAAGCGCGGGAAATCCTCCCCCTACAACAGCCCTGCTCCTCGCTGGCGTGAGCCTGAGTTCCCTGTTTTCAGCCCTCCTTTCCCTCATCCTGGTCTTGAAAGATCAGGCCCTTCATCAGGTGTATTACTGGCTCCTGGGGAGCCTTAATGGGGCTTCCTGGACTGAATTACCCGCGATCCTTCCGGTGATGTTCATTGGTTGCCTTATGGTGTTCTTGAACCATGGCCCCCTGGATCTGCTGCTCCAAGGAGAGGAAGTGGCTGAAAGTTTGGGGACCGATGTTCGAAAGACGAGGCTATTCATTGTCCTGGGAGCCTCCCTCGCCGCCGCCGCCGCGGTTTCCGCGGCAGGGATCATCGGTTTTGTGGGTCTCATCGCTCCCCATGCAATGCGGATGATCACCGGGCCCACCCATAAAAAGCTCCTTCCTGTTACGGCCCTCGGGGGCGCCCTTTTGGTGCTTTTGGCGGATATCCTCGCCCGGAATCTTGGGGGAAGCATGGAAATCCCCATTGGCATTATCACTTCTTTGGGAGGAGCACCCTTCTTCATCTACCTGCTGGCCTATCGAGGCAGGCGTTTAGGACGATTCTGATGATGAAACCGGTCCGTCCTTCAGTTGTATCTCAAACCCCCGGAGCCCGGCTGGAATTGGAAAACCTGAAGGTGGGGTTTAAGCGTCAGATGATACTGAGCAATATTTCCCTGACCGTGAAGCCTGGGGAACTCCTGGCCCTGGCAGGTCCGAATGGCGGAGGGAAGACCACCCTCCTTAAAACCATCGGAGGCATCTTGAAACCCCTGGCAGGCCGGATATTGCTGGATGGGAAGGATATACAGCGTATGGGGAAAAAAGAAAAAGGGGGATACATAAGTTTCCTCTTTCAAGGCGCCACCCCTGATTGGCCTTTTACGGTGCAGGAAGTGGTATCCCAGGGACGGTCGCCTTACCGGACCATCTTTGTTGCAGAGACTGCTTTGGACCGAGACGCCACAGACCGGGCGCTTATGACTGCAGGGCTTTCAGGTTTTGAAGACCGCCGGGTAACAGAGCTTTCCGGCGGTGAATTCCAGCGAGTCCTCATTGCCCGGGCCATGGCCCAGGAAGCACGGCTCCTCCTTTTGGATGAACCGGCCAATAACCTGGATCCCAAGTACCAGTATATGGTGATGAACCTGATCCGTTCCATGACCAAGAGCGGTCTGGCCGCTCTGGTCAGTCTCCACGATCTCAGCCTGGCGAGTTTATATGCCGACCGTATCGCGCTGGTTCATAAGGGACAAATCCTTGCCCTGGGGAAACCTGATACGGTCCTTCAGGAAGGGATACTCGCTGATGTCTTTGGTATTCCCCTGGTAATTTCCCCTCATGCCCAGGATCCTCGTATACAGGCAATAACCTTTCCTTTGCCTGAATAAGCCCTGCTCTTTTGAATTCCCGCGGTATACAGGTAAACAAAAAGGCGATAGAGAAAATCTCTACCGCCTAGGAGGAGGAAAACAATGTACGAGAAACAATATAATGACGGTGAAGGAGCATTACTTGAGCTTTCTTCAAGCTCCCCTGGACCTGTCTTTGAGGCTGTTTTGAAACACCCTTATTTAAATGCCTGATCCAAATCTGCGATAATATCCTTAATGTTTTCAGTACCAATAGAGAGCCGCACTGTGTTCGGCTTGATCCCCTGTTCCAACAACTCCTCTTCACTGAGCTGGGAATGGGTAGTGCTAGCCGGGTGAATCACCAGAGACTTCACATCCGCCACATTGGCCAGAAGGGAGAAAATCTGGAGCCTATCAATGAATTCCTGGGCTTCTTTAGCGCCTCCTTTGATCTCAAACGTAAAAATCGAACCTGCTCCTTGGGGGAAGTATTTCTTATAAAGGGTATGACTGGGATCCTCGGGCAGAGAAGGATGGTTGATCTTGAGTACCTTGGGCTGGGTCTTGAGGTAGTCGATAACCTTGAGGGTATTCTCCACATGCCGTTCTACCCGGAGGGAAAGGGTTTCCACTCCCTGAAGCAAGAGAAATGCATTGAATGGAGAGATCGATGCCCCCGTATCCCGGAGCAAAATGGCCCGGATCCGTACAATGAAAGCCGCAGGGCCTGCAGCTTTGACAAAAGAAATACCGTGGTAGCTGGGGCACGGCTCGGTTATCCCAGGGAATTTACCGCTGGCCTCCCAGTCGAATTTACCGCTGTCCACGATGATACCCCCCAGGGTGGTACCATGACCGCCGATGAATTTGGTGGCCGAATGGATGACAATATCCGCCCCGTACTCAATGGGACGAAGCAGATAGGGAGTGGTGAAAGTAGCATCCACTACTAAGGGTATACGGTGCTCATGCGCGAGTTTGGCCAGGGCCTCAATGTCAATAATATTGGAATTAGGGTTCCCCAAGGTCTCAATGAAGATAGCCTTGGTCTTGGGCTGTATGGCCTGGGCAAAACTATCCTTTTCTTCAGGGTCTACAAAGGTGGTGGTAATACCATATATAGGCAGGGTATGGGCCAAAAGGTTATAGGTACCCCCATAGATAGTCTTAGCTGAGACGATATGATCCCCTGCTTGGGCAAGGTTAAGGAAGCTATAGGTAACTGCCGCAGCCCCTGAGGCCAAGGCCAAACCAGCAACGCCCCCTTCTAGCGCGGCTATGCGTTTTTCCAGCACATCTTGCGTTGAGTTAGTAAGCCGGTTGTAGATGTTACCTGGATCCGTAAGGCCGAAACGGGCTGCCGCATGGGCGGAATTATGAAACACATAGGATGTGGTCTGATAAATCGGTACTGCCCGGGCATCGCTAGCCGGATCCGGCTCTTCCTGGCCTATGTGTAACTGTTTAGTTTCAAAGGCCCATTGATCGATATGGGTTTTAGGCGCCATAGTATTCTCCTTGAAATGGTAGTATATGCCCGGTGAACTTCTTTTACAACTCCGGTATATCATTTATATTATTAGTCTTATAGTCATACTAAGAATAATATCGCTCTGATAAAAAAATGTCAAGCGCAACATGTATTTTTTTTAATTTTTTGTACTGATTTAGGTTTACAAAACCTGCTAGGAGGTACGCTGGTATGAGCTTGTTTTCCAATCCTTAACGTGGTATCTTCCTTAACTATGAAGGTTGCCATCATTTTTGGGTCCCCATCGGATACCCCTATCATGAAAAAAGCTGCCCAGGTGCTCCGGGAATTGGAAGTGGATTACACTGCCCAGGTACTGTCAGCCCATCGTACACCGGAACTCCTGCAAGAAACCATCAGAAAGCTGGAAAGCCACGGAACCGAGGTGATCATTGCCGGCGCGGGGCTTGCAGCTCACCTGCCAGGAGTGATAGCCAGTTTGACCTTGATCCCGGTGATCGGGGTACCCATCAACTCAGGGGGCCTGGGTGGGATGGATGCCCTCTTGTCTATGGTCCAGATGCCGCGACCTATCCCGGTGGCCGTGGTAGGGGTGGATAACGGGGCAAACGCGGCGTATCTGGCTTGTCAGATGCTTGCCCTTAAATACCCCGGCTTACAAGCGCGGCTTGTGGCGTTCAGGGCTGCCATGAAGGCTGATTTTGAAGAAAATACTGAAAAGGTGGAACTATGAACCATAGGCAACCAGGGGTTCCGCAAGGGATTAAACCAGGACGGCTCTTATACGAAGGTAAGGCGAAGCAGGTCTATGCCCTGGATGATGCTGATAAGGAAGATCTGGTCATCATTCATTATAAAGATGACACCACTGCCTTTAACGGGGAAAAAAAGGGGCAGATTCAGGATAAGGGGATCATGAACAATACCATTGCCGCTGGGCTTTTCGGCTTGCTCGAACACGCCGGGATACCCACCCATTTTGTTGCCCGGATAGCAGAACGGGCTATGCTCTGTAAAAAAGTACAGATCATCCCGCTGGAGGTGATTGTCCGGAATGTGGCTGCCGGATCTATGGCAAAGCGCCTGGGCCTTGAAGAAGGGACTCTCCTGAAAACGACGGTGTTTGAACTTTCCTACAAAGATGACGCCCTGGGAGATCCCCTGATCAATGAGTATCATGCCGTAGCCATTGGGGTTTCCAGTTTCGAGGAAATTAAAAGTATCTTGGCCTACACTGCCCAGGTTAATGCGAGGCTTTCCCATTTCTTTCTGGAAAAGGGGATTAAACTCATTGATTTCAAACTCGAATTTGGCCGGACCCTGGACAAAGAGGGGAAACTGGTAGTAGCCGATGAAATTTCCCCGGATACTTGCCGTTTATGGGATGCTCAAACCAACAAAAAGCTCGATAAGGATCGGTTTCGCTGGGATTTGGGGGATGTGGAGGAAGCCTATGCCGAAATAGTAAACCGTATAGGCTATCAATGAATCTGAAAAACCTAGTATATACCGACGATGCCTTACATGAAGCCTGTGGGGTGTTCGGGGTTTTCTGTACGGATCCTGAGCGGGACGGGGCTTCCCTGGTGTATTACGGTCTTTTTTCGTTACAGCACCGAGGGCAGGAAAGCGCGGGGATTGCGGTGGTCAAGGATAAGGCCATTACATGCCGTAAAGGGATGGGACTGGTGGGAGACGTGTTTACTCCAGAGGTTCTCAGTACGCTTCAAGGGTCTACCGCAGTGGGCCATGTCCGGTATTCCACTGTAGGGACAAGCAGTATTGAAAACGCCCAGCCCTTTGTGAGTCGTTTCAAGCTGGGTTCCATCGCAGTGGTACACAACGGTACCTTGACCAACGCCCATGTGGTTCGGGAACTCTTAGAAGATGGGGGGATTGGGTTTACCTCCTCCAGCGACAGTGAAGTTGTCGTCAATCTCATCGCCAAAAATTACAAGAAGGGCTTGGAAAAAGCCCTCACTGATACGATCCAATTCATCAAAGGTTCCTATGCCCTGGTGGTTATGACCAATGAATCTCTTGTGGGGGCCCGGGATCCCAATGGAATTCGGCCCCTGTGCCTGGGGAAGATCGAGGGCGGTTGGATCCTCGCCAGTGAATCCTGCGCTATTGATGCAGTGGGAGGAACCTTCCTCCGGGACATAGAGCCAGGAGAACTGATCATCATCAATGCCGAAGGGGTCCGCTCTTCTAGTTTTAGTGAAAAAACCCGGCGTGGGGTCTGCGCCTTTGAGTATGTCTACTTTGCCAGGCCTGATAGCGTGATTGATGGGGTTGATGTGTACGGAGCCCGGATCCAGGCAGGGGAAATCCTCGGGCGGGAATCCGCGGTCCTGGCGGACCTGGTTATGGGGGTCCCTGATTCAGGAATCCCCGCGGCTATCGGCTATGGGAGAGCTACGGGAACCCCCTTTGGCCTGGGTTTTGTCAAAAGCAAGTACGTGGGCCGGACCTTTATTGCCCCGAATCAAGAACTGCGGGAAAAAGCCGTTTCAGTGAAACACAACGTCATTCAAAGCGAAGTACAGGGAAAGCGGGTGGTGATCATCGACGACTCCATTGTCCGGGGAACCACCAGCAGGCGGCTGGTCTCTATCCTGCGGAATGCCGGGGCCAAGGAAGTGCATATCCGGGTGTGTTCGCCGCCGGTCCGGTTTCCCTGTTATTTCGGTATTGATACCCCCCATCGAAAGGATCTGATCAGCAACATGAACAGCGTTACTGAACTCGGTAAATCCCTGGGAGCAGACAGCCTGGCCTTTCTCTCTGTAGCGGGCCTCCTGGAATCCCTAGCTTTTAACCATGAGCAGAGGGGCTACTGTCTCGGCTGTTTTACCGGGGAGTATCCCATTCCAGTTCCTGGAGAAGATCTTTAAAAACCTAAGCTCCAGCAGGTCTGGGGAGACGCGGAGAAGCCCAAACCTGCTTCATGGAGGCCATATTTAGGGATTTTCGTTTAATTCGTGGATTTCTCTGAGGCCCCGCAGCTTAAAGGTGGCTTTCTCCTGAATTTGCCGGACCCGTTCACGGGTTATGCCTAAGATGCGGCCTGTTTCTTCCAAGGTTAAAGGACCTTCGCCAGCCAGCCCAAACCTAAGCTGGATGATCTTCATTTCCCGTTCAGAGAGGCGGGAAAGAATGTCCTCCATGGTCTCCTGAAGGGTGGTGGAAAATGCCAGTTCAAAAGGCTCTGCAAGGGTATCGTCTTTAATGAGATCCGCCAAACGGGTAAGGTTGCCGTCATCCACAATGGTATCCAGGCTGGTGGTTTCTTGGGAGAGTTTCACAATCTCCTTCACCTTGGCAACGGGTAACCCTAAATATTCGGATAATTCCTCATTACTCGGATCCCGGCCTAGATCCTGGGTTAATTGCTTGGAGACAAAATAACACTTCTTAATGGTATTGAGCATGTGGACCGGGATGCGGATAACCCGGCCCTTATCAGCGATACTTTTGATGATGGCCTGCCGGATCCACCAGGTGCCATAGGTGGAAAAACGGCAGCCCCGAGTATAATCAAAGCGATCCACTGCTTCAATGAGCCCGATATTCCCTTCATCAATGAGATCCAAGAGGGATAAACCCCGGTGTTGATAGTTTTTCGCAATGGAAACCACCAGACGCAGGTTAGCGTTAATCATCTTGCTTTTATACATCTGGAGCGCATTATCCAGGGCAAGCCGTTCTTTCTTGTAGCTCCCTTCGTGCTCCCTTCCCTTATACGCCTGATCCAGCTCTGTCCGTTTTTGCCGAATGACCACTATTTTTTCACCGATACCCTGCTCTTCCTGGACGGTTAAAAGCGAAAATTTTGAGATCTGCTTAAAATACAATGCCAAGGGATCGGTTTCTTTGGAAATCTTGGACTTTTTTGAAGACCGAGTAACGTGGCTTAATTTACCGGTACGGGCCGATTTCACTCCTTCTTCCTCCTTAGAATACAAGACAATCCCCTGTTTTCTCGTCCCCCGTTCTTCACGCTCAACTGCCGATTTTGTTTTTAACATACCCTTTACCTTCTTAATGTTTTTATATATTTTAAACCTTTTATAAAACTCGATTCCGCCCCGGTTCACGATGCACCCATTAGGTCCGCGGGGCTTTTGCAGGATCAATAGGGGTACTGCTCTGGTACACTAGAAAGAATAATTGTGGTTTTTTGGATATTGTGTCAAGCCCTAATTTCCCCAACTCTGTTCCCGAAGCAACCTTATCCCCTTCCTTTACCGATAAACGTTCACAACCTCCGTATACGTATAAATAACCTCCTGCTACCTGCACAATCACCACCCTTCCAAAACCGCGGTAGGGCCCGGCAGACACCACGGTTCCTTGGGTGAGGCTTCTTACTGCCTCTGATTTTTCCCCTATCAGCACCACCCCATATAATTTACCGGTCATGTAGGTTACTTCTTTCGCCGCCACGGGCCAGCGTATAGTTCCGCTCTTTGCCGGGGCTGCTTGGGGAGGGCTGCTGCTGGAAGTCTTAGTATTTGTCCGCGTTCCACTGGAGGTTACCGTTCCTGTGCCGCTGGAAGTAACCGGCTTATCCCCTCCTCCATCGGGAATACGCAGGAGATCCCCCTCTTTTAACACATAGGTATCCGCCAGATCATTGGCCCTCCGCAGGGCTTCCAGGGTAATCCCATACCGCCGGGCTATACTGTATAAGGTATCCCCTTTAACAACCCGGTATTCCATACGCCCTGAAGCGTTTGTTTGCGGCAAGGTAAGACGCTTCCCTATAGGTAATTTTTGGGGATCCGTAATGCCGTTAGCCTGCATAAGGGTATCAATATCAATGTTGTAGGAACGGGCGATGGAATAAATCGTATCTCCTCCTTGAACAATATGAACCGCTTCTTCTGCACCGGTATACATGGTTACCGCGATACAGAGCGCCATCGTACATAAAAAAGGATAAAAACCACCGTATCCACCATTCATACTACTAGTATATCGGTTTTTTCTACCTTTCTTCTATGCTATAAGAGTATATATCCCGGTCCGGTCCAATACTCAAGGATTTTCCTGGAAACTATGCACATAACTGGAATATAGTATAAATCTTTAAAAAATAATAACCCAAAAAGAACCGCGGGCTTGTTCCGAAAACTGAAGTTTTGGAACCGCGGCTGGTTTAAAAACTTTTACATAAAAAACAGCCGCATAAAAACCACAGCGCCATACCTATCGGTTACACTCAGGGTATGAGTATTGAAATTGAACTGAAGGCCTGGGTTGCGGATCCGGAAGCCTTGAGAACTGCCTTAACCGGCTTATCCCTGGTATCCAGGGCTTTTGAAAAAGAAGATGCCTACTGGCATCCTGTTCCCGGCGGCCCCGGGGGTTCTTTTCCCCCGTCGGGAATCCGGATCCGAAAAGAAACCAGTACCGACGCGCAGGGAAGGATTACCCGGCAGGTCCTGATAACCTATAAGACCAAGGAGATCCGGGAGGGCATCGAAGTAAATCATGAGCGGGAATTCAGCGTGTCTGAGGGGCCGCTCTTTGAAGACCTCCTCAGCCGCTTTGGTTTTGAACCGGGGATACGGAAACATAAGCAGGGCTGGGCCTGGGATTATGAGGGTATCACCGTGGAACTGGCCCAGGTCTCAGGCCTGGGCTGGTTTGTGGAACTGGAGCTGCTTGAGGATACGGACCGGCCTGAAACCGTTGCCGCTGCCCGTACCCGCTTATTAGACCTCTTGCGCCGCTTAGGCATTGATAGGGATAAGATCGAAACCCGGTACTATACAGACCTGCTCGCCCGTTTACCCTAAGGGGCCGTCTTTTTTATGGCGTACTTCCCTGATAATACGGGGAAGTTCTTCATTGATCCTGTCAATGTCCTGTTCCGTATTATACTGGGACAGGGATATTCTCAACGCGCTCCGGGCAATCTCCTCATCATACCCCATGGCCCGCAGGACGTGCGGGGCTTCGGTAGAGGACGCCGAGCAGGCGGAACCGGAGCTTGCGCAAATCCCTGCTTCGTTGAGCAGGGTGATTACATGAGCGCTGTGCCTAATCCCTTCAAATACAAAAGACGCGTGGCCCGGTAAACGGTTGACCGGATCCCCGGTTACATATACGCCGGGTATTTTGAGGGTCCTGTCCATGAGTTTGTCCCGCAATGCCCGCAGGTATGGGGCGGTATGGGGTACATTTTCTGCGCCTTCTTCTAGCGCCGCGGCCATGCCGGCAATGCCCGGGACATTTTCAGTTCCAGAACGGCGTCCTTTTTCCTGGCCGCCGCCGGTGATATACGGGGGCAGGGTCAGCGGTATTTTTGAGAACAGCGCGCCCACCCCTTTGGGCCCATGAAACTTATGGGCTGACAGGGAAAGCAAGTCAACAGAAAGGGCGCGTACAGTAACCGGTATATGCCCGGCGGCTTGAACCGCATCGGTATGAAAGATGATGTTATGCCTGCGGGCTACCGCGCCGAGGGCTTCAATGGGCAATACCGTTCCCACCACATTATTGGCGGTCATAATGCTGATGAGGATCGTGTCGTGCCGTATCGCGCGTTCCAGCGCTTCCGCTGCTATTTGTCCGTTTTTATCGGGGTTCAGTAAGGTAATCTCATACCCCTGGGCTTGCATTGTTTCCAGGGTGCGTAAAACCGCGTTGTGTTCTATCGCAGTGGAAATGATATGTTTCCCCTTGCTGCTTTTCAATGCGCCTACGCTATGAATCGCCCAATTATCGCTTTCCGTCCCGCCGGAGGTGAAATAGATTTCGTTGTTTAAAGCGCCGATGGCTTTTGCCACCGCCCCGCGGCTGTGCTCCAAGGCTTTTTTTGCTTCCTGGCCATAACTGTAAATCGCCGAAGGATTACCGAAGCGTTCCCGGAAATAGGGCAGCATTGCGGCCAGGGCTTTTTCAGAGACCGGGGTGGTTGCCGCATTATCCGCATAAATGCGTTCACGTATTTTTTCACTCATTGTTCATCTCCTCCAGGGCCTTGCTTGTGGTACTGCCAAGGATTTTTATGGCCGTGCTTATCAGGGTTACAGGGGGCGCGCTTCCTCATCCCCTCATGACGGGAAGGCCTGGGGAAGGAGGCGCGCGGCGCGGTCCTCAGGCCATGCGCTTCAGGATACTGAAAGGCCCGAACCAGGGTCAAGCGGTCTTACCGTGAGCTCAGGGTACGGCTTCCCGATAGGCCGGCAAAAGTTCCCTTCATGTCGGCAAACCTTCCCGACATGTCGGCAAAACCTCCCTGCCGGTCGGCAAACCTTCCCGACATGTCGGCAAAACCTTCCCTTCATGTCGGCAAAAGTTCCCGACATGTCGGCAAACTTTTCCGGCCTGTCGGCAAAAGTTCCCGGCATGAAGGCAAACTTTTCCGGCCTGTCGGCAAAAGTTCCCGGCATGAAGGCAAAAGTTCCCGACAGGCCGGAAAACTGAAGGGGGCAGGGGAAGCGGTTGTTACGCGGCAGCGAGGCTCAGGGCAAAGGCACGGGAGCGCAAGGGGCCCGCGCATTTTTAAGCCTTGGCCTCAAGAAAAAAAGCCCGCCCCTCATACAGCTTGACCCTAGGGGATAACCGGGGTATACTGATTTCGTTCCCCATCATGAAGGTTGGGAACGGGATGTGTCGGAGGGTTCTCTGTTTCGCAATAAAAAAGCCATGAAGGCTGGCGCTTGGTATGAAACAAGCGGGTCTTCATGGCTTTTTGCATGGTTCTATGGTTATACCGGGGCTTTTTCACCGCCTGACCGGCGAAAAGCCGCATCCTGCTCTATGGAGCGGGAATTTATTTTATTTATAAGGAGCGTTACTATGCACATGGCAGATGCCTTGCTTTCACCAGCAGTAGGCGGGGTGATGACCGGGGTGAGCGCCCTGGCCATCGCCTATGGGGTTAAAAAAATGGCGGGGGATACCTTGAATGAAAAGAAAATCCCCATGATGGGGGTCATGGGAGCCCTGGTATTCGCGGGGCAGATGATCAACTTCACCATCCCCGGTACGGGTTCATCCGGTCATATTGGGGGCGGTATCCTTTTGGCGGCCATCCTGGGGCCTTTCCCGGCTTTGCTTACCTTGGCGTCGGTCCTCTTAATCCAATGCCTGTTTTTTGCCGACGGGGGCCTGTTAGCCTATGGGTGTAACGTCTTTAATATGGGGGTTACCTCCTGTTTCCTGGCTTTTCAGCTTATTTTTAAACCCCTGATGAAACGGGGGAAAAAGGGGGAAACCGGCAAACCCCATGCCGCGCCTCAGCATATCATCATCGCCTCCATAGCTGCGGTAGTCATCGGCTTGCAGCTTGGGGCGTTTGGCGTGGTCCTGGAGACCCTCCTTTCGGGCATAACCGAATTGCCCTTTGGGGCCTTTCTTGTTTTGATGCAGCCTATTCATCTGGCCATCGGTTTGGTGGAAGGGATCGTTACCGCGGGGGTACTCTGTTACGTTCACCGGGCGCGGCCTGAACTCCTGGACAGCGCATTGGAAGACCGGCCAATTCCTCAGACCCTTCCCACAAAGCAGATCCTCATCAGTTTCCTGGCCCTCACGGTCTTGACGGGCGGGATCCTCTCCCTCTTTGCCTCGGCATACCCCGACGGCCTGGAGTGGTCCATGGAAAGAGTCGCGGGGACCCCTGAGCTTGAGCGGGAAGGGCCGGTGTATGAGACCGCGTCCTCAGTGGTAGAGACCACGGCTTTCATGCCGGATTATAGCTTTTCCGGGGACGAAGAAGGTTCTGTCCTGGGGACTGCTACCGCAGGCATCCTGGGCAGTATTATCACCATTGTCTTGGCCGGGGGGATCGGGTTTATCATCCACCGGGTGCGAAAGGCCGCGTAGCTCATGAACCTGTATAAGGCCGCTGCAGGGATGGATACTCTGGAACGGCTCGCTCTGGGGACTTCCCCTGTTCACCGGCTGCACCCCCGGGCAAAACTCCTTACCGCCTGCGGGTATGTGGTAACGGTCATTTCCTTCCCTTCCGGCCAGGTCAGCGGACTCATGCCCTTTCTCTTGTACCCTGCGGTCCTCATGCCGCTCTCGGGGACCCCTTACAAGCCTCTCTTGGGAAGGCTCCTTGCGGCATTACCCTTTGCCCTCATGGGGGGTATCAGCAACCTGTTCTTGCTCCCTGAAACCGCTTTGTATCTTGGCCCGTGGGGGGTCAGTACCGGTATGGTGTCCCTGGTTTCCATACTGCTGAAAACGCTGCTCACCGTGTTTGGGGTATTACTCCTTATAGCGACTACCCCTTTCTTTGAAATCAGCTGGCAGCTCACGAGGCTTGGGATCCCTAAGATACTGAACCTGCAATTACTGATGACCTACCGGTACATCTCGGTATTGCTCGGAGAAGCGGCCGCGATGGTTACTGCCTATAGCTTACGCTCCCCGGCTCAAAAAGGCATCAAGATGCAGGATATGGGTTCTTTTCTCGGGCAGCTCATACTGCGGAGTTTTGACCGGGCGGAACGGGTGTATCATGCCATGCAATGCCGGGGTTTTGATGGGATCTGCCGGAGCACGCGGCAGCAGGGGTTTCGCCTCGTGGATTACGGGTATACCCTGGGGCTGGGTATAGCCCTGGGGGTATTCCGTTTCTTCAATGCCAGCGTGTTTTTGGGACGCCTCATAGGATAGGGATTTTTCCGTTTTATCATGCTGCACGTCAAGCATCTCACCGTACAATACAGTCCCGGGGATCCCTTGGTTTTAAGGGATATACATTTTTCCCTGGAACCAGCAGAGCGGGTCGCTTTGATTGGAGCCAACGGCGCAGGAAAATCTACCTTGCTCCTTACCCTCATTGGGGTCATTAAACCCCGGGAAGGAGGGATCACCCTGGGAGGCATCCCCATGAACCAGGAACGGCTCCGGGAACTGCGGCAGCTCGCGGGGATGGTATTTCAAGATCCGGATAATCAGTTGTTCATGCCCACCCTCATGGATGATATTGGTTTTGGGCTGCGGAATTATGGGTTTGATGAAACGGCCATTGAGGAGCGGATCGCCGCCATCTTAGCGCAACTGGGTATCAGTCATCTTAAAAACCGGCTGTCCCACAAACTTTCAGGCGGGGAGAAACGGCTTGCCGCCCTGGCAGGGGTCCTGGTGATGGACCCTTCCCTGCTCCTTTTGGATGAACCTTCTGCGTTTCTGGACCCCCGTTCACGGCGGACCCTCATCTCCATCCTCGCGGGGCTGCCCCAGACCATGCTGGTGGCTACCCATGATCTGGACCTGGCTCAGACGCTATGCCCCCGGGCGATACTCTTGAAGGAGGGCCGGGTCTTCGCGGAGGGGCCAACCCAGGAACTGCTGCAGAATCATACCCTGCTGGAACAAGCGGGCTTGTAAGGAAGGCGCGGCCCTTTGCTCCGGCATCATGTGACTTTTTTACCGCAGTTTTGGCTTGTATAATGTGGGGAGACTGGTATAATGAAATCATGCTTCGGTTACTGAGGAACAGGCTGCCCCGTATACTCATAACAGGTTTCACGGTCCTTTCCCTCTTGGTCAGCTTTTGCCTTGCAGCAGTGGAGCCTCTGCGGGCCGCTCGATTCGCCGCAGAAAAAGCGGGTACTACCCATGGAAGCATTGACCCTTTTGTCCCCTCCCCAACCGAGGAACCCGCGCTGCTTACCAAAATAGAGGGCCCCCAGTTTACGCCGCTGCGAACAGGATTCCAACGCATCTTTATTCATGGCGAACCCCATAAGGGGGCTTCCGCTTTTTGTCAGCCCTCCTTAGGGACGCCTCTCAATAGCGCTACCCTCAAGGTAAAAAATACTATCCTGCTTAAACTCCGCATTTGATTCCTGCCCTGGTACGTGGTAATTACGTGTTTTGAACGTTCTTTGCAGATCCTCAAGAAAAAGGGTAAGGGTATGGAAAAATTATGGCATATTTTTTGGAAGGTATTTGGCAGCGCCCTGCTGCTGACCGTTATGGCAGGGATAATCATAGGCTTCGTTTTCGGTTCAACCGAAGTAGGTTATAAGGTAGTGCAAGGAGCCATCGCCGTGGGGTTGGGCGTATGCGGCCTCATCGGATTTGTGGTAGTTCCTGCGGAACTGTTCTTGCAAGACCGGGCAAAAGGCGGAGGAACAGGAGATGCCATTGAGTAATATATTCGGGCGGGAACTCATCAAGCTGAAACTGGAAAGCAAAACCAAACATGAGGTTTTTGCAGAGCTTATTGAGATCATCGCGGGGCAGTACCCGGAATATGACCGGGAGGAAATGCTCAACGCGGTGATCTCCCGGGAACAGCAGATGAATACCGCGATTCTAGCGGGTATCGCAGTGCCTCACGGGTATTGCAACGCCGTGGGCGGCATAGTCGGGGCCATGGGTTTTTCCCGGGCTGGTATCGAGTACGGCAGCCTTGAGCCGGTTCACACAGTGGTGCTGCTCTTGATGGACACCTTATCCCGGGAACAGCATCTGCAGGTTTTGAGCCGTCTTCTTGAACTGCTTAATTCACCATCCTTTGCCGCGATTCAGGGGGCCGCAAGTCCCCAGGCAGTAAAGGACGTGCTGGACCGTTTTTAGACGCTTCAAAAAGGGGCTGCCCAGGGGTCTCCTCAAGGCAGCCCTTTTTGTACTTCCCCGCGTTGCTTTTTTCAATCCAGGCTTTATGTTCAAGGAGACGGGCTTTTGCAGGAAACTTCCCCCATAGCCACATAGACCGGTCTCTTTTTCTGGAACCTAGGGGGTTTTCTTCAAAGCGGTCCGTAGGACGCACAACAGGCACGGGATACTTCCCAGGCCCTATTTTCTGGAAGGATCCTCTTGTTTGAATAAGCGGTACGCCAGCAAGAGGCTTTTATAATACAGGTAGGGAAATACTTTGAATACCCGGACAGGTTTCTGCAAACAATAGCCTATCCAGTCAAGGCCATGATCAAAGGAATACTGGGAGGGGTGCTTTCGCTGCTCTGCAAATATTTCATAGAGATCGCTGCACCACAAACGAAGCCCCCCGGGAAGACGGGCGTCATGTTTCGCGATCCACTGTTCCCCGCCGGCAATACCTTTCCCCACCAATAACAGCGAGGGCGACGCCTTTCTGATGGCCTCCAGGATACGGTTCTCCTGAGATTTCTTAAAGGCTCCGGTATACCGGCCCACGATACGCAGCCGCGGAAAGGTTTGGCGTATGTTTTTTTCCGCTTTTCTCAGGGTTCGGGACTTTCCGCCCAGCAAGTACAGGGATAATTCCCGTTCTTCCAGGCTGGTGAGCAGCTTGACGACAAAATCAAAGGGCATATACCGGGGCACCGATTTATTGCTTATAAACCGGGCCCCTCCTGCCAGGCTTTTTGATATGGGAACCACCAACGCGGCGCTGAACACATACGCCCGGTATTCTTTGTTTCTTCGGGCGCGCAGGAGATCCCAGAGGGAAAGCAAGATGATATTTTTACCTTCTCCCGAATCCAGCAGGGTCCGGATAATATCCCCCAGCTGTTCCAGCCCAATTATATCCAAAGGAACTTTTAATAAACTTAACCGTTCCCGTAGTATCTCCGGTTCTCGTCCCGCATTTTCAGTGTCCACGGCGCACGCTCCAAAAGTATGATGCCGCTCGCGCGGGAGCAGCATATCGAGCTTGAATCATGGGAAGTCAAACATGCCTAGGATGCCAGGGGAAGCTCTTCCAAGACCGCCTCTTCCTGCAATACCTTCAAGGTCTTGGTGGTCTGCATCAAGGCGCCGTAGGCCCCTCCCTGCAGAATCTTGATCGCTTCCTGAAGCTGTACATCGTATTCTAAATCATATACCGGCGCTTGGGTGGTCCGGTATTGCTCGTTTCTGATAAGCCGGCGGAGCAAAACCGCATCCAGTTGATATTCCTGAGCAAGCTCCCCGGCAAAGGCGGCTATTTCCGCGCTAGCGGCGTTGGGGTGGGTTTCAATAAAACCGGGTATCCGGTTCGCGGTAATGAGCGCGCTGAGTTGTTCCGCATCCGCGTCGGTAAATTCCGGGAACTTTACCTCTAAATCAGGAGGTATACCGATTTTATCGATGTTTACATCGCTGGGGGTATAATACCGGGCAGTGGTAATCTTGAAGCCCGCCTTATCCAGGGGATACACCTGCTGCACCGACCCCTTTCCAAAGGACTTTTCTCCCACCAGGTATGCCCGGCCCCGGTCTTTCAGGGCTCCCGCCACGATTTCCGAAGCTGATGCAGAACCCCGGTTAATAAGCACAATGACCGGTATATCCTTGGGAACCGGCGTTTGGCTTCGCGCGTTAAACACCATGTTTTCCGAGGGGATCCGGGACTTGGTACTGACTACGAGGCCCCCGTCAAGGAACAGATCGCTGATCCCTACCGCGGACTGCAAGAGCCCTCCGTAATTATTACGCAGATCCAGGATGAGGCTCCGGTAGCGGCGGGCCTTAAAAGATTCTATCGCCTCTTTCGCCCGGTCCACGGTCCGGGGGGTAAAGGTGAGGAGCTTTAAGTACCCCACATCGTTTATCATGGCGTATTTTGTGGTGGGAACCTCAATAAGGGCCCGGATCAAGGTAACGGGGAATTCTAACTTTTCGTTCCGGCGGATGAGGAGCTTGACTTCCCCCCCGGGCTCTCCCCGAAGACGGGAAAGGACGTCATCCATGCTTAACCCGTCGGTGGGCTCGCTGTTTATCTCGATAATCAAATCTCCGGGATTAATCCCTGCCCGCCAGCCTGGGGTATCTTCAATAGGAGCCGCCACTTCTACATAGGCAGGTTTGCCGTCGGATCGTTCAGGTTTGGAAATATAGAGGCCCACCCCGCCGAAATTACCTTGGGTGGTCTCGTTCAGGTCCATCATGTCCCGTTCCGCAAGAAATGAAGAATAGGGATCCCCCAGGGCGTTAAACATACCCTTCATAGCCCCTTCATAGAGCAGCTTGGGGTCCACCGTGTCTACATAATGCTTTTGAATAAAATCAAAGACGTTCTGAAGGATCGATGTATATTGCCAGTTTTGCTGATTTGCATCCCGCCCTTGGGCTTCAGCCCGGGGAACCGATGCAAGGGTAAAGATACCGCATAAAATAAGGGTGGCCCCTATCCACAATACCGGTAAGGGGAGAGACCATTTTTCCTGGGAATTTTCGTGGGGACGGGGAAAAAGGCGTTCTTTCATCATATCCTATACTCCTTTTATATACGCTAGGGTAGGGCGCTTGTCATGGCGATCATAGCAAAATTCCCCGGATGATTCAATCCCGCGCGTTGCCTCATTGAAAAAGTAACCCAAAAGACCCTGTGCCTCATTTTGAAAAAGTAACCCCAATGAAAAACCCAGGAGCAAGCTCGAAACAAGCGCGGACCGAAGGTTCGAATATACCCGGGCTTCCCCGCTCTCCCCCTCCCCCTCCCCCTCCCCCTCCCTTCCCCGCGGATCAGGGAACTTTTGGTTCGGACGGGGGCATACCCCGGTCCACCGGGAACGGTTCTTCAAAAAATGGGCCCGCCGCCGCCTCAAGTCAAACCGGTTTGTCGTCTTTGACATCACCAGCGTCTCCTCTTACGCCCAGGGCATCGATCAGGTGGAACGGGGATACAACCGGGACCATGAAGCCTTGCCGCAGATAAATGCCGGTGTCGTTTACGGAGAACCTTCGGCCTTCATATCGCTCAACTACCAGAGATTAGCCCAATTCTACCACCAGGTAAAACAGATCCGGTTCAAGCGGCTCAACCGGCGCTCCGGACAGCAAGCCCTGAATTGGGAACAATTCGGGAAATATCGAGCCTGTCCCAAAACTAATTGACTGTGCGCTAATGCGCACGATGCGAACCTCTGGTTCAATGGGACAGGCTTGAGCCACAGGCTCTTGCGGTTTTGAGACCTTCAGCCTTCCGGCTTTCAGCCTGCGAACCGAAGGTTCGACAAATTACGAATTTCAAGGAAACCGGACAAGCAAAGCTTGTGGACAAGCAAAGCTTGTGGACAAGCAAAGCTTGTGGACAAGCAAAGCTTGTGGACAAGCAAAGCTTGTCACCCAAAACTGAGGTTTTGGGAAAGCCTCTATCTGCTGGACTTTCCGTTTCCGGTCCGCCGCTATCCACCGCTTCCCGTGATTTGTTACATCTTAAGGGGTGAAGTGTACTCGGAAACTGTTGTTCCCTTGCGGCCCTCACCAGGTCATCTCGAAAGGTTTCTTCCTACATCCTCCTTTCACGATCTTTGTGACATAAACTGACGCAACCTGCGGATTTATTGATCTTTTCCATTGTTTCGCGGTATCCTCTGAATCATGGGAAGAGAACTTTTGTCTTTTTTGGAAAACCATACCGGCGCCCTGCTGGATTTTATCAGGAATATTATCGTTTCCCTGATCATCCTTATCGCGGGCATCGTTACGGCCAGAATCAGCGGCAGGCTTATCAAAAAAAACATCGACAGCGGCCTTCGCATAGACGGGACTGTGGCCCGGATTCTCCGCCGGATTATCCGTTATGGAATATTCATCGTCTGCGTCATCATGATTCTCAACGCATTCGGGATCAACACAGCCAGCCTCCTGGCCGTACTTGGCGCGGCGGGAGTGACCATCGGCCTCGCGTTAAAAGATACGCTGGGGAATATCGCCGCCGGGATCATTCTCCTCCTTTTGGGAAGCTACCGCCGGGGAGAGTACATCGAATTCGGTTCGTACAGCGGAACAGTGCAAGAAATCAACCTCTTTACCACAATTCTGGAAACTCCCGAAGGACTTTTCATTTCGGCGCCCAATTCAAGCATCTGGGGAACGCCGCTTAAAAACTATTCCCGTAACGGCAAACGCCGCATGGAACTTTCGGTAGGCATTTCGTACTCGGATTCCATCGACGCCGCCTTCCGGGTAATGCGGGACATTGCCGAAAACGAAACCCGCTTCCTGAAAGATCCCGCGCCCCAGGTACTCGTTCAGTCCCTGGGGGACAGTTCCGTAAACATCGCGCTCCGCGCCTGGGCCTCTACCGATGTCTATTGGAATATCTATTGGGACCAGATGAGAAACGTCAAGTTAAAGATTGAGGAAGCCGGACTGCACATACCTTTCCCGCAGCGGGATCTGCATATCATCGGGAATCAGGAATTATAGTGATAAAAGGACGAGTGGAAAGAACCGTTATTGAACGGACTTTTTTTCGATAAAAGCCCGGTATTTGTCCAGATCGGTTTTGAAGGCGACCGTGCGATTCTCCGGGTCTGTCTTTGATTTTGCCGACGCTTCCGCGGCCTCCAGCAAAATACGATCCGCTTTTACAAAGCGCCCCAGCCTGGAACTTAATCCTGCCGCGAGTTTCTGGGTAAAGGTTGTTGGAATCCTGCCGCGGAGTTCCTTCACCTTCTTTATGCCGGTATTGATGTCCGTGTCCGGAAGGATCACCGTCAGGCCCATATTCCCCTTCCCGAAGATCACGCCCGAATCAAA